>DASRAY010000001.1:0-12947 GCA_035637935.1 Sphingomicrobium sp.
CCGAAGCTCTCGGAATAATTGTCGACATCCCCGAACCGCGGGATGCCGTTGACCACCCTTGGGGCCTGTGCCGCCTCAACCACCATGAGCGCCGCCTAACACGGCCGCGTGGGCTGCGAGAAGAACTGATGGGAGACGCGATTGGCACCCTCAGCAACGCGCGCGCCGTCGAAGAGCTTGAGGAGCGGATCATCACACTGGAGGCGAAGCAGATATGACCTACTTATCTTGGGAGCCACGCTACCGGGTAACCACGATCTCGCCCGGCAAGCTCGACCTGTTCGTGGTGACGCTCATTGACGGACGTCGAGCATACATCGACCCCGTCACGAACTACGATGTGGCGCTCGCGCGCGCCGACTTGTTCCTCGAAGAACACCGAAGCCAGATCAAGGTGCTGCCAATGACGGGGCCAGAGGTGCGCAACCTCCTTGGCATCAAGCTCCCCAACCACCCCGAACCAATGGACGCGGACGTGCGCCAGCAGATTGTTCGCACGCTGACGCAGGTAGTGCGCGAGAGCAGCGATCCCGACGCCCGCGCGGACGCCATCGCGCTGCTCGCTGACATGGGAGTATTGCAATCATGACGGGCCGAGCCGCTGACCTGCCGCTGGACGAGCGCCGCAGTCTTGAGGCCGAGAAGCAACGCGAACTGGGCGACGGCCTAATGCGCCGGCATGTCGCTGACTCTCAGTACAAGCGGCAATACCTCGCCGTGCACCTAGCGCGTGTCCTACGCATCGCACCAGCGCTCGCTGCCAAGCTCCGCGGGGAGTGACCACGTGTCGGTCCGTGCCATGCTCGCAAGGGTCCAGCGGCTAGAGCAGGTGCGCGCGCCAAGCTCTCCCTTTGAGCTTGCGTACGGCTCACTCGGCGCTTGGGAGGCAGAGTGTCTGGCGAACATCGACGCAGGCCTGCTGGACCCAATCGACATGCCAACCGTCCTGATGGCTGTGCGCCGCTGGCACAGCGACGGCGTGTGGGAACGGTGAGCGTCGAGGGTGTTCCGGCGTGGCTAGCAGCTTGCGACGCCGAGCACCTACCGCAGGAGCCTGTGCCGCCGACACCTTTGCCCGCCACGGCGAGAGTCAACGCCAGCGCCACGGATACTGCCAAGTCTCGCTCTCGGGGTGTCGACTGGCAAACACGGTAGTGGTGGGTGTAAGCCCTTGCCGTGGCAGTGCAGTATCTTTTTGACTCATCCGGGAAGTGGATCGCCTTCCGCAAAGGGAGGTATCTCTACTCCACGAACGGAACTTGGATTGGCTGGCTTCCTTGGGACAACGAACACGTCGTGAATACGGCGGGCATGTATCTAGGCCATATTGTGCAGCCGAACCGCCTCCTGCGCCGGCACTATGTTCCATACCGGGGTTACCCCGGATATCCCGGATATCCGGGCTACCCCGGCTATCCAGGGTATCCGGGCTACGCCGGTTACTTCAGAATGCCGGCCGGTATGACTGACGTAGAACTGAGCGACTCCTAATGGCCGAGGATGCCGCCGCTCCCGACGCATTTGAAGTGGCTATCGCTCTCGAAGCGAAAGACACCGAAGGGGTTGCAGCCCAAGTTGTCCGAGCTCATCTCGTCCACAATCAGACGATCAAAGCGCTTACCAACTTCCACTCCCTCTACGAAATCACATTGGAAAGCGGAGAGGCGGGGGACCTTGAGCAAGCGAACAGCGCCCAAGACTTGCTACGCGCAATGCTCCTTTTCGCATGCTCCGGGCTCGATGCGGTCGTCAAGCAGCTGATTGAAGATAGTCTCCACGACGTTCTTCAGCATGACCTTGGCGCACAACGGGAGTTTCAAAAGTTCGTCGAGCGGAGGTTGAAGCGGACGCCCGCGAGCGAGGAGACCGATCGCACAGCCGGAAGTGTCTTCGACGCCAGCCTATTGGCTCAACTTCTGGTGAGCTTCGATCCACGATCAACTTTGGTCGCGGGCCTTAAGGCCCACCTTGGTGCGGATAGTCTCCAATCCCGCGACCAGCTATTGAAGGTCGCCGCGCACTTCGCAATCACGCGTGACGAAATCATGGCTGATCCGGAGGCTACAAAGCGTGCCTTCGATGCGCGTAATCAGATCGTTCACGAAATGGACATTGATCTCGGCGCCGGACACCAGCGGCGTGAGCGGACATATCCGGTGATGGCTGAATTCTGCGAAAACATTATCGCCATCTCGTCGAGTTTCATCGATGAGGTCGGCAAGAAGATTGGCCCGCCAGCGGAGGGTCCGGCCGGTGCAGGACCCAGTGACTAGTTTGCGCCTCTTGCGGCTAGCATAGCGCTAGCACGCTGACGCTCGCATCCACCGCGAGTGCAGCACAACCCAGTAGCTTGTTGGTTTTGCTGGAAAAAATGGTGGACGCACTAGGGCTCGAACCTAGGACCCGCTGATTAAGAGTCAGCTGCTCTACCAACTGAGCTATGCGTCCACTGCCGTGAGGCGAGAGCTCCGGCGCAATTTCGCCTTGAGCGGCGGCGCCGGTAGCATGGGCTTAGGTGGGGCGCAACCGTCGCAATTCAAGCGAGCGACGAGACCGTCCGCTGCTGCCGCTCGAGCGCCATCAGCAGGCCGAGGCACAGCATCACGGTCATCACCGCCGAGCCGCCGAAGCTGACCAGGGGCAGGGGGACCCCGACCACCGGCGCGAGGCCCATCACCATCATCAGGTTGATCGACACGTAGAAGAAGATCGTTGCCGAGAGGCCGGCCGCGGCGAGCTGCGAGAAGCGGGTGCGGGCATTGGTGCTGACCCGCATCCCCCAGCGGATGACGAGGGCGAAGGCGAGGATCAGGAACACGCCGCCGACCAGCCCCCATTCCTCGGCCATG
This sequence comes from Sphingomicrobium sp., assembly GCA_035637935.1. Classification (GTDB taxonomy): domain Bacteria; phylum Pseudomonadota; class Alphaproteobacteria; order Sphingomonadales; family Sphingomonadaceae; genus Sphingomicrobium. The sequence continues at coordinate 2,850 of DASRAY010000001.1, forward strand.
GTGGCGAAGACGAAGTCGGTGTGACCTTCGGGCAGATAATCGAGGTGGCTCTGGCTGCCGTTGAGGAAGCCCTTGCCCCAGATTCCGCCCGAGCCGATCGCGATCTTCGACTGGCTGATGTGGTAGCCGGCGCCGAGCGGGTCGCTCTCCGGGTTGAGGAACACGTCGATCCGCTTGCGCTGGTAGCCGTGGAGCAGATTGTAGGCGATCGGCGCGGCGACCGCGACCGCGACCGCCGGGCCGGCGAAGATCCACCACGGCAGGCCGGCGAGGAACATCACCGTCACGCCGCACAGCACGACCATGATGCAGGTGCCGAGGTCGGGCTGGACGAGAATCAGGAAGGCGGGAACCCCGAGCAGCAGGAGGGCCGGCCAGATCGCGCGCCACTTGCGGATCTCGCCGGCCGGGACGAGCTCGTAGAAGCGGGCGAGGGTGAGGACGATCGCCGGCTTCATGAACTCCGACGGCTGGAGCCGGATCGGGCCGAGCTCGAGCCAGCGCTGGGCGCCCTTGCTGACGAAGCCGAGCGCCTCGACTCCGACCAGCATGACCAGCGTGACCGCGTAGAGCGGGAAGGTGACCGCCTTGATGGTCGATTCCCTCACCCATGACATGCCGACCGCGATGCCGAGGAAGACCATGAAGATCACCGCCTGCTTCAGGGCCCACGGCTGCACCGAGCCGCCGGCCGCCGAATAGAGGACGAGCAGGCCGAACCCGGCGATCGCCGCGACCAGGAAGATCAAGCGCCACGGCAGCCGCGCGAGCGGCTTCGGAATGATGGCCGAGGTGATCATGCCTGGTCGGTGAGCGGGGGCAGGCCGTTAGCGGCTCGCCAGCGGGCGGTCTTGTGCCGCGTGCGTTCCTCGAGCGTGCCGCCGATGCTCTGCTCGAAGCCCTGCAGGGCGGCGATCGCTTTCTGCCGGTCGTAGAGGAAGGTCAGCGTGTCGCGGATCAGCGGCGCCGCGACGGCCGCCCCGAAGCCGCCGTGCTCGACGATCGCCGCGGCCGCGTAGCGCGGGTTGTCGAACGGCACGAACGCCATGAACAGCGAGTGGTCGCGCAGCTTCCAAGTCGCGCTGGTGTAATTGCCGCGTTCGGCATCGGACAAACGGTGGGTCTGCGCGGTCCCGGTCTTGCCCGCCATCTGGATCCCGTCGAGCGGCAGCTTGGCGCCGGCCGCGGTGCCGTGATCGACCACGCCCCACATCGCCTTGCGAATGAAGTCCAAATGATCCCGGTCGACCTCAAGGTGGGACTGCGGTTTCACCGGCTGGTTCTTCAGCAGCCGCGGCATGACCCGCTTGCCGGTCGCCAGGCGGCTGGCCATCACGGCGAGCTGGAGCGGGTTGATCAGCACCATGCCCTGGCCGATCGACATGTTGATCGTGTCGTAGGTCTGCCACTCGCGATGATATTTGCGCATCATCCACTGCGGATCGGGGACGGTGCCGTAGCGCTGGTTGTCGAACGGCAGGTCGAACTTCTCGCCGAAGCCCATCGAACGGATCATCGGCGCCAGCTTCTCGGCGCCGACCCGGCGGCACATGTCGTAGAAATAAATGTCGCAGCTGTGGACCACGGCCGCGTCCATATCGACCGGCCCATGGCGCCTGTCGCAGTGGAACACGTGATTGCCGAGCGGATAGGAGCCGGTGCAATTGACCCGGTGCTTGCGGTCGACGCCGGCGTTCAAGAGCGCCATGGCCATCGACGGCTTGATCGTCGAGCCCGACGGGTAGAGGCTCTCCAGCGCCTTGTCGACCAGCGGCAAATGGTCATCCTGCGACAGCATCTTCCATTCGTTCCGGCTGATCCCGTCGGAGAAATTGTTGGGATCGAACGACGGCATCGAGGGCATGGCGAGGATGTCGCCGTTGGTGACGTCGAGGACGACGACCGAGCAGGACTGGTCGCCGATCCGCCGCGCCGCATATTCGTGCAGGTCGGAGTCGATCGTCAGCTGGACGGTCCCGCCGCTGCGGTCGGGCTTGGGGTCGAGCTCCTTGACCAGCTTGCCCCGCGCGGTGACCTCGACCCGCTGGCCGCCGGGCTGCCCGCGAAGCGTCTGCTCCAGCGACTTTTCGAGGCCTTCCTTGCCGATCTTGACCCCGGGCACGAGCAGCAGCGGGTTCTTGTCCTCCGCCTCATATTCCTTTTCGTTCGCCGCGCCGACATAGCCGACCAGCTGGCCGACCGACGTCCCGCCCGGATAGAAACGGGTGAAGCCGCGCGACGCCGCCACGCCCGCCAGCTCGGGCAGGCGGACCGTGATCGCGGCATATTGCTCGTAGGCGATATTGTCGGCGACCGAGACCGGCTGGAAGCCGCGGCTGCGCTCGAGCTCCTTGTTGATCCGGTCGACCTCGTCGGGCGGCAGGGACAGCAGCTGCGCGAGCTGGCGGACGACCCGCGGACCGTCGGTCAGCTGCTGCGGGATGATGTCGACCCGGAAGCTCGCCTTGTTGATCGCGATCGGCTTGCCGTTGCGGTCGATGATCCACCCGCGCCGGGGCGGGACGGGGATGAGCTGGACCCGATTGCTCTCGCTTAGCAGTTGATATTTCTGGTTCTGGGCAATCGACAGCCAGCCGAGACGGCCGATCAACAGGGCGCCGACCGTCGCCTGGGCGCCGCCGAGCAGCAGCATCCGGCGCGAGAAGGTGATCGACTGATGCGCCGTCGTCAGGCGAGTCGGCCGGTTCATCGCCCCAGCCTCCACCGGTCGAGCCGGGACACCAGCCACGCGCTCAACGGAAAGATGCAGATCGAGATGATGGTCGGCGGCCCGACAGCGGCGATCGGGACGCGCGCGCCGACCGCCGCGGCCACGCGCCATTGCAGTCCTTCGTCGATCGCGATCAGCACCGCGGCAAGCACCCATTCGATCCAATAATCGCGCCACATCGTGCGGCGATCGATCAGGTCGAGCGCGAGCATGGTCGCACTCCACAAGGCCACCGACAAGCCTATCGGCGAGCCGGTGATGAGGTCGTTGGCGAGCCCCATCGGCGCTGCCCACCAGGCCGGCCACGGGTCCGAGCGAAGCAGGCGCCAGCTGATCAGCGCGAGGAAGCCGAAGTCGGGATACCAGCCGCTCGAGGTGACGATCGGCAGGGCGGCCAGGAACGAAGCGGCGACGACCGATACTGCCGGTGCGATCATCGCGAAGGGCTTCGGGCCCTGGCCGATCCTGCGCCTGGTGGAGAGCGCCGCGCGGACCATTACGGTCCCTCCGACGGAGCTGGCGAGTCGCTGGCGGCCGCAGCCGGCTCGTAGGGCGGCTCGACCACGGCGAAGCTGACATTGGCCGGATCGGCGAGCGGCAGCGCGACCGCGCCGTCGTCGTCGAGCTTGACCACCCGGGCGACCGGGACCAGCGGCGGATAGAGCCCGCCGGTGCCCGAAGTGATGATGATGTCGCCGCGCTTGAACGGGTTGCGTCCGACCTCGAGCGGGCGGACGTCGATCGTCCCGTCGCCGCGGCCCTGGGCGATAACCGGGAGCCCGCCGCGCAGCACCCGTGCCGGAACGATATTGTTGCGGTCGGACACCAGCAGCACGCGCGAGGCCAGCGCGCCGGCATCGATCACCCGCCCGACGAGGCCGTCGGGCGACCGCACCGGCATACCGATGCGGACCCCGTCGCTCGACCCCGCCGAGAGGATCGCGAACCGCCGCGGGCTGCTGAAGGACGAGCCGACGAGGCGGCCGACGGCGACCGCGCCCCGCTCCCGCTCGCGCAGCTTGAGCAAGGCCTTGAGCTGGCGATTTTCCTGCAGCACCGCATTGGCGGTGAGGATCTGGCGTGCCATTGCATCGCGTTCGCGCTTCAGCTTGCCGTTCTGGCCGGCGGCGTCCCAATAGTTGCCGGCACCGGTGAACAGGCCCTCGACGGTGGAACTGACCTCATGCAACCCCGAAGCGACCGGACCGGTGACGTCGAGCGCGGCGCCGCGCACGCTGTCGAACCGCGCCGGGGCGAAGATCGACAGGGCCAGCAGGAGAAGGCCGATCAGGATCCCGGCGATCAGCGCGAGAAAGCTGAAGAACAGCCCGTATTGGGCTCGGCGCGACCAGCCGGGGCGCGCGGTCGCCACGCCTCAGGCCCTCGCTAGGCCGTCTGCAGAACGCCGCGGAACTGCTCTTCCTCGAGCGCGCGGCCGGTGCCGAGCGCGACGCAGGTCAGCGGGTCCTCGGCTACGGTGACCGGCAGGCCGGTCTCGTCGCGAAGCACTTCGTCGAGCCCCTGCAGCAGGGCGCCGCCGCCGGTCAGCACGATGCCCTGGTCGCAAATGTCCGCGGCGAGCTCGGGAGCAGTGTTCTCGAGCGCGATCCGAACGCCCTCGACGATCGTCCCGACCGGTTCGGACAGGGCTTCGGCGATCTGCCCCTGGTTGATCGAAATTTCCTTGGGCACGCCGTTGACCAGGTCGCGGCCCTTGATGTGCACGGTCTTGCCGATGCCGTCGACCGGCGGCTTGGCGATCCCGACCTCTTTCTTGATTCGCTCGGCGGTCGCTTCGCCGATCAGCAAATTGTGGTTGCGCCGGACGTAGGAGCTGATCGCTTCGTCCATCTTGTCGCCGCCGACCCGGACCGAGGTGGTGTAAGCGAGGCCGCGCAGCGAGAGCACCGCGACTTCGGTCGTGCCGCCGCCGATGTCGACGACCATCGAGCCGATCGGCTCGGTTACCGGCATGTCGGCGCCGATTGCGGCGGCCATTGGCTCTTCGATCAGATAGACGGCGCTCGCCCCGGCGTTGGACGCGGCGTCGCGGATCGCGCGGCGCTCGACCGAGGTCGAGCCCGACGGCACGCAGATCACGATTTCAGGGAAGCGCCAGGCGCGCATCTTGCCGCCGTGGACCTTGTGGATGAAGTGCTTGATCATCTGCTCGGCGACGTCGATGTCGGCGATGACTCCGTCGCGCAGTGGGCGGATGGCCTCGATCTGGTCGGGGGTCTTGCCCATCATCAGCTTGGCGTCGTCGCCGACCGCCTTGACCTTTTTGACGCCGTTGATGGTCTCGATGGCGACGACCGAGGGTTCATTGAGGACGATTCCGCGGCCGCGGACGTAGACGAGCGTATTGGCGGTCCCGAGGTCGATCGCCATGTCGTGCGACATCCACTTGAACCAGCGATTCCAGAACATTGATCCCCGTATCCCCGACCTGCGTGGAAGCTGCGGACAGGCGCTCCGCGGCTTCACTCGCGATTAAACACTTCCCATTGAATGCGGCCTGAATTTCCGCGAAAAATCAGCGCTTCGCCGGCCGCCTTCGAATGAGCTAGGAATGGTTAATATGTCAATAAGAAGGCTGCCTCCGGAGCTCATAAATCGCATTGCCGCGGGCGAGGTGGTCGAACGGCCGGCGAGCGCCCTCAAGGAACTGGTCGAAAACGCGCTCGATGCCGGAGCCGCCCAAGTCGCGGTGCGGCTGTCGGCCGGCGGGCTCGAGCTGATCGAGGTTGCCGACGATGGTCGCGGCATGAGCCCGTCGGAGATGCGCCTGGCGCTCGAGCGGCACGCGACCTCGAAGCTGCCCGACGATTCGATCGACCGGGTGACGAGCTTCGGCTTCCGCGGCGAGGCGCTGCCGTCGATCGCCAGCGTCTCCCGCCTCAGCATCGAAAGCCGGGTCCGCGGCAGCGACGGGTGGCGAATCGCGGTCGATCACGGCGAACCGGCCGGGGAGGGGCCGGCGGCGCTCCCGCCCGGCACCCGGGTGGCGATCGCGGGACTGTTCGACAAGGTCCCGGCACGGCGCAAGTTCCTGCGCTCGCCGCGCGCCGAATATGCCGCCTGCCTTGATGCCGTGAAGCGCCTGGCGATGGCGCGGAGCGATGTCGCGTTTGCACTCGATCACGACGGGCGGCGGATCCTGATGCTGCAGCCGTCGGACGCGCCGGCGCGCGTCGCGGCCCTGCTCAGCCATGAGCTCGACCGCCACGGGGTCGGCATCGACTGCGCCCGGGACGGACTCAGGCTGACCGGCGTCATCAGCCTGCCGACGTTCAATCGCGGCATGGCCGACCAGCAATATCTGTTCGTCAACGCGCGGCCGGTGAAGGACCGGCTGCTGGTCGGCGCTCTGCGCGCCGCCTATCGCGACCTTATCGCGCGCGACCGCCACCCGATCGCGGCGCTGTTCCTCGACGTCCCGCTGGAGGACGTCGACGTCAACGTCCACCCGGCCAAGGCCGAAGTGCGGTTCCGCGATCCGGCGGCGGTGCGCGGGCTGATCGTCGGCGGCCTCCGCCGCGCGCTCGACGAGGAAAGCCAGCGCAGCGCCGCGCGCGAACAGGCTGCGGCGCCGGTCATGTGGACAACGAGCGCGACCTACGATGCGGCTCTCAACCGTCACCCCCGCGAAAGCGGAGGTCCCGCTGCCTTTCAAGAAACCGGGATTCGCGCTTTCGCTGGAATGACGGGAGTGGCGGAGGAGCAACGCCTGTTCGATCACGCTCCCGCCGGGCGCGCGGAGTCTGCAACTGAGGCCGTACCGAGCTATCCGCTGGGCGTCGCGCGCGGGCAGGTGGCCGCGACCTACATCGTCGCCGAGGCCGAGGATGGGCTGGTGATCGTCGACCAGCATGCCGCGCACGAGCGACTGGTCCTCGAGCGGATGCGCGCGGCGCGCGACGGGGGCGCAGTCGCCCGCCAGGTGCTGCTGATCCCCGAGGTGGCCGAGCTCGACGAGCCGGATTGCGACCGGCTCGAGGGTGCCGCGGCGGACCTCGCCGAGCTCGGGCTGGAGATCGAGCGGTTCGGACCCGGTGCGATCCTCGTCCGGGCGTATCCCGCCGCACTGGGGAAGACCGACGTCGCCGGGCTGCTCGGCGACCTCGCCGCGGAAATCGCCGAGCTCGGCGGGCCCTTGAGCCTGCGCGACAAGCTCGACCATGTCGCCGCGACCATCGCCTGCCACGGCTCGGTGCGGGCCGGGCGGATCCTCTCGGTCGCGGAGATGAACGCCTTGCTGCGCGAGATGGAGGTCACGCCGCGCTCCGGCCAGTGCAATCATGGCCGCCCGACCTGGGTCAAGCTCGGCCACGGCGAGATCGAGAAACTGTTCGGGCGGAAGTAACGCCGGCCGGGCGAAGCTAGACGTCGCCGCGCGCAAGAGTCGGGTCGGGAAGCGAGGTCGAACCCTCCGCTTCGAGCTGAGCGACGGCCTGGCCTTCGTTCCTCCTTATTCCTTGCTCGATCGCATTCAATCGAGCGTCGACCTGATCCATTTGGCGGCCGAACTGGGCGACGCGCTCGGCCATGTGGTCGCCAAGGCGCTCACTCGATCTACCCTTGTGCTCAAGCCACCGGCGGAAGCCGACCCAGGCCATGATGAGAAGGGCGATGCCAAACGCTGCCTCGATCAGCAGCGCCTCCTGATAAGCGAAAACGTCGACGATGCCGTGATCCACATCCGCCTCCTTTCCCGCAACTCCCGCCGTACGGTCTCTCACAAATGTCTTGGTGGATCAATACAGTAAAACAGTGAATTCAGAACGCCTTGACCAGTTCCGTCCGCCCTCGGCCCCTGCTACAGGTCAAGACGGGAATGGGGTCTCCCGTATAACCGCCGATCGGCTGATGGCTCCTACGGGCGCACTTGTGCAGCGGTAGGAGGATTATGCTCTATCTCATTGTTTTCGTGGGCGCAGGCATTGGCGGCGCGCTTCGTCACGGGGTCAACGTCGGCGCCGCGAGGCTGTTCGGATACGGCTTCCCGTTCGGGACCCTGATCGTCAACGTCCTCGGCTCGTTCCTGATCGGCCTGCTGGCCGGCTGGTTCGCCTTCCGGCCCGGGGTGCCGCAGGACATGCGCCTGTTCCTCACCACCGGAATCCTTGGCGGATTCACGACCTTCTCCGCTTTCTCGCTCGATGCCGCGCTGCTGATCGAGCGCAACGCCTACGCGCTGGCGGCGGCCTACCTCCTCGGATCGGTCACCGCGAGCCTGGTGGCATTGTTCCTCGGCCTCGCCCTGTTTAGGAGCGGCCCGCACCTGCCATGAATATCGACCTCATCCCGGTCGGCGACGATCCGCCGAACAGCGTCAACGTCATCATCGAGGTGCCGGTCGGCGGGGAGCCGGTGAAATATGAGTTCGACACCCGGTCGGGCGCCCTGTTCGTCGATCGGATCCTGCACACGCCGATGCGCTACCCGGCCAACTACGGCTTCGTGCCGCACACGCTGTCGCCCGACGGCGACCCGCTCGACGCGCTCGTCATCGCCCGCACCCCGTTCGTCCCCGGAAGCGTCGTTCGCGCCCGGCCGATCGGAGTGCTCAACCTCGAGGACGAACATGGCGGCGACGAGAAATTGATCTGCGTCCCGGTCGACTCGACCTTTCCTTATTACACCGATGTCGGCGAGCGGCAGGATCTGCCCTCGATCATCCTGAAGCAGATCGAGCATTTCTTCACCCATTACAAAGATTTGGAGCCGGAGAAATGGGTCCGGGTCGGGCGCTGGGGCGATGCCGAGGAGGCGAAATCCGTGCTTCTCGAGGCGATCGAACGGGGCAAGGCGAGCGCCCGTCGGGACGGTTGAGCAACGACTTCCGCTGCATTTTGTGCTATATCGCCGGCTCAGAGAGGGAGGCAGTCATGGACGGCCAGGACCGCGTGTACTTCGCTCGGCGCGCGGCCGAGGAGGAAGAGCTGGCGGTGGCCGCCAGCGACCCCAACGTCGCCAGGGCCCACCGCGACATGCAGCGCGCCTATCTCGAGCGCGCCAGCGTCGGCGCCCGACCGCAACAGCGGGCTGTGGAGCCGATCGGCTGAACCTCAGCGCTCCGCTTCGCTCAATTTCCTGAACGTCGCCTCGAGCAGGGTCCCGCGCGCCTCGGCGCGCGACCGCTCGAGTCGCGCATAGCCGCCGGCCTCTTCCTGGCTGAGCTCGCCGGCGAAGCGGCCGGCGCGGACCTCGGCGAGCACTTGCCGCATCCGCTCGCGCACCGACGAGTCGACGATTCGGCGGCCGCCGAGCAAAGCGCCGAGCTCGGCGGTGTTGGAGATCACCTCGCGCATTCCGGCGATGCCCCGCTCGTCGATCAGGTCGGCGATCAGCTTCAGCTCGCCGACGCACTCGAGCAGCGCGACCTCGGGCGCGATCCCGCCCTCGACCAGCGTCTCGAACCCGGCGATCAGCAACTCCGGGACGCCGCCCCAGACGACGGCCTGCTCGTTGAACAGATCGGCTTCCGCCTCCTCGGCGAAGGTCGAGCCGATCAGGCCGGCCCGGGCGCAGCCGATCGCCCGGCCGTAGGCGAGGGCGAGCACGCGGGCCGAGCCGGTCGAATCCTGCTCGACGGCCCACAGCGCGATCATCCCCTTGCCCCCTTGGTACAGCGACCGCAGCGCGGTCCCGGGGCCCTTGGGCGCGACCAGGAACACATCGAGGTCGGAGCGCGGCGCGACGAGCCCGAAGCGGACCGACAGGCCGTGGCTGAAACCAAGCGCGGCGCCGTGGCGCAGGTTCGGCTCGATCTCCCGATAGAGCGCCGAATGGATCTCGTCCGGCGCCAGCATCATGACCACGTCGGCCGAGCGGACAGCGTCCTCGATCAACGCGATCTCGAGCCCGGCCGCCTCAGCCTCGGCCGCGCTGCCGGAGCCGCCGCGCAGGCCGACGACGACGTCGATGCCGCTGTCGTTGAGGTTGAGCGACTGAGCGCGGCCCTGGTTGCCGTAACCGAGGATCGCGATCCGCTTGCCGGCGAGCGGCGCAGGGTCGATGTCGGCTTCGCGAATGAGATCCACGTGCGCCGACTAGCCCGTCGGCTGCAACAGGGCCATCGCTTCTTCGAGATGCACGTCGAGCGGCTCGGTGAACCGCTGCCAATCCGGCGGCGGTTGATGTGCGAGCCAGGTATATTGCCGCTTGGCGTAGCGGCGGGTCGCCTGCTGGCCCGCGGCGATGGCTTCGGCCAGGCTCGTCTCGCCGCGCAGATAGGCGGCGATCTCCGCGACCCCGATCGCCCGCATGACCGGGAGGGTCGGGTCGAGCCTGCGCTCGAGCAGCGCCTTCACCTCATCCACGGCGCCGTGCTCGATCATCTCCGCGAAGCGCGCGTCGCAGCG
>DASRAY010000002.1:0-22728 GCA_035637935.1 Sphingomicrobium sp.
CCGGCTTCAGCGGATCGCGTTGCGTGTCCCACTTGGGCAGGACGACGAGCGTGATGCCCTCGCCCCGCTGCCCGAGCATGTCGCCGATGTTGGTCTGCGCGTCCTCCGGCGTGATGATCGCCAGGTTCTCGCTGTCGAGCTGGCCCGCAGAGCGAACGATGACCGGGTTCCGGCCGGTTTTCTCGGCGAGCCGGACGAGGCCGCTGAAGCCGGTCGCCGCGTTCGACAAAGCGTGAGCTCCGCCGTTCTTGCCCGAGCGCAGGTCCGGCGCATAAGCACCGAGCACCAGGGTGGCGATGAAAGCGAGCGTGCCAATCGCGACGATCAGCAGCATGGTCGCGCGGCGGAACGCGCCATCGCCCTCGCGGCTCGCGCCGATTGCGACCTCGCTCACCGCCACGCCCCCGCGAGCGCGAACTCGGTGTAGGAATCGCGCGCCTCGACCCAGTCCTTCTCACCGACCGGCCGGCCGCCGAACAGGCTGCGCTCGACCAGCCGGGCGATCCCGGCGAACAGTGCCCGCGCCCGCGCCGGAAGGGCGGGCGAAGCGGCCAGCTCCCGGCTGGTCAGCGCCGGCCGGACGACGTTCGGGCGGCGCCGCGCGATATCCTCGACCGAGCGGAACAGCAGGTGATGGATCGCCTCGGCATAGCGGCCCTCGCGCGCCAGCGCCTCGGCCTCCTCGAGCCACGACCGGACCGGGGCATCGTCCGGCGCCCATTCCTCCTCGAGCTCGATGTTGGCCGGAACGCGCCGCGGCAGGCGCAGCCGCCACTCGCCGTGAACCACGCGATTGTACAGCGCCCACGCGACGACCCCGACGGCGATGGCGATCACGATCCACATCAGGATCCTGGCGTAGGGCGCATCGGGGATGAAGCTGCCGAGCCAGCTCAGGAACCGGCCGACCGGCTCGAGCACGTGACCGAGCCATTCGAAGAAGTCGCGCAGCCATTGCGGGCTCTGCGGTTGGGGGCTGGCCGGGGTCAGGTTGAACTGGACAGTCGGGTCGGCGCGCAGCGCCTTGTACGCGCCCGCGAACTGATCGGGCCCGCCGGCCGCCGCTGAACTCGCCTCCATGATCACCGTTCCCGCTACCGGCCAAGGGATACCCGACCGTTACGCGGGCGCAAGGCGCGAAATCGCTGGACAGTCGGAATTCGCTCGCGCAGCAATGGCCTTCCATTCCAACAGGGGGAGATTGAAATGGCTAGTACTGCACCCGCGTCCGGCGGCCGCTCCTTATCCGCCGGCCGCGTGTTCGAGCGCGCATTCGCGGCGGTCCGCACCAACCCGGGCGTCATCCTCGGCCTCGCGCTCTTCGTCGGCGCTTTGCCGACGCTGATCATAACCTACGTCTTCGTCCAATTGGGCATGGGGTCACCCGCGGCGCTCCAGTCCGGCGCGATCTCGATGAGCGCCATAATCGCGATGGCGTTTGTGACGTGGCTGATCACCATGGTCATTTCGGCCATCGTCCAAGGCGCGCTGACCCGGGCGGCGATCGGCGCCACCGAGGGCAAGCGGGTGAGCTTCGGCGAGAGCCTCGCGACCGGCCTGCGCGTCGTCCTGCCGCTGATCGGGCTCGCCATCGTGACCGCAATCGGAATCATGTTCGGCCTGCTTTTGCTGGTCGTTCCCGGAATCATTCTGCTTCTGATGTGGTCGGTCGCGGTGCCAACCCTGGTCGTCGAACGCCGCGGCGTGTTCGACGCGCTCGGACGCAGCAATCAGCTGACCAAGGGCGCCAAGGGCACGATATTCGGCATTCTGGTCGTCGTGGTCGTTGCTTACTGGCTGGCGTCACTGATCTTCGGCGTGGTCGGGCTCGCCGCCTATAATCCCGCCAGCGCGGCCGCCGGCATGAGCGTGATGAACGTGATCGGCGGCGTGATCCTGAATACCCTGTTCAACGCCGCGTGGGGCACGGTCCAGCCCGCCCTCTACGTCGAGCTTCGTCAATGGAAGGAAGGCACCAGCGTCGAAGCGCTCGAGGACGTCTTCGCTTAACGACGTCGCGGGGCGGTCGGCCGCCGGTCGACCGCCCCGCAATGGCGCGGACTAATTCGGATCGGGCAAGGTGCTGTGGTAGCTTCCTATGGTTATCAGCGGCTCGAGATCGGGCGCGTCCTGTCGCGCGCCTTCTCGGCCATCGGACAAAATTTCGCGGTCATGTCCGGACTGGCGCTGCTGCTTGGGGTCATTCCGCTCGGGGCCGCCATATTCGGGCTCGGCGCGCTCGGCGCCGCGACCGACGGCGCCGAGCCGCTCGAAATGTTCGACTATTCCGGGGTCACGGCAATCGCGCTCATCGCGGTGTCGGTGACCGTGCTGGTGCTTACCCATGCGGCGCTGACTCCGGTCGTGATCGCCCACGCCGAACATCGCAAGGCGCGGTTTGGCGAAGCCTTGCGCGACAGCCTTTCAATGCTTCTTCCGCTGGTCGGGCTGGCCCTGGTGATGGGCACGCTGGTCGGGATCGGGCTCATGGTCCTCACCGGACCGGGCCTGTTCCTCTACGTCAGCTGGACCGTCGCCACTCCGGCCATGGTCAGGGAGCGCCTCGGGGTCCGGGCAGCGCTCGCCCGCAGCTGGGAATTGGTCGACGAGGAGCGGTGGAAGATCCTGGCAATCGTTCTCCTGCTGTGCGCCGGCTATCTGGTCATCGTCTTCGGGTCGACCTTCCTGGCGGTGTTCGTCATGACGGCCAGCGGAAACACGGCGACGACCGCAGCGGTCGTCGTCCAATCGGCCTTGAGCCTGGTCAGCTATGCGCTGATCGAGGTGATCTGGGCGAGCACGCTCACCGCCCTTTATGTCGAGCTTGTGGAGACGAAGGAGGGCGGCACCACGAATGCTCTGGAACAGGTATTCGCCTGACAATCGGCACGCTTCGGTTTGTTCAGCGTAAAAACAGCTTTGCTAACGTAGGTTTTCCTGCTGTAAGCCCCCGTTCCCCGCCGATCCTGAGGAGTGAATGAATGCGTAAGTCTTTGATCGTGCTTGCGATTCTTGGCACGATGAGTGCTCCCGTCCTGGCTCAGGCCACGACCACCGCCGATTCGACGCAGCCGGCCAAGCCGCAGACCGTCAAAAAGCGGGTGTGCTACCAGGAGGAAGAGGACAGCTACTCTCGGCTCGGCGGACGCAAGGTGTGCAAGACTGTCGAGGTTCCGGTGAAGCCGGGCGGCGGCGCGACCGGTCAGCAGGCCCCGACCCAGACCAACAGCGGCGGCAAGTAAGCGACGCCTTCAGCGCGCGAATGTGCTAGATCGCACCCTTCCAAAGCGGGGGGCTGCGGATGACCAGAGATCAGAAAATCGTCGCGACCGGCGCGGTCAGCGGCATCGTCGGCATGGCGTTGCTCGTCTGGGCTTTGTCGAAGGCGATCGTGCCGCCAGCGCTCGACGACACCGCCGCTGATCGGATCGGCTATGCCCTGCCGTGGGCGGTGGTTGCGATCCTGCCCTATTTCGCCATGGTCGCCGCGGTCGGCAACGCGCGCTTTTTGAGCGAAGCGATCGACCCGACGCTCGGCAAGGAAGATCAGAAGACCCTCATCAACGGCCGGGTCGCCGACAACACGCTCCAGCAGTTCGTGCTGTTCCTGGTCGGCATGCTCGGGCTGGCGGTGACTCTGCCGATCGACCGGATGGGCATCGTCGCCGCGGTCGCGATCACTTTCGTGGTGTTCCGGATCGTCTTCTGGGTCGGCTATCGCATCCAGCCGCTCTATCGCGCCCCGGGCTTCTCCTCCATCGCCTACATGAACCTCGGGATGCTGCTCACGACCCTGTGGCTGTGGCTGCGGGGCTGAGCGCGCCGCCCGACCCGGTCGGGCTGTACGAGCCGTTCACCCGGCACGGCGAGCTCGTTTTCGTCTCCGCGATCAGCTCGGCGCGGGAGGGCACGATGATCACCGGCAAGGTCGGCCGCGACCTCACCTTCGAGGAGGGGCGCGAAGCCGCGCGGCGCGCCGCCGACAACCTCCTCGCAGTGCTCGACCAGGCCGGCGAGATCGCGGCGATCCTGATGATTCGCGGGCAGGTCAACGCGACCGACGACTTCGCCCAGGTCCACCAGGTGATCGACGCAGCGTCCGAACGGATCGTCGAGCGGCTCGGCGAAACGGGCCGCCACGCGCGCACCGCGATCGGCTGTGCAACCCTGCCCAACAACAATGCCGTGACCCTGGAAGCGATCGCCCGGATCGCGACCTAGTCGCCGTCGATCCGTGGGTCGACCTTCGCCGGCTGGTCGATGATCGGCGTTCCGACATCGCCTTGGCCCACCGTCCGCCCGGCCATTTCGAGCATGCGCTCGAGCGGCACCCGGGCGCGGGCCATGATCTCGTCGGACAGCTCGATCCTCGGCTCGAGGTCGCGCAGCGCGACGTACAGCTTCTCGAGCGTGTTCAGGGCCATGTAGGGGCACATGTTGCAGTTGCAGGCGCCGTCGCCGCCGGGCACGCCGATGAACGTCTTGTCCGGCGCCGCCTTCTCCATCTGGTGGATGATATGCGGCTCGGTCGCGACGAGGATCGTCTCGGCCGGCGAGGTCAGCGCGAAATCGAGGATCGACTTGGTCGAGCCGACATGGTCGGCATGATCCACGATGTGCGGCGGGCATTCGGGGTGCGCTGCGACCGGTGCGCCGGGATGTTCGGCCTTGAGCTTTAAGAGCTCGGTCTCGCTGAACGCCTGGTGGACGATGCAGATGCCGGGCCACAGCAGCATCTCGCGCCCGGTCTTGCGCGCGAGATAGCCGCCAAGATGCCGGTCGGGCCCGAAGATGATCTTCTGCTCCGGCGGGATCTGGTCGAGGATCACCTTGGCACTCGACGAGGTGACGATGATGTCGCTCAAGGCTTTCACCGCCGCCGAGCAATTGATGTAGGTCAGCGCGATATGGTCCGGGTGCGCCGCCCGGAACGCCGCGAACTGGTCGGGCGGGCAGCTGTCCTCGAGGCTGCAGCCGGCGTCCATGTCGGGCAGGACGACGATCTTCTCGGGGCTAAGGATTTTCGCTGTCTCGGCCATGAACCGGACACCGCAGAAGGCGATGACGTCGGCGTCGGTCGCCGCCGCCTTGCGCGACAGGTCGAGGCTGTCGCCGACGAAATCGGCGAGGTCCTGGATTGCCGGCTTCTGGTAATAATGGGCGAGGATCACCGCGTTGCGCTCGTGCTTCAGCCGCTCGATCTCGGCGAGCAGGTCGAGGCCCTTCAGGCTCTGGACGGGTGCGGTCATTTTTGCCCTTCGGCGGCGCGCAGCCGCTCCGCTTCCTTGATCGCTTCCTCATATGGGGTGGAAAGGTCGAGATAGGAAGCTTCGTCTGTGCCTTCGGTCGGGAAGCGCGCGACCACCTTCACGTCCTTGAAGCCGGCGGCGACCAGCGGCATCGCGAAGCTGCGCTCGACCGCCTGGCGCGCCGCCTGCCGGGCGAGGCGCATCGGCACCGGCGCCGAGGCCTGCTTGCGCAGGTCGGCGACCGCGCTGGCGCGGTTGGCCTGGTCGAGCGACTGGTCGGCATTGGTCAGGGCCGCCAGCACCCCGCCCGCGCCATATTCCTGGGCCGCGCTCAAATCGACCTCGGGCCCGGCGACCTCGACCTCGGGCAGCCGGACGCTGAGCGTATGGGTCGAATCGTCCCAGCTCACGTCCTTCGCTTCGAGCTTCGCCAGGTCGAGCTCGTAGCGCACGTCGCCGGGCAGGATCAGGGTCCGTCTGGCCGACAGCCCGAAGCGGCTGGTGGTCGAGGTGGTGACCGAAACGTAGCGCGCGACGAAGGCGATCAGCCGATTCTGCGCGCGCATCGACTGAAGGCTCGCGCTGGCGATCGTCTCGGGCCGGGGGCCGCCGAGGATCCGGTCGACGATGCCGGTCGCCAGTCCGACGGCGACGCCGAGCACCAGCGCAACGGCGATCGCGGCGAGCGCTATATATTTGCCGTGGCGACTTTCCATTGCTCTTCGCGCCGTTCAACGAGCCCGCGGCGTTCAAGGTCCAGCAGATGCGCGAGAACGGACGCGCCGGCGGCAGCGACCAGCCGCGGGTCGAGCCCGGGATAGGCGCTGGCGACGAGGGCGGCGATGTCGCGCGCCCGCTCGCCGAGCAATTTCAGGATCTGCTTCTCGCGCTGCATCCGGTGGCCGATCAGATGCCGGACATATTGCTGCGGATTGTCGATCGCCGGCCCGTGCGCCGGATAATAGATCCGGTCGTCGCGCCGGCGCAGCTTGTCGAGGCTTGCCATATAGGCGGCCATTTCGCCGTCGGGCGGGATCACGACGGTCGTCGACCAGCCCATCACATGGTCGCCCGAGAACAGCGCGCCCTGATAGGCGAAGCAGAGGTGGTTCGAAGTGTGGCCCGGGGTCGCAACCGCGGCGATCGGCTTCCCCTCGAGGTCGATGGCCTCGCCGTCGGCAAGCACCCGGTCGGGCGAATAGTCCGCGTCGAACCCCGCCTCGAGCCCGGTTCCCTCCATCGCCAGCGGGGCGCAGCCGATGATCGGCGCTCCGGTCCGCTCGGCCAGGGCCCGCGACGCCGGGCTGTGGTCTCGGTGGGTATGGGTGCAGAGGATCGCGACCAGCGGCCGCCCGCCGATCGCCGCGACCAGCGCATCGACATGCTCCGGCAGGTCCGGCCCCGGATCGATCACCGCGACCGCGTCGGTCCCGAGCAAATAGGTCTGGGTGCCGTAATAAGTGAAGGCCGAGGGATTGTGCGCGAGAACCCGCGCGATCCCCTCCTCCACCGGCTCGAGCTTGGCGTAAGGCGCATCCACGGTCGCGCCCTGTGCCACGCGCCGGGCCCGCTTGCTAGCAGCGCAGCTCGAACGGGCCGCGGGTATCGACGACCTGGGGCCCGGAGCTCGCCGTGCGCACGACCTGGATCTCGACCCGGCTGCCGCTGACGCCCTGGCAAACCCTGGCCGGCAGTGGGAAGCGCTGCGACTGGCCGCGCCGCAGCGTCAGCAGCGCGACCTCGGCCCGGTCGTCGCCGCGGCGCAGGAAGCGGAGGCTGGTCCCGGCCGGGATGTTCTCGTCGGCCTGAACGGTCAGCAGCATCTCGCGCTCGAGCTGGTCGCACGGACCGTCCGCACCGATCGCATTGGTGGCCATGCAGCGGAAGGTCAGCCGCGGCGCGGGCAGCGGCGGCGGCCCTGGGGCTGCGCCGACGATCGCGGTCGCCGCCGGCTTGGGCGCCGGCAGCGGCGCATAAGTCGAATATTGCGGCACCCGCTCGGTTTCCGGCCGAGCCGCCAGCGCCGCCGGCGGAGCGAGCGCGGGCGCCGCGAGGATCGGCGCGGGTGCCGCCACCGCGTCCGCTTTCGGCGCCTGGGCCGGTGTGAGCCGCGCAATTTCGGCGTTGAGTGCGGCGACAAGTTGCGACTTGACGCTGGCCGACATTTTCGAATCGCCGGTCACTTTGTCGAGCGCGTCCTTCAGCGTTCCGACCCAGTCGGAGTCGCTTTGTCCCGGCTTGCCGCAGATTTTGACCTTGGATCCTCGCGGCTTGCCGTCGGATCCGGTCATGTGGACCGTCGTCTCGAACTTGTGGTCGAGGCAGCTGGCCGCGAGCGTCTCGGTCGCCTTGGTGGCGGCCTCGGCGCCCGGCGCCGCCGCCAGAAGGAACAGCCACGCGATCATCGGCAAAATCTCCCCAAGCCTCCAGCCAGTTGCTAGCCTTTTGGGGGCGCGACGTGAATGCGCCTTGAACTCGTCAGGCGCGGACCAGCGGCACCGACGTCGCCGCCGCGGCCGCGGCCAGCTGATCGCCGCGCCGGGCGAAGGCCGCCGGATAGACGCGGCCGAACAGCGTTTCCATGCTGCGCTCCCAGCTGAACTGCAGCGCCTGGGCGCGCGCCTCCTCCGCGATCGCGGCCCGGTCCGCGGCCCACAGCTCGACGATGTTGCGCGCCATCGCCGCCGAGTCGCCGACCGGTCCGAGCCGGCCGGTCGTGGCGGTGACGCGGTCGATCATCGCACCCGCGGCGACCCCGATGACCGGCAGTCCGGACGCCTGGGCTTCGACGATCGACACCCCGAACGTCTCATCGGCCATTCCCGAGACATAGAGATCCGCGCTCGCCAGCCAGCGCGCGAGTTCCGGCCGGCTGCGGACATAGCCGGGCAGCACGATCCGCTCATCCCGCAGCGCCGCGATCTCGTCTTTCAGCGGTCCTTCGCCGAGCAGCGCCAGCCTGGCCCCAAGCGAGTCGGGCAGGCTGCGAAAGGCTTCGACGACGACGTCCGGTTTCTTCTCGCCGTCGAGCCGTCCGACATAGATCAGCAGGGGCTGGTCGTCGGCGAGGCCGAGCTGGTGGCGCAGCGCGGCGCTGCGCTTGGCCGGAGCGAACTCGCCGACCTCCACTCCGAGCGGGGCGACCTCGACCTTTGTCACGCCCTGCGCCTTGAGCTTGGCGACCCCGCCATTCTCGCTCAGCGCGAATACGCTGTCGAAGCGCCGATAGAGCGCTCCGCAATAGGCATAGCAGATCCGCCCGCAGAGGCCGGCCAGCGTCTTGCCCATGACCTTGGCAAAGGGCCGCTCGACGTAGACCGTCGGAAAGTCGGTCATATACGCGGCGACCAGCGCCGTTTCGGGGAAGCGCTTGCGATGGCCGATCGCGGCCCACGGCAGGTTGTACGCGTCCTGGCACTCGATCAGGTCGGGCCGGAAGCGCTCGAGCGCCCGGCGCACCGCTCCGTTGCGCAGCATCAGCCGGTAATGCGGGCTGCCGGGAACGCGCGGCGACGCGATCGTGACCGTGACCGCGCGCTCGTCTTCGACGACCTCGTCCTTGGCGCCCGGGATGATCATCAAATGGCTGTGCGGCGTCGATTCGAGGATGTGCCGCCGCTTGTGCAGCAGGTACGTGCGCACGCCGCCGCCGACCTCGGACCAGCTCTGCGTCAGGTCGCAGAACAGCTTCGGTCCGGCCAACGAGCGGTGCAGGTCCGGGTCTTCGCGGCTCATTGGCTTTCCCAACCCCGCAAGCCGCGCAAAGTGCCATCGGCAGTGTGGTTCACGACGGCCGCGTAACGAGGCGGCCGCGGTCCGTCAAAAGGCAGGCCGCCGCGGCGAGTGGATTCGGCGCGGGAAAGTGTCGGAATTTCTTACGGCTGGCCGAGCGGCGCCTGCCCATGCCAAATAGAAAGTGGCAGAAATTTGCCGTTTTCTGGAATTGGCACGCGCATTGCTACTCTAGCTGCGTCCACTTGGTTCCACGCCAAAACCAAAAGGGGCGGCTCGCTCGGTTCTCTGGTCCCGCGAGCCGCCCCTTTTTCGTTATCTCATTCCTCCCTGCGAGCGAAGCTTGTGGGGAGGGGAACCATCCAACTAGGCCGCCGCCAGCAGCTCCTGCAATTCGCCGCTCTCGAACATCTCCATCATGATGTCCGACCCGCCGACGAACTCGCCCTTGACGTACAGCTGGGGGACGGTCGGCCAGTCGCTATATTCCTTGATCCCGGCGCGGATCTCGGGGTCCTGGAGGACGTCGACCGTCTCGTAGGTCGCCCCGAGCCGGTCGAGGATGGCGATCGCGCGGCTCGAGAAGCCGCATTGCGGGAATAGGGCGGTGCCCTTCATGAACAGGACGACGTCGTTCGCTTTCACGAGCTCGGCGATGCGGCTTTGGGCGTCACTCACTGGTAATCTCCGTTGGCACTGCGGTTTCGAGCTGCAGTGCGTGTAGCTCACCCCCGACCCGCCCCTTCAATGCGGCATAGACCGCCTGATGCTGTTTGATCCGGCTCATTCCGGCGAAGCTTTTGCTCACCACCCGCGCCGCATAATGGTCGCCGTCGCCGACGAGGTCGCGGATCGTCACTTCGGCATCGGGGATCGCGGCCTTGATCATGTCCGAAATCTCGGATGCGGCCATCGGCATTACAAGTTGCTGCTCTCGATGATCTGCCGGCGCGCGTCGATTTCCTTGTTGCGCAGCGCCTGCTGGATGGTCGCTTCGTCGCAGTCGATCCCGGCGGCGGTGAGGTCGCCCAGCACCTTGCGCACCACGTCATGGTCGCCCGCTTCCTCGAAATCCGAGCGGACGACGTCCTTGGCGTAGGATTCGGACTCGGCGTCGGAGAGCCCCATCTGCCGCGCCGCCCACTCGCCGAGCAGCCGGTTGCGCCGCGCGGTGATGCGGAATTTCATTTCCTCGTCGTGCGCGAACTTGGTCTCGAACGCGCGCTCGCGGTCGTCGAAAGTGGTCATGTGGTCCCCTTAGGCTTCGCCGCGCGAGATAGGGGTCGCGGCCTGATCAGTCCAGCGTCACCACCAGCTTGCCGATCGCCTTGCGGTCGCGCAGCGCCGCGATCGCCTCGCCGCCGCGCTCGAGCGGGTAGGTCGCACTGACCTTCGGCGCGATCTTCCCTTCCGCCCACCAGCGGAACAATTGCTCGACATGCGCCGCGTTGCGCTGCGGCTCGCGCGCCGCGAACGCGCCCCAGAAGACTCCGCACACGTCGCAGCTCTTGAGCAAGGTCAGGTTGAGCGGCAGCTTCGGGATCCCGGCTGGGAAACCGACCACCAGGAACCGCCCTCCCCAGCCGATGCTGCGCAGCGCCGCCTCGGCATAAGCGCCGCCCACGGGATCGAGGATCACGTCCGCCCCGGCCGATCCCACCGCATCCTTGAACAGCTGCGACAGGGCCCGAGGCTCGAGATCGCCGGTCGGATAGATCACCCCTTCGTCGGCGCCCGCCTCGCGCGCCGCCTGCGCCTTTTCCTGGGACGACACCGCCGCGACTACCCGCGCGCCGAGCGCCTTGCCGATCTCGACCGCGGCGATGCCGACACCGCCGGCGGCGCCCAGCACGAGCAGGGTCTGGCCGGCTTCGAGCCGGCCGCGGTCGACCAGGGCGTGGATCGCGGTCGCATAGGTCAGCAGCAGCGCCGAGCCTTCCGCAAATGACCGCTCGGCGGGCAGCGGGATTCCCGCTTTCGCCGGAATGAGGATCTTCTCGACCAGCCCGCCGAATCCGACTGCGGCGATCAGCCGGTCGCCCGCGCTCCACCCGCCGACGCCCTCGCCGACCGCCTCCACCTCGCCCGCAATCTCGCTGCCCGGGGCGAACGGCCGTGGCGGCTTCAGCTGGTATTTGTCCTCGATGATCAGCACGTCTGGATAATTGATCGCGCACGCCCGCACACGGACCAGCAGCTCGCCCGGGCCGGGCATCGGATCGGGCAGGTCATCAAGCCGCAGCGTCTCCGGCCCGCCGGGGGAGTGTGACAGGAGTGCTTTCATGCAATCGTCATTGCGAGGAACGCAGTGACGAAGCAATCCAGAAGCGCCGCTGGATTGCTTCGCTTCGCTCGCAATGACGAGCGAAAGACCTCAATCGCCGGCCGCCAACGCGGAGCGATCATCGCGGCGTGATAGCGAAGCGCCGCCCGACTTTCCTGTGGCTTCGCCCCCGGTAAAGGCATATCGCTGCGCCTTCGGAAATCAGGAGCATGATCATGGGTATCATCTCTTCCCTTCTGGCGGGCGCGGTGGTGGCGACTGCGCCGACGACGCCGCTCCCCTGGTTCGACCTCAACGACTATCCGGTGAAGGCCTTCGCCCGCGAATGGCAGGGCGTGACCACGTTCGCGGTGATCGTTGCTCCCGACGGCCGCGCGGCCGACTGCAAGATCGTCAAGTCGAGCGGCTATGAGGTGCTCGATCGCCAGGCCTGCTTCGTCGCGCTGAAGCGCGCGAAGTTCACTGCTGCCACCGGCGCCGATGGCCAGGCGGCCTACGGCGTCTACCGCAGCCAGGTGGTGTGGCAGCGGCCCGACCGCCCGGCGGTGCAGCGCGAGCTCGGCCCGGACCTCGAGATCAGCCTCAACCAGCTTCCGGCCGGGACCACCGGCCCGGGCGTGAAGCTCGCCTTTTATGTCGACGCCGCGGGCAATCCGTCGTCCTGCACGCCGCTGCCCGACAGCGCGGCGCAGCCGCGCCAGCTGGTCGACGTCGCCTGCACGGCGCTGTTCGGCCAGCTCCCGCGTGAGCCGGTGACGGCGCGCGGCACGGCGGTCGCCGCGGTCCGCACCGCGGCGGTCAAGGTCACCGCTCCGAAATAGCTAGGCCGAGGCGCGTAGGCGTCTCAACCCCGCCGCCCAGGTCGACGCTCGCCGGGCGCCGGCGAAGCGCGGCTCGAACCGACCAAGGAACTCGCGCGGCTGCTCCTGCAGCCCGACCAGCCAGGTTTCCGTGCCCGCGTGTCGGGCCTGGTGGGTGAAGGTCGCGAGCGCGTTCGCTCCGGTCGCGTCGATGTAGGGTACCAGCTCCATCCGCAGGATGATTGCGCGCGGGCGCTGCCCTGCGCGGCGCAGCGCTTCCAGCATCTCGCTCGCTACGCCGAAGAAGATCGGGCCGGTGAAGCGCAGCACTTCGACACCCTCTGGAAGGCTGGCGCGCAGTTCCGGGTCCTCTTCCGGGTCGAGCGGAACGAGCCCCGCCGTCTCGCTCATCCGCATCATGAACAGGAGCGCAGCCAGCGTCACGCCGACGCCGATCGCTACGGTCAGGTCAACGAAGACGGTAAGCAGGAATGTGAGCAGGAGGATGCCACGCTCCCCGGCGTCGGTGCGAACCAGGGCGACGAACCGGTCAAACTCGCTCATGCCCCAGGCGACCATCAGCAGTACCGCCGCAAGCGCGGCCATCGGCACCAGCCTGAGCCATTTCCCCGCTACCAGAATGAAGATGAGCAGGAACAGGGAATGAAACATTCCGGCCATCGGCGATCTGGCCCCGGCGCGGATGTTGGTCGCGGTGCGGGCGATCGCCCCGGTCGCCGGAAGCCCGCCAAAAGCCGAGAATATGTTGGCAACTCCCATGCCGACCAGCTCCTGTCCCGAACGGTGCCGGCGGCCGGTCATTCCGTCGGCGACGGTCGCGGACAGCAACGCCTCGATGCCGGCGAGGAAGGCGATGACGAACGCACTCGGCATCACTTCGCGGGCAAGCCCGAGCGAGATGTGCGGCAGGTGTGGCAAGGGCAAACCACTGGGCATTGAGGGAAATCGGTCACCGACCGTTTCGACTGGTAGATGCGGCAGCCGCGCGACCGCGGTCGCGGCGACAATGGCAATCAGATAGGCCGGAAACCGGGGAACGAAACGGCGAAGGAGAATAATCAACGCCAGCGTCGCCGCGCCTAACCCAAGCGCTGCCCAGTTGGTCGTGCCGAGCGCGCGCCAATACACGCCCCATTTGTCGACAAAGTCGACTGGAACGGGACCGGCGCGAAGGCCGAAAAAATCGCCGATCTGACTGGAGGCGATGATTACCGCGATCCCGGCTGTAAAACCGGTGACCACCGGCATCGGAACATAGCGCATCAGCCGGCCGACACCGGCATAGCCGGCCACGATCAGGATCACGCCCGCCATCAGGGTCGCGAGCAGAAGGCCGTTAAAGCCGTGCAGGGCGATCACGCCGGCGACGATGACGACAAATGCGCCGGTTGGCCCTCCGATCTGGACGCGCGAGCCGCCTAGCGCGGAAATCAGAAACCCGGCGACGACTGCCGTCACCAATCCCTCGCGCGGCGACGCTCCGCTGGCGATGCCCAGCGCCATGGCCAGTGGCAGGGCGACGACGGCGACGGTGAGGCCGGCAAGCGCGTCGGCGCGCAGATCGGCGGCGCGATACCCCTCGCGCAGGGTCGTCACCACTTTGGGGGTGAACGCCTCCCCCAAGGCGAAGCGTCGTGCGCTCACCGCGGCCCGAGGCCGAAATAATAAGCGATTTGGGCGTAAAGCAGGATGAGGACGCCGAGCAAAGCGGCGGTCAGCGCCACTTTCTCCGCGTTCGTCCGGGTCATTCCTCGTACTTCGCCGTGGTTTTGGCGCGGATGTCGTCGGGCGTGAGCCCGGGCGCGAGCTCGACCAGCCGAAACGCGCTGTGATGATCGGCCCGCTGGAACACGGCGAGGTCGGTGATGATCATGTCGACCACGTTCTTGCCGGTCAGCGGCAGCGTGCACTCGGGAATGAACTTGGGGTCGCCGTTCTTGGAGACATGCTCCATCACGACGATGATCTTCTTGACCCCGGCGACGAGGTCCATCGCCCCGCCCATGCCCTTGATCATCTTGCCCGGGACCATCCAGTTGGCGAGGTCGCCGTCCTGGCTGACCTCCATCCCGCCGAGCACGGCGAGGTCGATGTGCCCGCCGCGGATCATGGCGAAGCTCTGCGCCGAGTCGAAGTAGGACGATTGCGGCAGCTGGCTGACGGTCTGCTTGCCGGCGTTGATCAGGTCGGGGTCGACCTCGTCGTCGTACGGGAACGGACCGATGCCGAGCATCCCGTTCTCGCTCTGCAGGGTGACCGTCATGCCCGCCGGCACATAATTGGCGACCAGCGTCGGGATGCCGATCCCGAGGTTGACGTAATAGCCGTCGCGCAGCTCCTTCGCCGCCCGCTGCGCCATCTGGTCGCGGGTCCAGCCTTTGGTGATCGCTTCCGTCGCCATCAGGATTGCTCCTCAGGTGATAAGAAGAAAGCGGCGGTCTTCGCGATGCAGTTGGAAGGGAGTTTCTTTTGCCCTTTCCGTCGCCACCCAAGCGCTTCAACTTCCTCGGCCACAAACGTTCCAGCCCAAGTCGTCGTATCGAAGTGACCGTACTCGCGGACGGAGGTCTGGATTAATGGATCGACGCCCGCCATCGGTGCCTCGCCACGGCTCGCAGCGGATAGAGCCGCTCGGACACCGTCTTTGGAGCGGCAGACTGCTTCGATGTCCTGGATGACACGATGCTCGCGCGGCAGGCCGCCACCGGCGCTGTCGAGAAGCCCGTTCTCGAGAAGCAACCTGACAACATTGTCTGCGTCAGGACCTTCATCATTTCGGGCGTGCTCGTAGATTACCATCCTCTGCTTCGTCGTCATCTTCTGAAGCATCTCAAGGGTCACCGGCTTGGGCATTATGCAGGCTCCCGCTCCCGCACCGTGCGGAACTCGATCTTCTTCTCATAGGGCGCGCCGAGGATCAGCCGGTTCACGTAGATCGACGGCAAATGAATGCAGTCGGGATCGAGCGAGCCGACCGGCACGATCTCCTCGACCTCGGCAACACACACCTTGCCGCAGGTCGCGGCCGGCTGGTTGAAGTTGCGCGCGGTCTTGCGGAACATGAGGTTGCCGCTCTCGTCGGCCTTCCACCCCTTGATCACGCTCAAGTCGGCGAAAATGCCGCGCTCGAGGATATAAGCCTCGCCGTCGAACTGCTTGACCTCTTTGCCTTCCGCGACCTGGGTCCCGACGCCGGTCTTGGTGTAGAAGCCGGGGATGCCGGCGCCGCCGGCGCGCATCCGCTCGGCGAGCGTGCCCTGCGGCGTGAACTCGACCTCGAGCTCGCCCGCCAGATACTGCCGCTCGAACTCCTTGTTCTCGCCGACGTAGGACGAAATCATCTTTTTCACCTGCCGCGTCCGCAGCAGCTTGCCGATGCCCTCATTGTCGATGCCGGCATTGTTCGACGCGAAGGTCAGCTCCTTGACGCCGCTCGCCTGGATCGCGGCGAGCAGCCGCTCCGGGACACCGCACAGGCCGAACCCGCCCGAGGCGATGATCATGCCGTCGCGCAGCAGCCCGTCGAGCGCCGCTTCGGCCGTGGGATAGAGTTTCTGCATGACCTCGGCCTCTGCCGCCGCGCCCGACGCCGGTCAAGGACGGGCAGTGCGCAGGCCCGCCGCCGTGACCCCCGCCTCGGCGCACGCCGCGTCGTCGGCTGGTGCCTCGCCGGACACGCCGACCGCTCCGATCCGAGCCCCGCCGGCGCTGAACACCGGCACTCCGCCGGGCACGATGACGACGTGCGGTGCGCGTTCGAACCCGGGCGTCCCGCGTGCGCCCTCGAGCATCTGCGCGGTCGAAAAGCCCCAGGCGGCAGCGGCCTCGGCCTTGGCCAAAGCGAAGTCGAAGATCCCGCTGCCGTTGCCGTCCATCCGCAGCGCCGCGACCAAATGGCCGCCCGTGTCGACCACCGCGATCGCATGGCTCTGCTTCTTCGCGGTCGAATGAGCGACGCAGCCGGCGACGATCGCCTGCGCGGCGCGTGCATCGAGCGTCGCCGCGGGTTGAGCCGCGGCCGGAACGGCCATGACCAAAGCCGCGAGTCCGAGCGCCCAACCGTTGCGCATTCCCTGCTCCTATTCGGCGCGGAAGTCGTCGACCTTCCAGCCCTCGCGCTCGAGCACCCGTTGCACCGCTGCGCGCGCCAGCGTCCGTTCGTTCAGCGCCGCCCAGCCGGCGAACCGGCCCATGTCCATGCCGATCCTCTTGCCCCAACGGAAGAAGATCAGCGCATAGCCGTCTGCGCCGCTGAACTCGTCGCCGGCAAGCCAGCCTTCGCCCGACAGCTGATTGATTTCGGCGAACTGCTGCTCGAGATTTTCGCGCCCGCCCTCGATGATCGCCGGATGGGCGCTTTCGTCCCGGGTGAAGCGATTGGCCCGCCACACCTGGGCGAAGGAGATGTGCACCGTCGAGGCGCACCAGCCGAGCAGCTGGTTGCAATGCGCCGCCGCGTCGGGATCCCCGCGCGGGACCGAGCCCGCGGCGCCATATTGGTCGGCGATGTAGTTGAGGATCGCGATATTCTCGCTGATCACGCCGCGGTCGGTGCCGAGCGCCGGCACGCGCGCGTGCGGGTTGATCGCCAGATATTCGGGCGTGAGGTGCTGGCCTTCCGCAAGCACCACCTTGACCGGCTCGAACTGAGCGCCGGCCTCCTCGAGCGCGATGTGCGGAACGATCGAGCAGGCGCCGGGTGAATAAAAGAGCTTCAGTGCCATGGTGTTCCTCCTCGTCATCCCGAGGAGCGTAGCGGCGCGGCGATCCACTGCTGGATTGCTTCGCTACGCTCGCAATGACGCGATCAACCGCGCAGCTTCGCCAGCACGCCCTGCAGCTGCATCGCGTTGGACATGTCGCCCTCGACCTTCAGTTTGCCCATCATGAAGGCGGTCATGCCGTCGAGCTGGCCGGCGGCGAGCTGCTGCCAGTCGTCCCAGCCGACCTTGATGGTGGTCTCGGCCGCGCCGTCCTCCTCGGTGACTTGGTTCGCCGCGCCGTCGAGCATGATCGCGCCCTCGCTTCCGCCGAAGTCGATTTTGACCCGGCGGCCGGGGATCCACGCCTGCCCCTCCTGCATCCGCGCGACGAGTTCCTGCTTGGTCATGGCCTGCTTGCTCCTTTGTCAGCAGGCGTAGCGAGCGGCGGATGCCCGTTCAAGCCGCGCCGCTCCGTCGAAACTGGCCAGCCGTTCGTCGAGAGACCTCTCACCGCTCCCATCTCTGTCATTGAACCGGATCAGCAACCGGTGCCACCGAAGCCTCGATGGTGAGCCCCCTCCCCGACCTCGCCCAGCAAGCCCTGGAGCACGCCCGCCGCGGCGATTTCCATCACGCCTTGGTGCTCGCCCAGCGCGCGCTCGCACAGCGCGCCGGCGACTTCGGGCTGACCCTGTTCATCGGCCTGCTGCACTCGCGCCGGATGGAGCTCGACAAAGCGCTCCCGCACTTCCGGGCGGCGATGCGGCTTGCCCCGAGCGATCCGATCCCACGCCTCGAGCTGACGCGCGTTCTGATCGGCCTCAACCAGCTCGACGAGGCCGAGGAGCTGCTGCGTTCCAAGCAGCTGGTCGGGCTCGAGCCCAAGCGTCTGTCGGCGTTGATCGCGGTCCGTCGCGGCCAACCCCAGACCGCCGAACGGCTCTATCAGGATATCGTCCACGAGGATTCTCGCGACTTCGAGAGCTGGGGCAATCTCGGCGTTTGCCGGCTGGCGAACGGCAATCCCAAGTCGGCGATCGAGGCGCTGACCAAGTCGCTGCAGATGCGCCGCGACCAGCAGCGCTTCCGCGAGAAATGGGCCGAGGCCGAAGTCGCGGCCGGCGAAGGCGAGGAGGGCCTCAAGCTGTGCCACGCTTTCGCCGCCGAAAATCCGAACGACGCGCTTGTCCGGGTCACCATCGCCCGGCTCGAGGACCTGCTCGGCCGGCCCGAGCGCGCGCTCGATGCGCTTGAGGCGGCGCTTCGGCTCGATCCGGTGCACCCGCCGACCCTGGTCGCGCTCGCCAAGCTGCACGAGCGGCAGAACCGCATCCCCGAATTCGCCGACGCGCTGGCGCGGCTCGAGGCGATCGATCCCGACCTCGTCGAATTGCCCCTGCTCCAGGCGCGCCTCGCCTACCGCCAAGGCGACCTGCCGCGAGCGCTCGAGCTGGCCCGCGCCTCGCCCGAGGTCTCTGACCCGGGATCGCGCGCCCAGCTTATCGGCCAGATCTCCGACCGGATGGGCGATGCCGCGACGGCGTTCGCGGCGTTCGTCGAGATGAACCAGGACCTCGGCGTGGCCGCGAACGTCGCCACCGCGCGCGGCGCCGCTTATCGCCAGATGCTGGCCAAGCGGGTCCGCCTCGCCACCCGCCGCTGGGTGCGCAGCTGGCGCCGGTCGAGCTACCGCACCGACCAGCCGCAACCGGTCTTCCTGGTCGGCTTCCCCCGCTCCGGGACGACCTTGCTCGATACCTTGCTGATGGGCCACCCCGACGTCTGCGTGACCGAAGAGAAGCCGATGCTCGACTCGGTCGCGCGCAGCATCGGCGGCTACGAGCGGCTGGCAGACCTCGACGACGTCGAGCTCGACACCCTGCGCAGCCTCTATTTCGCCAAGGCGGCCGAGCAAGTGCCCGACCTCGGCGGCCGGATCCTCGTCGACAAGCAGCCGTTCGCGATGGTCGAGGCGCCCCTGATCCACCGCCTGTTCCCGAGCGCCAAGATCCTGTTCGTCCAGCGCCACCCGTGCGACGTGGTCTTGAGCTGCTTCGTCACGCGGTTCGAGCCGAACGGCGCCCTGGTCAATTTCGCGACCCTCAAGAACAGCGCGATCCTGTACGACGAGATGATGCGCTTCTGGGCGCAATGCCGGCAGATCCTGCCGATGATCGTTCACCTCGTCCGCTACGAGCGGCTGGTCGAGGACGCCGAGCCCGAGATGCGCGCACTCGCCGCGTTCCTCGGCCTGACCTGGACCGATTCGTTCCTCGACAATCGCGCGACCGCCCGGGAGCGCGGGTTCATCAACACGCCGAGCTATGCGCAGGTCGTCGAGCCGCTCTACGACCGCTCGATCGGTCGCTGGGAGAAGTATCGCAAGCAGATGAGGCCGGTGCTTCCCATCCTCACCCCCTGGGCCGAGCGCATGGGCTACGAGATCTGACTCTCCCCTCCCTGCCAGGGGGAGGGGATTAGGGGTGGGTGCGAAGGAATGCGCTCAATGCCCATGAGCGAGCTTCTTCCGCGGCATCGAGCCGCTCCAGAAGCGCCCACCCCCAACCCCTCCCTTGCAGGGAGGGGAGCCGCGCGCCTATTTGCCGGCGCATGGGATACGAAACCAACCTCCAGCTCTTCATCGACGGCGTGTGGAAATCGGGCGAAGGCCGCGACAGCCACGACGTCATCAACCCGGTCGACGCGCAGCCGATCGCGGCCCTCCCCTACGCCACCAGGGCCGACCTCGACGAGGCGCTCGCCGCGTCGGAACGGGCGTGGCCCGAATGGCGCGCGCTCGACGTCGAGAAGCGCGGCGCGATCCTCCACAAGGCCGCGGCGCTGCTCCGCGAGCGCGCCGACCTCATCGCCGCGACCATGACCCAGGAGCAGGGCAAGCCGTTGCTCGAGGCGAAGCTCGAGACGCTCGCCTCGGCCCAGCTGTTCGACTGGTACGCCGAGGACGCCAAGCGCGATTACGGCCGCACCCTCGTCCGCCCGGCCGGCCAGGTCAGCCGCGTGATCCGCCAGCCGGTCGGCCCGGTCGCGACCTTCACCCCGTGGAACTTCCCGCTCTATTTGCTGGCGAAGAAGGTCAGCGCGGCGCTGGCCACCGGCTGCACCGTCATTTCGCGCCCGCCGCATGAGACGCCCGGAGTCGGCACCGAGATGTTCCGCGCCCTCGCCGACGCGGGCATTCCCGCCGGCGTCGCGCAGCTGGTCCACGGCGACAGCGGCCTCGTCAGTGAGACGCTGATCGCCAGCCGCGTCATTCGCAAGGTCAGCTTCACCGGCTCGACCAACGTCGGCAAGCATCTCATGCGCCTGTGCGCCGACAGCATGACCCGAGTGACGATGGAGCTCGGCGGCCACGCTCCGGTGCTGATCTTCGACGATTGCGACCTCGAAAAGACGCTCGACATGGTCGTTCCGCAGAAGTTCCGCAACGCCGGCCAGGTGTGCGTCTCGCCGACCCGCTTCTACGTCCAGAGCGGCATCTACGACGCCTTCGTCAAGGGCTTCGCCGAGCGCACCCAAAAGGTGAAGGTTGGCAACGGGCTCGAAGAGGGCGTGAAGATGGGTCCGCTTGCCAATCGGCGCCGGCCCGACGCGATCGACGCCCTCGTCCAGGACGCCAAAGCCAAGGGCGCCCGCGTCATGGCCGGCGGCGAACGCGGCGACGGCGGCTTCTTCTTCCAGCCGACTCTGCTCGCCGACGTCCCCAATGAGGCGCAGATCATGAACGACGAACCGTTCGGCCCGGTCGCGGTGTCGCGCCCGTTCGACACGTTCGAGGAAGTGATCGAGCAGGCCAACCGCCTGCCTTACGGACTCGCCGCCTTCGCCTTCACCGAAAACGGCCGCCGCGCCAATTTGATCGGCGACCTGGTCGAAAGCGGCATGGTCGGAATCAACACCTTCGCGATTTCGGGCGCGGACACACCGTTCGGCGGCGTCAAGGATTCAGGCTTCGGCTCCGAGGGCGGCAAGGAAGGGCTGGAGAGCTACCAGGTCGTGAAGGCGGTGCATCAGGCTTGATCGCATGAACGTAGCCGCGCTTCTCGTCGGCCTGTTCGGACTTTTAGTTGTGGGCCGTGCACTCGTCGTTGGAGGCGCGTCCGCAGATGGCGAAGGCTTCCGGCGCGACGAGGAGCCGATGCTATACTGGTCGATCGTCGCGGCGGGGACGGCGATTACGTGCTTCCTGCTATATCTTGGAATTTCCGGTCGCTCGTAGCCTTTGCCGCCGCTCGCCTAAGCCGCTAACGGGCCGCCCATGACCAAGCGCACCGGGGGCCGCATCCTCGTCGACCAGCTCGTGATCCAGGGCTGCGACCGCATCTTCACCGTGCCCGGCGAGAGCTTCCTCGCGGTGCTCGACGCGCTCCACGACACGCCCGCGATCGCCACCATCGTCTGCCGGCAGGAGGGCGGGGTCGCCTACATGGCCGACGCCGACGGCAAGATGACCGGCCGGCCGGGCGTCGCCTTCGTCACCCGCGGCCCCGGCGCGACCAACGCCAGCGGCGGGGTGCACGTCGCCTTCCAGGATTCCACGCCGATGATCCTGTTCATCGGCGACGTCGCGCGCGGCGACCGCGACCGCGAGGGCTTCCAGGAGATCGACTTCCCCGCCTTCTTCGGCCCGATCGCCAAATGGGCGGCGCGGATCGAGGACGCTCGGCGGATCCCGGAATATGTCGCGCGCGCCTTTCGCGTCGCCACCGCCGGCCGCCCCGGCCCGGTCGTGCTGGCGCTGCCCGAGGACATGCTGCGCGACGAAGCGGACGTGCCCGACCGGCCGCCAGTCCCGCCGCTCGCCGAGGAGCCCGACCCCGGCGCGGTCCAGGCGATGTTCGAATTATTGAAGGACGCGACCGACCCGATCGCGATCGTCGGCGGCGCCGACTGGAGCCCGCGCGCGTCGCATCATTTCGCCAACTTCGCCTTCCGCTACGGGATTCCCGTGGCGGCCGCCTTCCGTCGCCAGGACGCGATCTGCAACAGCTGCCAGGTCTACGCCGGCCAGCTCGGCTACGGTCCCAACCCCAAGCTCCAGCAGCGCATCCGCGACGCCGACCTGATCCTCGCCGTCGGCCCGCGGCTCGGCGAGGCGACCACCGACGGCTACACTCTGATCACGCCCGACCATCCCGGCCAGACTTTGGTCCACGTCCACCCCGACCCGAACGAGCTGGGCCGGGTCTATCACGCCGACCTGCCAATCTGCGCCGACATGGGCGAGTTCGCCGAGATGGTCGACGAGTGGCAGGATCCGGACCTCGTTCGTTTCTCGTGCGGCGAGACGGCGCACCAGGAATGGCTCGAGTGGTCCGAGCCGAAGCCGCGCGACGGGGTGAAGCTCGACCTCGGCCCGTGCGTCGCGGCAATGCGCGCCAAGCTTCCGGAGACGACCATCGTCTGCAACGGCGCAGGGAATTTCTCGGGCTGGTGGCACCGCTACTGGCGCTACGGCCCAATGCCGACGCAACTCGCCCCGACCAGCGGGACAATGGGATACGGCCTGCCCGCTGCGGTCGCTGCAGCGCTGCGCTTCAAGGACCGGCCGGTGGTCTGCGTTGCCGGCGACGGCGATTTCCTGATGAACGGCCAGGAGTTCGCGACGGCCGTGCAATACGAACTGCCGCTGATCTGCATCATCGCCGACAACGGCTCCTACGGCACCATCCGCATGCACCAGGAGCGCGAATATCCAAACCGGGTGGTCGCGACCGAGCTGAAAAATCCGGACTTCGCCGCCTACGCCAAGGCGTTCGGCGGCTTCGGCGTCACGGTCGACAAGACCGCGGATTTCGCCGCCGCGTTCCGCGCCGCCGAGAAGTCGGGCAAGCCCGCGATCCTGCATCTGAAAGCCGATCCCGAGGCGATTTCACCCTCGACCAGCCTCACGGCGTTGCGCGAGAAATCGCTCGCGGCGC
>DASRAY010000003.1:0-15384 GCA_035637935.1 Sphingomicrobium sp.
GGCATCGCGCGCCGGGCTGAACCGGATGTAGCGCAGGGTCAGCTGGCACATCAGTCCGTCGGCATAGGAATTGCCGCTCGATCGGGCGACCCGGCAGTTGGAGACGCTGCCGTCGGGATTGACCTTGATCGTCACCCCGACGCTGCCGCTTTGCAGTCCGGTGGCGGCGAGGCCGCGATATTCGCGGTCGGGGATTCGGGTGATCCGGCGGGCCGGGGTGAAGCGCGAAAAATCGCCGCCGCCGAAGCCGTTGCCGGCGCCGCCGGCCCCCGGGCCGGTGCCGTAATTGGCCGCGCCGGAGCGCGTCGCACTGCCGGTTCCGGCGATCGGCGCTGCCGGGATCGGCGACGGGACCGGAATCCGAGGCTTGGGCGCGACGACCGGCGTCGGTTTCGCCATCCTGCCCGCCGCACCTTCATCCAGCTTCGCCTGCTTCGGCTTGGGCTGCGGCGGGGGCGGCGGTTCGGGGGGCGGCGGTGGCGGCTCGCGAATGTTGAAGGTCTTGAGCACCTCGACCGCGTGGCCGACCATGCGCACGTTGAGCCCAGTCAGGATCGCCGCCGCAAGCGCGACATGGACGGCGACGACTGCAGCGACGGCTTTCGCCTGGTCGGGCCGGTCGGCGGTTCCGGTGTAGCTCGACATGAGCGTATCCTAACCGAACAAAACGCGCGCGACGGCTGAAAGTTTTGCGGATCAGCCGATCAGTTGCGGGGCGGCCAGCTGCAGCGCGAGCCCCGCCGCCGCGCATAGCGCCAGGGCCAGCATCGGGTTGACCTTGAAGCGGAAGATGGCGAGCGCCGCGGCGGCGGCCAGAAGCAGCGCCGGGACGGAGGCGCTGGCGATTATGGGCGCGTCGAACTGGAGCGGGCCGCGAGTGATGCGGGCGGTTGCGGCGAACAGGAAATGCACGGCGAACCACACGGCCAGGTTGAGGATCACCCCGACCACCGCGGCGGTGATCGCGGACAGCGCGCCGGCGAGCGCGCGGTTGTGCCGCAGCCGCTCGACATAAGGCGCGCCGAGGAAGATCCAGAGGAAGCAGGGCATGAACGTGACCCACGTCGTGAGCAGCCCACCGACCATGCCCGCGGCCAGCGGCGGCAGGCCGGAGGCCGAGCGGAAGGCGGCGAGGAAGCCGACGAACTGGGTGACCATGATCAGCGGGCCGGGCGTGGTTTCGGCCATGCCGAGCCCGTCGAGCATCTCGCGCGCGCTCAGCCAGTGGTAGTGGCCGACCGCCTGCTGCGCGACATAAGCGAGCACGGCATAGGCGCCGCCGAAGGTGACGACCGCCATGCGCGAGAAGAACAAAGCGATCTCGGTGAAGACGTGGCCGCGCCCGAGAGTCGCGAGCAGCACCCCGATCGGGGCGAGCCACAAAACGAGGAACGCCGCCGGGACCCAGAGCGAGCGGCGGCGCTGCGGCAGCGCGGCGCCGTCCTCGGCGGCCGCGCCCGCGCCGGCGAGGCCGGCGAAGCCGAGCAGCGCCGCGGCCAGCACGATCAGCGGGAACGGCGCGCCGAAGAAATAGATGGCGACGAACGCGGCGAGGGCGAGCGCGACTTTCCGGCCTGTGTCGAGAGAGCGGCGGCCGATCCGCAGCAACGCTTCGACCACGATCGCCAGGACCGCGGCTTTGAGCCCGAAGAACAGGCCGGTCATGACCGGGGTCGCGCCCCAGGTCGCGTACACCACCGACAGCGCCAGAATCGCGAGCAGGCCGGGGAGGACGAACAGGCCGCCGGCCGCGATCCCGCCTTTGACGCCATGCTTGAGCCAGCCGATGTAAGTCGCGAGCTGCTGCGCCTCGGGGCCGGGCAGGAGCATGCAGAAATTGAGCGCGTGGAGGAATTGCGGCTCGTCGATCCATCGGCGCTCCTCGACCAGCTCGCGATGCATGACCGCGATCTGGCCCGCCGGCCCGCCGAAGCTCAGCAGCGCGACCTTGGCCCAGACCCGCAGCGCCTCACCGAACGGGATTTCGGTCATGCGGCGAAGTTGACCGCGCGAGCGCCGTCCACATCCAGCGCGCGGCAGTAAATGGTCATCGCAGCGGCAACGTCCTGGACGCCCGTGCCGGTCGAATCGAACAGAGTGATCTGTTCGGCGTCGGTTCGGCCGGGTTTGGTACCGGCGACGAGCTCGGCGAGCTCGCCATGGACATCGGTGCGGACCATGCGCCCGGCGGCGATCGCGTTGCGCAGATCGCCCATCGCCTCGCACTGGTCGATCACGTCGCAGACCACCAGCGCGGAGGCCATCAGGTCCGGCGCGATCTCGCTCTTGCCGGGCTTGTCGGCGCCGACGGCGGCGATGAACGCGCCGGGCGGGATCATGTCGTTCGTGAGGAAAGGCTGGCTCGCCGTCGTGCAGGTGACGATGACGTCGGCCTCGGCGCATGCCGCCGCGAGGTCGGCGGTCGCGGCCAGTCCGCTCTCCGCGGCGAACCGCGCCGCGCTTGCCGGATCGCGATCCCAGCAGAAACCGCGGCCGAGCGGCACGACCCCGCGCAGGACATCGAGCTGAATCGGCGCCTGGGCCCCGCAGCCGCAGATCAGCACCGTCTCCGAATCGGCACGGGCGAGGTAGCGAGCGGCAAGTGCGGTCGCCGCCGCCGTGCGGCGCAGCGTAACCTCGATCGAATCGAGGATCGCGAGCAGCCGCCCGTCCTCGCCGTCGCACAGCAGGATCGCGCCCTGGATCGTGGGCAGGCCGCGGGCGCGATTGTCGGGGAAGTTGCCGTTGAGCTTGAGCGCGACCCAGGTGCGGTCGAGCGTCAGGCTCGCGGCCTTGGCGTGGAAGATTCCGCCGACGCCATCGATCGCCATCGGCATCGGCGACTGCGCCCGGCCCGCGGCCAGCGCGGCGAAGGCGATGCCGGCCGAGTCGAGCCAAGCCTCCCGTCGCATCAACTCCGCGATCGTCCTTCGATCGAGAAGCAGCGTGTCCTCGCGCACGTTCAGGCGCGGACGCGCGAGCGGGGCGCGTGGCTGACCCAGTCGTGGGTCTCGCCGGTCGCGTCGCGGCACCAGCGGTAGAGCGCGTCGTACAGCACCATCCCGGCGTCGAGCTGCTCGAGGTCGTCGGCGAACATGCGCGACAGGCCGAGCGAGGCGGCGACCAGCCCGGCACACTGCGGCGCGAGCTCGGGCCGGGCAGTGTCGGCGCCGCGGACGATCACGCGCAATTGCTCAAGCGCGGCAAAGCCGGCCAGGCCGAGCTCCTCGACCATCGTGTCGAACGTGCATTGCTCGCCGCGGTGGCTCCAGAACACGCCCTCAAAGTCGAACGCCGCGCCTTCGAACTGGGCGGCGACGGATTCGACCTCGGACGGGGCGACGAACAGGAACACCGCGCCGGGGTCGACGAAGCGGCGGATCAGCCAGGGGCAGGCGATGCGATCCACTTTCGGCCGGGCGCGGGTGACCCAGGTCGTGCGTCCGTCGGGGTCGCGCTCGGGCAGCTTGGCCGCGTCGACCAGCGGGTAGCCGGCCGATTGCCAGGCCTCGAACCCGCCCTCGAGCTGCTCGGCGTCGACGCCACGGTGACGCAGCCAGGCCGCGACGCCCGGGCTCAGCTGCTTGCCGTCGTCGCAGACGATCACGGCCGGGCCGGTGAGCTGGCTTGCCCAGCGGTCGACCGCGTCGGGATCGCGCTGACGCGAGGCGGGGATGAGCGTCCCGGCCGGCCGGCGCAGATCGATGATCGCGGGGCAGGCGGCGGTGCCGATCAGGCGGTACAATTTGTCGGGAGCGATGGCGTTCAATGCGGACATGCGGGCGCCCTTTCCGATTCAGGGACGCGATCGTTCGGCATGTCGCCTCATGGGGTAATCGCTCGACCCCATCGCGGGCATTTAGCGCCGTCCGGGGCGACGCTGTCAAGACGCGAAGGTTCGCCTCGGCCGTCGCTGGAAATAGCCGGCGGCGAAGCTCTCGACCCGTTCGACGTGCATGCCCGCATCCGAGACGCCGCAGGCGGCGCTGATCGTGTCGTAGACGTTGCTCCGCGGCGCCGCGAGCACCACCGTCGCCGAATGCCACTGGCTAAGCGGCTGCTGGTTGCGAAAGAGGACGATGTGGCGAAAGCGGTAGGTCATCGACCGGCAATCAGCGGTGATCGACGCCGCGGCCCGGTTCATCCCTCGCGTTTCCCGATCGAAGAAGGTGAGGGTGGAGAATTGCACCCGGCCGTCGCCGCCGCGGATCGATTGCAGGTCGAGGAAGGCGAGGCTCGAGCCGAACCGTGTGTGGCGTGCGGCGGTGAGGCGCCAGTCGGCGGCGTCAGCCGGCGCCGACAGCGCGACAAGCCCCGCAGCGAGCAGGACGAGTGGCTTGCGTCTGATCTCCTGGTTCTCGAGCATGCTGCGCCGAGCCCCTCGTTGCGAGCGCGAACCATCAGCCGCGCATGGTGAAGACACTATGAAAAACAATGGTTTCGATGCCAGCTGCCACGTTTGCCGCTAGCGAGCGGACCGCTTGAACAGCAAAGCATCGTACCCGCGATATTGGCGCGCGGCGTAGGCTTGGTAGCCGAGCCTCCTTGCCAGGCGGATCGAGCGGGCATTGTCGCGGTGGATCAGGCAGACCGTCTCGCGGTCCTGCCGGCATGCGAGCAACCAGTCGTGGGCGGCGGTGGCCGCCTCCCAGGCGTAGGCGCGGCCCCAGACGTCCGGGGCGAGCGTCCAGGAGGCTTCGGGGAAGGAATCGAAGTCGGGGCCGAAGCCGCGGTTGAAATCGGCGAATCCAACTTCGCCGATCAAAGCCCCCGTGCGCTTCTCCTCGACGGCGAACAGGCCGTAGCCGAATAGCGACCAGTGGCCGTAGTGCCGGAGCAACCTCCCCCAGCTCTCGTCGGCGCCCATCAGGCCGCGCTCCGAATAGCGAAAGGTCTCGGGCCGGGCCATGATCGCCGCCAGCGCCGGCAGGTCGCCTGGACGGTAAACGCGCAGCCGCAGCCGCGCCGTTTCGATTTCCACCGGCTCCGGCTGATCCTTTCGCGGCCCAAGGGCAGCTGAGGATGCGGCCGGCCTCATGCTCCTGGTTGTGAAGGGAAGAGGCCCATCCAGGTTCAAGAGGCCGGCCGGTACGGGACGTCCGTTGTTGATCGGAAGCTCCAGCAAAGTCAGCGCTCCCCATTCATCGACGGCGCCAAGCGGCGGATCGTCCCCAAACAAAACTCCAAGGTCATGTCATTCACTCCTCGTGCGATCATTCAAGGCCGGTCACGCGACCTGGGAGGTCACCGGCGCGGAGCCGGCACCGAGGATGACGAGCGTTGCGCTGAACGAGCTCAGGGTCATCAGAACGGCGGCGATCGCAGTGAAGCTAGTGTGCAGCATTTCGAAGTCTCCCTCTTGTCGCCGTGGCACCATTGCCCGGCGAGTTTCGATTTAGCTGCTTGCCGGCCCCACATCCTGACGCGCTCGGGGAAAGATGCTGGTTCGCGATCTTTCCACAATTCTTCCATTTTCCGTGCCTTACGAGCGGGCGGATTGGTGATCGCCCGCCCTCCGTGGTAGGGAATTGCCGAAGACAGGGGCAAAGCGGTGGATCTGTGCCGAGATCGTGACTGCAGCCGTGTGCGCTTCGGCGACTTCGTCCTCGACCGGGCCGACGAGCGAGTGCACGGGCCCGGCGGGCCGGTGAAGATCGGCCACAAGGCCTATCGGGTCCTCGTCGCGCTGGTCGAGCAGGAGGGTCGGCTCCTGACCAAGGAGGCGCTGTTCAGCGACGTCTGGGATGGAACGATCGTCAGCGAGTCGGCGCTCACCTCGGTGATCAAGGAGCTCCGGCGTGCACTTGGCGACGAGTCGCGGACGCCGCGCTACATCGAAAGCGTGTACGGCCGCGGTTATCGCTTCCTGCCGGCGGTCGACACAGTGGGCGAGGACGATCCAGCAGCCCATGGGCCGGCCGAGGCCAGACCGAGCGGGCAAGCGAACGGGCGACCCGTCGCCGTCCAGCCGCCGCTCGTTCTCGTCTCCAGGTTCGACGACTCCGCAATCCACGAGCGTTTTCCGCATTGCGCCGGCCAGTTGCGGGAAGAAGTCCTGTCCGGCATCGCCCGGTTTCGCGAAATTCAGCTGGTGGCGGAAGGCGACGGCCCGGTTGCATTTCCCGACGGCGGCGACCGCGGCTACCGGCTGTCCGCGACTCTCCTGCCCAACGCGGACGGCGTAAAGATCGTCGCACGAGTCAGCCGGCTTGGGGACGGGCGGGTCGTCTGGTCGGAGAATCTGGCGCTCGCCGAAAACGACTCCATCAGCGGAGTGGAAATGCTGGTCCGCCGGATCGTCGGTTCGGCCCTGCCGGCGATGGACCAGGACATCGATCTCGGCCTGCCCGAAGCAAGTGGCGGATTCTTCGAGCGCTATCTGATCGCGAAGCGCCGTTCGCTGCACGCCGCCGGCGCTACCGAAGCCCGCGCTGCAGCGGAGGAGCTCGAGCGAATTGTCGGTGAGCAACCCGGATTCGGGCTTGCTTATCCACCGCTTGTGCGGCTCTACAACACCGACTTCGGCTGGACGGCCCTCGGGGCCAGCGGCCGGCGCGAGCGCTCACGGGCACTGGAGCTGGCCAAGGCCGGACTGGCGGCAGATCGCGGCAATGTTCACGCCTACACCGTGCTTGCCTTCTGCCATCTGTATCATGGCGAATATGCGCTTGCCCAAGGCTGCTTCGAGCAGGCGCTGGACCTCAACCCCTATAATCCGCTCCGAGTGAATGAGGTCGCCTCGGGCGTCATGTATCTAGGCGACTTCGACCGGGCCGCCGAATTGCTCGCCATGGGGCTCCAGCTCCAGCATTTCGCCGACGACAGCTTCCACGAGGATCAAGGCCGGCTGGCGCTCTTGCGGGGCGAGCATGAAGCGGCGCGGCTTTCCTTGTCTGCCATGGCGAGGCGGTCGATTTGGGCGGAATTGTACCTAGTCGCGGCGGAAGCGCAGCTCGAAATCCCGGCGTGGCGGGAGCGCTACACGCTTCTGCGCACCAGTCTTGAAGGATCGTGGCACGACCCCGGCGGCCCCAGCGACGAGGATCTGCTGACCTGGGTGCAATGGCA
The DNA here is from genome assembly GCA_035637935.1 of Sphingomicrobium sp. Taxonomy (GTDB): domain Bacteria; phylum Pseudomonadota; class Alphaproteobacteria; order Sphingomonadales; family Sphingomonadaceae; genus Sphingomicrobium. The sequence continues at coordinate 7,069 of DASRAY010000003.1, forward strand.
CCACCCGTTCCGTGCGAATTGCGGCGACCCGCTGTTCACTGCCCTGCGGGAAGCCGTGGCGGCCAACTGACGCCTCGCTGGCGGGCAAGCTCGCGGGTAAAGCAAGTCAAGGGAGGCGCGCGACGGGCGCGCGGTCGCGTCTCCGCCGCCGCTACGTCGAGGCAGCGAAGGGCGTCGGCGCGCTTGAGCTCGACATGCATCTTCGCGAATCTCCGAAAATGGTCGCGGCCGATGAGACCCGCGGCGACGCAGACCTGTTCCATCGCCGGCCAGTCACGGTCCACATAATGGATATCATGCACCGCCGAGCGGATGCGGCGAGCCCGTTCTGGTCCGATGAGCCGCGCTCGGCACGCGCGCCATAGCGTTGCTCGGACTTCGACCATGGGGACCGTGAGCGGCGCCCAGCCAAGCCGCTCGGTGGCGTGGGCGAGCGCGACCTCATCATCGCCGCTGAGGAGTCCATCTCGATAAGCCTGGAAGATAGTGCCGATGCCAGTCATGCCGTGTCGGTGAAGCTCGGCGGCGCGCATCGCGCCCATGCTCGCGGCACCGAACACCCGGGTTCCGCGGGCCATGACCAGCAGCAACTCCTTGTGCCACGGCGCCGCGCACGCGTCGAACAGGCCGTCGATCAGGCAGATCGCAACCCGTGCCTGATCCAGCGTGCCGAGGACGTCGCCAGCTGTCGCCGGGGGACGCCATTCGACGTCCGGACGCAGCCGATCCGCTGCCCGAAGCGACGGGCCGGCGAAGACGATCATGGGTCGTGCGCTCACTGCAACGGCGCCCGTCGCCGACGCGTCATCGACGCGAGGCCGCAGACGAAGGCTCGTACCACCCAGAGTCCTGCCGGCCGCGCCAACGTGATCGCCGCGATGTCGGGATAACCGCGCGCCGCGATCGCGACGACCAGTTCATCGAGCGTCGCAGGCCCGTTCGCAACGTCTGCAAAATCGATGCCCTCCATTCCCGGCGGAAGGGGCAAGCCGAACGCGACCGTGATCGCGGTCTCCCCCTCGGAATAGACGTGCGGCCAGAGATCGTCTCGACCACCGGCGATGAAGGTCGCTCGGCCCTGCACCGCCTCCGCAATCGCCTTGAACAACGCGATCTCGGGCAGCGGGTGCGCGCCCCGCCCGCTGACCGCGCGGAACGGCCTGGCGTCCTTGTGGCTGTCGTTGATTTCACAGGCGAACACCGGAGTGCCTGTTACCGACGGGACGTGGAAGCAGGCGATGTGCGCGCCGGCCCGTTCGACACGGTGCCGAAGGTCATGGAACCACGGAAACGGAACGCTGCTCAGCCGAACCGTGGAAGTCATTCTGTCGGCAAGGTCGAGCGCCAGCCACTCGGTTACTGCGTCACGCTCGAGCAGTTCGTGGATGGCGGTCGACAGCGCCTCGTCGCGAGCGGCGCCGGTGGCAACCCCGTTGCTCGCGCGATCGAACCGCGACGGCACGTTTTTCGTCAGGTCGAGCGAGACTGCATCGAACGGCACCGACAACGGCCCGGAACCATCGAGGCGGTCGGCAACGACCCACTCGACCGGCGCTTCGGAGCAGGGCGGGCAGTCGCGGCGAGCGGCGAAATCGTCGATCATCGACGCTCGCGATTCCCCGGGAAGGTCGTCGAATGCGCAGCTGTCCCGCTCAGCCTCGAAGATTTCCGCAGCGTGGCTTTCGACGGCTTCGAGCAATGCTCCGAGCTGCGCGTCGGCGTCGGTCGCCCCCTTGCCCTGATGGACGGTCAGAGCCCGGCTCCACGGCCGGATCGCCTGCCACACCGGGAGACCGATCCGGTCGAGGCGAGTGACGTCGGCCAGCCGGGTGACCCCCGCCTCCGCCGCCGCAGCGCGCGCAGCCGGCAACAGGGCCACCGCGCTGGTCGAGCGCAGCGGATCGATCGGCCCGGCCGGGCTCAGGACGCGGTTCGTGGCCGGCTAACCCGATTGGCCGGTGTTTACGGCCAGGAACGCTGCATCGGAGATCTCGACCGCCTTGTGCCAGGTGTGCGGCAGGTTGCAGATGCGCTCGAACTCGGCTGCGACGCGATCGACATCGTTCTTCTTCTGCTGGTCGTTCCCGGCGCGGCCGCGGTCATAGGTGAGCAACTTGCCGGTGGTCAGATAATAGACACCGTCCTTCTCGATGAGGAATCTGGTCATGACTCGCCTCCTCCCTTTCGAGGCGCGGGAATGGTGCCTACCGGACGCTGACTTGCCAAGTTAACGAATGTGAGCCGCCTCAGCTCGCCTCGCCGCGGCTCCGTTCGAGCCACTGCTCGAGCCATTTGATGGTGTAATTGCCGGCCTGGAACTCGGGGTCGCGAACCAGCTTCTGGTGGAGCGGAATCGTGGTCTTCATCCCCTCGACGACATATTCCTCGAGCGCCCGGCGCAGGCGCATGATGCAGTCCTCGCGGGTCATGCCGTAGACGATCAGCTTGCCGATCATGCTGTCGTAATAAGGCGGGACCCGATAGCCGGTGTAGAGGCCGCTATCGACCCGGACGTGCATGCCGCCCGGCGCGACGTAATTCTTCACCAGGCCGGGCGACGGGGCGAAGGTCTCGGGATCCTCGGCGTTGATCCGGCACTCGATCGCGTGGCCGTGGAGATGGACCTGGTCCTGGGTGCAGGAGAGGCCCTCGCCGGACGCGACCCGGATCTGCTCCCTCACCAGGTCGATGTCGCTGATCATCTCGGTCACCGGATGCTCGACCTGGAGCCGGGTGTTCATCTCGATGAAGTAGAATTCGCCATTCTCGTAGAGGAACTCGATCGTGCCCGCGCCGCGATAGCCCATCTCGGCCATGGCGTTGCGCACGGTCTCGCCCATGCGGTGGCGCTCTTTCTTGGTGATGACCGGCGAGGGGGCTTCCTCGAGCACCTTCTGGTGGCGGCGCTGGAGCGAGCAGTCGCGCTCGCCCAAGTGGATCGCCTGGCCGTTGCCGTCGCCGAACACCTGGAACTCGATGTGGCGCGGGTCGGCGAGATATTTCTCCATGTAGACGGTGTCGTCGCCGAACGCCGAGCGGGCTTCGGCCGCGGCCTGGCTCATCAGGCTTTCGAGCTGGTCCTCTGAGGGGACGACCTTCATGCCGCGCCCGCCGCCGCCCGAGGCCGCCTTGATCAGCACCGGATAGCCGATTTCCGCGGCCAGCTTCTTCGCCTGGTCGACGGTGACGATCGGGCCGTCCGAGCCGGGGACGAGCGGCAGGCCGAGCTTCGCGGCGGTGCGCTTGGCCTCGATTTTGTCGCCCATCGTCCGGATATGCTCGGGCTTGGGCCCGACCCAGATGATGTTGTGCAGCTCGACGATCTCGGCGAACTGCGCATTCTCGGACAGGAAGCCATACCCGGGGTGGATGGCGTCGGCATGGACGACCTCGGCGGCCGAGATGATGTTGGGGATGTTCAGATAGGATTCGCTCGCCGGCGGCGGGCCGATGCACACGGTCTCGTCGGCGAGGCGCACGTGCATCGCGTCGGCATCGGCGGTCGAATGGACCGCGACCGTCTTGATCCCCATCTCGTGGCAGGCGCGGTGGATGCGAAGCGCGATCTCGCCGCGGTTGGCGATCAGCAGCTTGTTGATTTTCATGCGCGGCTTCAGCCGATGACGACGAGCGGCTGGTCGAACTCGACCGGCTGGCCGTCGCTGACCATGATCTTCTTGATCACTCCGCCCGACGGCGCGAGGATCGGGTTCATCACCTTCATTGCCTCGACGATCAGCAGCGTGTCGCCGGCCCTCACCGGGTCGCCGACCTCGGCGAACGGCTTGGCCCCGGGTTCCGCCGACAAATAGGCGGTTCCGACCATCGGCGACTTGATCGTCTCGCCGCTGACGTCCTCGGCAGGCGCGGCGGCCGCCGGAGCGGCGGCGGTTGCCGGAGCTGCCGCAAGCATCGCCGGCGCCGCGACGGGCGCGGCGATCCGCGCCGACTCGCGCTTGACCTTGATCCGGCGGTCGCCGTCCTCGACTTCGATCTCGGTCAGCTCGTTGGCGGTGAGAAGCTCGGCAAGCTCCTGGACGAGCGCGGCGTCGATGCGCATCGCGCCGTCCTCCGGCGAGCCGGTCGCAATCTTCTTTTCAGCCATTCGTGATTCCCGTGAAAACTCGGGGGAGCGCTCTTGCAGACCGGGGCCGTGGCGTCCACCCTCAACCTTCGCAAAGGGGTTTGCGCTCGCTCGGGCGCGCTCCTATTCCGCGAGCCATGGAATTGAAGGACAGCCTCGCGATCCACGTCAACGGCGACCCGCGCCGGGTGACCGTCGGAGTGACCATCGCAGAGATGCTGGGCGAGCTCGGGCTGGACCCCAGGAAGGTCGCGGTCGAGCGCAACCTCGCGATCGTGCCGCGCTCGACTTTCGGCGAGGTTCGGGTGGCGGAAGGGGACGCCTTCGAGATCGTCCATTTCGTCGGCGGGGGCTGAGGTGAACGCTCCGCAGTCCGTTTCATCCGACCGCTGGACCGTCGCGGGGCGGACGTTCAGCTCGCGGCTGATCGTCGGGACCGGCAAATATAAGAGCCTCGGGGAGAATGCCGCGGCAGTCGAGGCATCGGGCGCGGAGATCGTCACGGTGGCGGTGCGGCGGGTCAACATCTCCGACCCCAACCAGCCGCGCCTGACCGACTATATCGACCCGGAAAAGGTCACTTACCTCCCCAATACCGCCGGCTGCTTTACCGCCGAGGAGGCGATCCGGACGCTGCGGCTGGCGCGCGAGGCGGGCGGCTGGAACCTGGTCAAGCTCGAGGTGCTGGGCGAGGCGAAGACGCTCTATCCCGACATGAGAGAGACGTTGCGCGCGACCGAGACGCTCGTCGCGGAGGGGTTCGAGCCGATGGTCTATTGCGTCGACGACCCGATCGCCGCCAAGCAGCTCGAGGAAGCCGGCGCGGTGGCGATCATGCCCCTGGGTGCGCCGATCGGTTCGGGGCTCGGGATCCAGAACCGCGTGACGATCCGCCTGATCGTCGAGGGTGCCGGCGTGCCGGTGCTGGTCGACGCCGGGGTCGGCACCGCCAGCGACGCGGCCGAGGCGATGGAATTGGGCTGCGACGGCGTGCTCATGAACACCGCGATTGCCGAGGCCAAGGACCCGGTGCTGATGGCCCGGGCGATGAAGGCCGCGGTCGAGGCGGGGCGTCTGGCGTATCTGGCCGGCCGTATGCAGAAGCGCCGTTACGCCGACCCGAGCAGTCCGCTAGCGGGCCTGATCTGACCCCTGTGAGGAGATCGCCATGCGGCGGATTTTCGCACTCGCCCTCATCGCTTCGTTCGGCGCCGGCTGCAATGCGCAGCCGCCGGCAAATAATGCGGCGGTGTCCGTCGTTGATAGCGACATGGAGCCGGTGACCCTGAAGGCGTCGGACGGAGTCACGGTCTACGGCCGCTCCTACAAGGCGGCGAACCCGAAAGCCCTGATCCTGCTGTTCCACCAGGCAGGGTCGAGCAAGGACGAATATGCGACCATCGCGCCGCGTTTGGCGCAGGCGGGCTACAGTGCGCTGGCGATCGACCAGAGGTCGGGCGACGGGCTGTACGGGAAGAATGAGACCGCCGATGCAGTGGGACGCAAGGCCGACTATCTGGAGGCTCGCCCCGACCTGCAGGCGGCGCTCGACTGGGCGCGGACGCAGAAGCTGCCGATCATCCTGTGGGGCAGCAGCTATTCCTCGTCGCTGATCTTCCCGCTTGCCGCGAAGGACCCGCAAGGGATCGTCGCCTTGCTGTCCTTCTCGCCCGGCGAATATTTTGACAGCGATAAACACATGATCGGCGCCGCCGCGGCTAACGTTCAAGTGCCGGTGTTCGTCGCTTCGACCAGGGAAGAACTGAGCGACGCGGACCCGATCATGGCGGCGCTGCCGAAGAATTCGGCCAGCGTCCGGTTTGTACCGGAGCATGGCGTCCACGGCTCGTCGACCCTCATTGCCAAGCGCAATCCTGACGGGGCGGAAGCGAATTGGGGCGCCGTGATGGCGTTCCTCAACCGGGTCGCGCCGGCGAAATAGCTACTTCGTCGCGGTCACGAACAGGGCTGACATCGGCACCTCCTGACCGTCGAACCGTGCCAGCGCCCGTTCGGCTGCGAGCGCCGCCCGCTCGATCGCGTCGGGTCCGCGCTCGGCGATTTCGGCACTCATCGGCGAGCCGACGCACATGCCCTGCGCTGCGGCGTGGGCGTCGACCCGGCTCGATGCTTCGACCGTTTCAATGGCGACGTCGGTCAACCCGGCCGCACGCATGTCCGCCTCGATCTGCGCCTGGTCGAAGTAGGAGAATGGCATGCGCTCGAGGAAGCGCGGCGGATCGCCCGGGAATTCCTCGGCAACGGCCCGTCCCAGCACAGCCGAGACAGGATTGCGCTCGAGGCTGTCCCAAATGATCGTGAGGCAGGTCCCACCGTCGCGAAGCACCCGCCGGGCTTCGGCCATGCCCTTCACCTTGTCCGGGAAGAACATGATTCCGAACTGGCTGAGCACGACATCGAACTCGCCTTCGCCGAACGGCAGGTCGAGCGCGTCGGCGGGCTGGAAGTGAACGCCGCCGCCGGGGAATTTCGCGGCCGCGACGTCGAGCATCGCGGGATTGAGATCGGTGGCGATCAGCTCAGCTTCCGGCAGAGCGCGGTGCACGGCCGCGGTGACGATGCCGGTCCCGGCGGCGACTTCGAGGATCCGGCGCGGCTGAAGCGCGCGGACCCGCTCGGCCGCTTTTTCCGCATAAGGCTCGAACAGCAGCGGGCCGAGATAACGGTCGTAGCGCGCGGGGATCGATCCGGTGAAGAGGGTGTCGGTCGCGGTCATTGGCGGAACGGCCTCCTTCGCTTACGGGTTGAGCACCCGAGGTGGGACCCCTGGCCCTGACCATGACAGACTTCACCCGCGAGCGCGAGGCGATGGTCGAGCGGCAGCTCAAGCGCCGCGGGATTGACGAGCAGCCGATCCTCGACGCCTTCCTGGCGGTGCCGCGCGAAGCCTTCGTCGGCGATGCGCAGGCCCATCTCGCCTACGGCGATCACCCGCTGCCGATCGCGGCCGGGCAGACCATCTCCCAGCCGTACATCGTCGCGCTCATGATCCAGGCGGCCGAAATCGCGCGGGGGGATGTCGTCCTCGAGGTCGGCGCCGGCTCGGGTTACGCGGCAGCGGTGATCAGCCGCATTGCGCGCAAGGTCATCGGCATCGAGCGCGTGCCCGAGCTGGTGCGCAGCGCACGCCAACGGCTGCAGCGGCTCGGCTTCGACAATGTCGCGATCGTCGCGGGCGACGGCACCTGCGGGTGGCCGGCCGAGGCGCCCTATGACGCGATCCTCGCCGCGGCGAGCGGCAGCCATGTGCCGCGTCCGCTGATCGAGCAGCTCGCGCCCGGCGGGCGGATCGTGATGCCGCTCGGCGGCCCGTGCTCGGTCCAGGAGCTGGTCAAGGTGACCAGGCAGGCGGACGGGGCCTTGAAACAAACGAGCCTGGGCGGGGTGCGGTTCGTGCCCCTGATCGGCGAGGAGGGTTGGGATGCTTGACGACGTGACAAGCGCCAGTGACGAACGCGCGATCCGCGCGCTGGTCGAAACCTGGATGAGCGCGACCAATGCGGGCGATCTCGCGACCGTGGTCGAGCGGATGACCGACGACGTGCTGTTCCTGACCCCCGGGCGCGCGCCGGTGCGGCGCTCGGGCTGCACGCTCACCGTCCTCAAAAAGGGTGATGACGGGCACTGATGCTTGTTCCGCGACGCCAATCTGGTGAGCTAGATCCTCCGATCCGGACAGTAATCATCCATCACGGATGAAGAAGATTCGTGCCGGCGGGCGTATTCATTCGTTGCTCGCAAAAGTCGCGGAGGTCGTCATGCCGCACCGGCGCACAGTCCAGAAAGGAAGCTTCGCCAGCCATTTCGATGATCTGCTGAAGCATTTCAGCCACCACCAGGCCAAGGCTTCGAACTCGCCGCCAGTGGTCGAGAAAAAATCGGCCAGACCCAAGCACAAACCCAAAGTGTCAATCCACCAGGCGCTGTTCGAGCGCGCCGAGCATTAGCCGGAACGCGCCTTTTGGCGCAGCTTGGAGATCGTCGTCGCGTTGCTGATCTGCTCGACGTCGGTCTTGCAGTGGAGCAGGCGGATGCCCTTGCGCTTGAGCGCCTCGTCGAGCGCCGGAGTGAAGGCGTCGGTGGTTTCGACCGTCTCGGCCCAGCCGCCGAACGCCCGGGCGAGGGCGGCGAAATCGGGGTTCTTGAGCTCGGTCGCGCTGATCCGCTTCGGATAGTCGCGCTCCTGGTGCATGCGGATGGTGCCGTAGCTG
>DASRAY010000004.1:0-3266 GCA_035637935.1 Sphingomicrobium sp.
GCAAGGGGAAGAGGAGACCTCAATCTCATCTCCGTTCGTGTCGAGCGAAGTCGAGACACGTCCCTCGACTGACGCTCGGGACGAACGGGGTTTTTCCGCTTGGTCCATCGCCGCTTGCGCGTCCTCGTAGGCGATGTTGGCGGCGATGCGGACCTTCGCGCGGGTGAAGCGCCAGCTCTTCAGCCCGCCGTCCTTCCCGATTTTCAGGTGGCACGCCATCGCCGCGCGATCCTCGCCTTCCTTCAGCGAGCAGATGTCGGCCGACAATTCCTCGGGCAGCATCGGCACCACCCGGTCGGGGAAATAGACGCTGTTGCCGCGCGCCCGCGCCTCGCGGTCGAGCTCGCTGCCGGGGCGGACGTAGAAGCTGACGTCGGCGATGGCGACGATCGCGTTCCAGCCGCCTGCGCCGTCCGCTTCCGCCCAGATCGCGTCGTCATGGTCGCGCGCGTCCTCGGGATCGATGGCGACGATCGGGAGATGCGTCAGGTCCTCGCGTTCGCCGAGCGGCTGCTGCGCCACCCGATGCGCCTCGTCGATCGCTTCCTGCGCGAACTCGGCGCGGAGGCCGTGCTTGTGGATCGCGATCAGCGAGAAGCTGCGCGGCGCGAACGGGTCGCCGAGCACGGCGTCGACCCGGGCCGAGACGCGCGGCGGGCGGCCGCTCACCTCGCACAGCACGAGGTCGCCCGGCTCGGCATCCTTCAACTCGTGGATCGCGAACTCGCGCCGCTCGCGCTTGTCGACGGGGGAGAGCCAGAACCTGTCGCCATCGCGCCGCACCACGCCGAGCACCAGTTCCGCGGCCTTCGCCAGCTTCTTGAGCGGATGGGCGAGCCAGCCGCGATCCGTCTCCTCGGTCCGGCACAGCACGCGGTCGCCGATTCCCAGCGCACTGCCCCCGCGTTCCTTGATCCGAAGCCGCGGGGAGGGGGTCTCAGCGTGCCATTGCTCGGGCACAGCGAAGACATTGCCGCTGTCGTCGACCTGGCTGACGCGGAGCACCGTGACCTTGGGCAGGCCACCCGCCTGGTGGAAGGCGCGCCCGCGCGAATGGTCGATCAGGCCCTCGTCGGCCATGTCCCTGAGCAGCGCCTTGAGCTCGATCTTGGCCTGGCCCGATAACCCGAACGCGCGAGCGATTTCGCGCTTGCCTGCCGGCTGGTCGGACGTCGCGATGAAATCGAGGATCTGCTTGCGGCTGGGCAGGCCGGCGGAGCGCTTGCGGGGCATGGTTATGCCCTAAACGTCATTAAGCGCGAAGCGAAGCGAAGGCACGAAGATCACGAAGACCACGATGAAGGATGCGGCATCTTAGCGTTCTTCGTGTCCTTCGTGCCTTCGTGTGAAATCCTACTTGGTGTTACCGCAGCTGGCTATCCTTGCTGCCGCGGCGGTTGATGGTGGAGTGGACCACCGCCTTGTCGCGCTCGGACTGGCAGGCGATGCAGGTGCGGACGCCCGGCAATGCTTCGCGGCGTTTCCTGGGGATCGGCTCGCCGCAATCGTCGCAGTCCTCGGCGCTCTCGCCCGTGGGCGTCAGCGCGCGGGCGCGCAGGATCGCGTCCTTCACTGTATCCTCGATCTGCTGCTCGACCGCGCCGTCGCGAGTCCATCCGCCGGCCATGACCTGCTCCTTCCCGAGTCCTAATTGGGGGCTGCGGCTTCCGCCGACAATGCCGCTCGGCGGTGCAGGTGATGTTCGCGCCAGACGATCACCAGCCCGCTGGCGATGATGACCGGCGCGCCGACCCAGATCCACGGCGTCGGCACCTCGCCGAACATCCACAAACCGAGCAGCAGGGCCCAGAGCAGGCTGGTGTAATCCATCGGCATCACGAGGGCGACCGGCGCCAGCCGCAGCGCGCCGGTGAGCGTCAGCTGGGCGAGCCCGCCGGCCAGCGCCAGACCGGCCAGCATCATCCAGGTCAGCGCATCGTGCGATCGCCCGAAGATGAGCATCGCCAGCCCTAGCGGAACGAGTGAGCTGACCGCGAACCAGAACACGGTCGTCGCGGCGCGCTCGGTGGCGCCCAGCCGCCGGATGACGATCGTCACCGACGCGGTCGTCAGGGCCGCCACCAGAGCGATCGACGCGCCCAGCAGCGGCACATCGCCACTGCCCGGCTGGACGATGAGCAGGACTCCGGCGAAGCCCGCGGCGACCGCGCTCCAGCGCCACCTGCCGGTCGGCTCATCGAGGACGAGCGCGGCGAGGACGACTGAGAAAATCGGGACCGAGAAGCCGATGGTCGTCGCCTCGGCCAGCGGGAGCAGGATGAAGGCGAGAAAATTGAGCCCCATCGCGCCGAGGCCCAGCGCCATTCGCCCGACATGCGCCCAAACCCGTTGCGTCCTGAGCGATGCGAAGCCGGGACCGACGGCGACCAGCCCGGTCGCGCACAGCGCCGACCCGCACTGCCGGTAGAACAGGCTTTCGACCAGGTTCACGCCGCGCGCCGCGACCAGCTTCACCAGCGCGAACATGATCGCGAGGAGCAGCGCGGTGAGCAGCCGCAGCGCGACCCCGGCAAGCGGCCGCTGGTCCGCCGGCCGGTCGGTGTCGCGTCGGTCCGTTCGTCCCATCTATTTCGGGGCAGCGGGGGGCGGCGCGACCCAGGGCTTGAACGCGCCGCCGGGCACCGCCGAGGCGACCGGGCTCTCGAACCCGTCCTTGCTCACCGACGACACGCCGAACACCCAATCGTCGACGCGGACTCCCCTCAAGACAACTCGGCATTCGGTGCGATCGGTCGGCGTCTGGGGCCCGGCCACGATGACGCAGAGGCTGTCTTGGGTTCCACTTGCAAGATTACCCAAACTGCGACTGTGTTCCCAGTTAGGTGCATCAGTGCGCCGCCAGCGTACGACAAAGGATTTGGCGTTCACATCATCGAACGGCCATTTGATGGTCGTATCCGTGCTCACCGCACCCTCGACCTTGGGTTCGGGCGGCGGCGGGGCGCTGGCGATGGCGGCGAGGGCGGCGATGTTCAGCTTCGCGACCTTGGCGAGATAGGGGAAATCCATATTCTCGACGGTGTCGCCATATCTGATGCCCTTCTCGGTCCGCAGATCCTGGTGCTGCCAATTGTAATTCTCGACCGCGACGGTGAAGCGCACCGCGGGAAAGCCGAGGTTGAGGAACTCGGTATGGTCACCGCCGCGGCCGAAGCGATCGTTGCGCCAGACCTGCCGGACGTCGAGGCCGATATTGAGGCGGTCGGCGAGGCTGTCGAGGAAGCGCGAGATATTGCGGCCGGGCG
>DASRAY010000005.1:0-66753 GCA_035637935.1 Sphingomicrobium sp.
GGCGATTGACGTAAGCGAACCCGCAGGGATTCGCCAGCCTCAGGCGGCCAGCCGGATCTCCTCGCGGCCGAGAATCTCGACCAGGGCGGCGGTCAGCTCGTCCATCATCTCCGCCGTGTGGCACGGGCCCGGGGTGAAGCGCAGCCGCTCGGTGCCGCGCGGAACCGTCGGATAATTGATCGGCTGGACGTAGAGCCCGTATTCGGCGAGCAGGATGTCGCTGATGCGCTTGGCCTTGACCGGGCAGCCGACCAGCAGCGGCACGATGTGGGTCGCGCTCGTCATCAGCGGCAATCCCGCGGCCGCGAATCTCGCCTTGAGCATCGCCGCGGACTGTTGCTGGGCCTCGCGCTCCGCGAACGATTGCTTGAGGTGGCGGACGCTGGCCAGCGCACCGGCGACGAGCACCGGCGACAGGCTGGTGGTGAAGATGAAGCCGGGGGCGTAGCTGCGGATGCAGTCGATCAGCGTCCGGTCGGCGGCGATGTAGCCGCCCATCACGCCGAACGCCTTGCCCAGCGTGCCCTCGATGATGGTCAGCCGGTCGGCTTGGCCGTCGCGCTCGGAGATTCCGCCGCCATGCGCGCCGTACATGCCAACCGCATGGACCTCGTCGAGGTAGGTCAGCGCATTATATTTGTCGGCGAGGTCGCAGATTTGCTCGATCGGGGCGATGTCGCCGTCCATCGAATAGACGCTCTCGAAGGCGATCAGCTTGGGCGCTTCCGGATCCTCGGCCGCGAGCAGCTCCTCGAGGTGCGCGAGGTCATTGTGGCGGAACACCCGCTTCTCGCACAGCGAATTCTTGATCCCGGCGATCATCGAGGCGTGGTTGAGCTCGTCGGAGAAGATCACGCAGCCGGGCAGCAGCTTGCCGAGCGTCGACAGGGCGGCCTCGTTGGAGACGTAGCCCGAGGTGAACAGCAGTGCGCCTTCCTTGCCGTGAAGGTCGCTCAACTCCGCTTCTAGTTCGGTATGGTAATGCGTATTGCCGCTGATGTTGCGGGTGCCGCCCGAACCGGCCCCGACCTCATGCAGCGCCTCGTCCATCGCGGCGATGACGACCGGGTGCTGGCCCATCCCCAGGTAGTCGTTGGAGCACCACACGGTGATCGGCTTGGGCCCGTTGCCGCCGAAGCAGCGGGCGTTGGGATATTGGCCGCGGGTGCGCAGGATGTCGATGAACACGCGGTAGCGGCCCTCGTCGTGAAGCCGCCCGATCGCTTCCTCGAAAATGCGATTGTAGTCCAACTCGAATACCTCGCTCGGGCGCCCTCTAGCTTCGGCTCGAATGACTCGCAACTAGAGCATGCGAACCTCCCCGATGCCGAAGCCGGCAAGCGCCGCGGCGGACGGTGGGCGAAGCGGCGCCGTGAACACCATGAACCCGTCGGACGGGGCCGGCGGCCACGGCTGCTGGCGAGTCAGAAAGGCGATGCGCCGGGCGATGCCCGGACCGCCGTGTACATAGCTGACATTCGGGAACGCGCTCCGAAGTTCCTCCTCGAGCAGCGGAAAATGGGTGCAGGCAAGGACAACGGTGTCGATTCGCGTGCCATCGGGCGCCTCGAACATTGGCTGCGCCCCGTCCTTAACGGCGTCGACCCCGACCGGCTCCCCGGCGAGCTTGGCTTCGGCCAACTCGACCAGCTCGGGGGAGCCGTGGCGGACGATCGTGCAGTCGCTGGCGAACTTCGCGGCGAGGTCGTCGACATAGGGCTGGCGCACCGTTGCCTCGGTGCCGAGCACGCCGATCACCCGGCTCTTCGAAATCTCTGCCGCGGGCTTGATTGCCGGGACCGTGCCGACCACCGGCAGGTCGAGCGCCGCCCGGGCGTGATCCAGCGCGATGGTCGAAGCGGTGTTGCAGGCGATCACCACGAGACGCGGATGATAGCGCTCGACGAACCGGCCGAGCAGCGCCGGAACGCGCGTCGCCAGCTCCGCCTCACTGCGCTTGCCGTAGGGGAAACCGGCGCTGTCGGCGGCATAGACGATCGGTGCGTTGGGCAGGAGCGCGCGCGTCGGTGCCAGCACCGACAGCCCGCCGACGCCGGAGTCGAAGAACAGGATGGGGGCGTTGGGATCCACGGGTCGTCATTGCGAGGAGCGCGGCGACGAAGCAATCCAGTTTGCGCGGGTGGATTGCTTCCCCCGGCTCAAGGCCGGGGTCGCAATGACGGCCGATTGCGCGAGCGAACTGATTTGCTACCACCGTATCCATGACCCGCGAGACAATCCTGGCGCTGCTGATCGGCTACGCCCTCGGGTCGATTCCCTTCGGGCTGATCCTGACCCGACTCGCCGGCAAGGGCGACATCCGCAAGATCGGGTCGGGCAACATCGGGGCGACCAACGTGCTGCGGACGGGCAGCAAGCCGTTGGCGGCGGCGACGCTGGTCCTCGACTGCCTCAAGGCCACGGCCGCGATCCTCATCGCCCATGCGATGTTTGATCGCGACCTGATCGGCTTCGGCCCGGCGTCGTGGGCCGCCGGGGCCGGCGCCATGATCGGACATTTGTATCCAGTTTGGCTGAAGTTTCGGGGGGGCAAGGGCGTCGCGACTTTTCTTGGCGTTCTCATTCCGCTGCTGCCGATGGCCGCGGCGGTCTATGCCGCAATCTGGCTTTGCCTGCTGTTGACGCTCCGGATCTCGTCGGTGGCGGGCATGACCGCGGTGATCAGCGCGCCGATCTCGGCCCTGGTCCTCGACCGCACCCTCCTCCCAATGCTGCTCGGTTTCGCGTTGCTCGTCCTGTGGAAGCATCGCGAGAACATCCTTCGCCTGCGGAAAGGAACCGAGCCACGCATCGGATCGAAGACCTCGTCGACCGCTTAAGGCTGGTACGAACGCCGGGCATCGGCCCGGTCACCTATCGCCAGCTGATCGCTCGCTTCGGGACCCCGGCGGGGGCGCTCGCCGCGGTCCCCGACCTCGCCCGGCGCGGCGGCGGCGCCCCGCCGCGATTGTTCGGCCGCGACGATGCCGAGCGCGAGATCGCCCGGGTCGACAAGGCCGGCGCGCGCTACCTTGCGATCGGGCAGGGTCTCTACCCGCCGCTCCTCGCCGAGCTCGACGACGCGCCGCCGCTGATCATGGCCAGGGGCGATCTGACGCTGGTCGACCGGACGGCGGTGGCGATCGTCGGTGCGCGCAACGCCTCGGCCGCCGCGTGCCGCTTCGCCCGCGGACTTGCCCACGACCTCGGTGCGGAGGGCATCGTCGTCGTCTCCGGCCTCGCCCGGGGGATCGACAGTGCGGCGCACGACGGCGCGCTCGGCACCGGCACCATCGCCATCGTCGCCGGCGGGATCGACGTCTTCTATCCGCCGGAAAATGCGGAGCGGCAGCAGGCGTTGTTCGAGCACGGGCTGGTGCTCGCCGAAATGCCGCCCGGGACCGAGCCGCGCGCGCGCCATTTTCCATATCGCAACCGAATCATCGCCGGGCTTAGCGCGGCAACGGTGGTCGTCGAGGCAGCGCCGAGATCCGGTTCGCTGATCACCGCCCGGCTGGCGACCGAGGCAGGGCGCGAGGTCATGGCCGTGCCGGGCTCGCCGCTCGATCCGCGCGCGCAGGGCTGCAACCAGCTGATCCGCGACGGCGCGACCCTGGTCCAGTCGGCCGCCGAGGTCGTGGAAGCGCTGCGCCCGCTGGAGCGCAAGGTGGCTTCGTCGCCCGCTTCCTTTGTCCATAGCCCGGACGAATCGGTCGATGGTGCGTATCTGCACGACCAGATCGAGGGGCTGCTTGGCCCGTCGCCGGTCCCGGTGGACGAGATCATTCGCCTGTCCGGTGCGCCATCCGGGCCGGTCCAGCTGGCCTTGCTCGAGCTCGATCTTGCAGGGCGGCTTGACCACCACGCCGGCGGCCGGGTGAGTTTGAAATAGCTGGCTGGGGCTAGCCGCCGTTTTGCCGGATGTGCTGCAAAGTCTTCGTGCAATGGTGCTTTTCGAGCAAGCGCACTCGGAACTCGATCATTTGATCCACGGTCATCGTCCCCGCATCTTTCCGAATTCGCTCAAGGAATTGTCTGAGCGAAGCCTCTCGAGCATCATCGTTGGGGAAGTCCTCAGGGCAAACGAAGGTTCGGTCGATCTCATCGAGCGCGGCTTCCATGGAGCGCCCGCAGGCAGGCCCGCTCAAGACCGCAAAAGCGCCGCATGCCAGGGCGAGCGGCCCAACAGATCGGTTCGTGTGCTTCAACTGAACTCTCCACGCTTGACGCGGCGAATCGCGGCACCCCACTTTATGCGCGTATACGTGAGGGCACAGCTTGAAACTGGTTGTCGTTGAATCGCCCGCCAAGGCGAAGACCATCGAGAAGTATCTCGGCAGCGGGCACCGCGTGCTCGCATCGCTGGGACACGTGCGCGACCTGCCGCCCAAGGATGGCTCGGTCGATCCCGAACAGGGCTTCGCGATGGAGTGGCAGGTCTCGCCCGACCGTTCGAAGCAGCTCCGCGCCATCGCCGACGAAGCGAAGAACGCCGACACGCTGATCCTCGCCACTGACCCCGACCGCGAGGGCGAGGCGATCAGCTGGCACGTCCAGGAGGTGCTTCGGCAGAAGAAAGCGCTCCCGGCCAAGGTCGAGCGCGTGACCTTCAACGCCATCACCAACTCCGCGGTGACCGAGGCGATGCGCCACCCGCGGGGGCTCGATGAGGACCTGATCGACGCCTATCGGGCGCGGCGGGCGCTCGATTACCTGGTCGGCTTCACGCTGTCACCGATCCTGTGGCGCAAGCTTCCCGGTGCCAAGTCGGCGGGCAGGGTGCAGTCGGTCGCGCTGCGCCTGATCGTCGACCGCGAGCGCGAGATCGAGCTCTTCAAGGCCCAGGAATATTGGTCGGTCAGCGCGACGTTCGAGAAGGACGGGCAGGGATTCACCGCGCGCCTCGTCCAGCTCGACGGCCGGAAGATCGAACGACTGACGATCGGCAACCGTGGCGACGCCGATGCGGCCAAGGCAGTGGTCGAGGCCGGCCGCTTCACCGTTTCCTCGGTCGAGACCAAGCCCTTCTCGCGCAACCCGCCGCCGCCCTTCACTACTTCGACGCTGCAGCAGGAGGCGGCGCGCAAGCTCGGCTTTGCCGCCAGTCACACGATGCGCATCGCCCAGGGCCTCTATGAGGACGGACTCATCACTTACATGCGGACCGACGGCATCGACATGGCCCCGGAAGCGATCAGCGCCGCCCGCCGCGCGATCGCCAGCCGCTACGACGCCGGCTTCGTGCCCGACCGGCCGCGCCAGTACCAAAGCAAGATCAAGAATGCGCAGGAGGCCCACGAGGCGATCCGTCCGACCGACTTCGAGCAGGCGCGCGCGGCCACGGGCGATCACGCCCGGCTGTACGAGCTGGTCTACAACCGCGCGCTGGCGAGCCAGATGGCCTCGGCGCGGCTCGAGCGGACGACGGTCGAGCTGACCGACGGGGCGGGCCGGACTGTGCTGCGCGCGACCGGCCAGGTCGTGCTCTTCCCCGGGTACCTGGCGCTCTACGAAGAGGGGCGCGACGAGAAAGCCGAGGACGAGGAGGGCGCGCGCATGCCCGGGCTGGCGCGGGGCGATGCTCCGCTCAAGACGGGCGTCGAAGCGACGCAGAGCTTCACCCAGCCGCCGCCGCGCTATTCGGAGGCGAGCCTGGTCAAGCGGCTCGAGGAATTGGGAA
Organism: Sphingomicrobium sp.; assembly: GCA_035637935.1. Classification (GTDB taxonomy): domain Bacteria; phylum Pseudomonadota; class Alphaproteobacteria; order Sphingomonadales; family Sphingomonadaceae; genus Sphingomicrobium. The sequence goes on from DASRAY010000005.1 coordinate 5,681, forward strand.
TCGGCCGGCCGTCGACCTACGCCTCGATCCTGCAGACGCTGAAGGACCGCGAATATGTCCGCGTCGACAAGGGCCGCTTCGTGCCCGAGGAGAGCGGCCGCCTGGTGACCGCGTTCCTCGAGCGCTTCTTCGAGAAATACGTCAGCTACGATTACACCGCCGAGCTCGAGGAGGAACTCGACGACGTCTCGGGCGGGCGGCTCGACTGGCAGAAACTGCTCGACGACTTCTGGCGCGACTTCAAGCCCAAGGCCGGCGAGGTCATGGACCAGAAGCCGAGCGAGATCACGCAGGCGCTCGATGAATTCTTGGCGCCCTGGCTGTATCCGCCGAAGGCCGACGGCTCCGATCCGCGCGTCTGCCCGCAATGCGGGACCGGGCGTCTCAGCCTGCGCGGCGGCAAGTTCGGGGCGTTCGTCGCCTGCTCCAACTATCCCGATTGCAAATATACCCAGAAGTTTGGCCAGGGCGGCGACCAGGCGCAGAGCGACGGCCCCACCGAGCTCGGCGACGGCATCCTGCTCAAGACCGGTCGCTTCGGCCCCTATCTCGAGCGCGGCGACAAGCGCGCCTCGATTCCCAAGGACGTGCCGCTAGACGATGTGACAGCGGAACTGGCCGAGCGCTTGCTGTCGCTGCCGCGCGAAATCGGCCCGCATCCCGAGACCGGCAAGCCGATCACCGCCTCGATCGGGCGCTACGGCCCCTACCTCGCCCACGACGGCAAATATGCGAAACTGAATGCCACCGCCGAGGTGTTCGAGACGGGCATGAACGCGGCGGTCGCGAAGCTCGCCGATGCCGCGTCCGGCGCGGGACGCCAGCGCTCCGCGTCGCGCGAGCCGCTGGCCGTGCTCGGTCAGCATGGCGGCAAGGACGTCAAGGTCATGGCCGGCCGTTATGGTCCCTACGTCAGCAACGGAACGACCCACGCCACTCTGCCGAAGGGAACCGAGCCCGCGTCGGTGACGCTCGGTCAGGCAATCGAATGGATCGAGGCCAAGGCCGCGAAGGGACCGTCGGCAAAGCGCGGCCGCGGCGGGCGGAGAAAGTCCAGATGATCGCGATCGAGCTGCAGCGGTTGCCGCACGGGGAGGGCCTGCCGGCGCCGGCTTACGCGACCGATGGGGCGGCGGGGCTGGACGTCGTCGCCGCGGAAGACGTCACGCTCGCTCCCGGCCAGCGCCACGCGGTCGCGACCGGTTTCGCCATCGCCATTCCCGAGGGCTATGAGGTGCAGGTCCGGCCCCGGTCGGGCCTGGCGCTCAAGCATGGCGTCACCTGCCTGAACACGCCAGGGACGATCGACCATGATTATCGGGGCGAAGTGAAGGTAATCCTCGCCAACCTCGGCTCCGACCCGTTCGACGTCCGCCGCGGCGAGCGGATCGCGCAGCTGGTGCCGGCGCCGGTGCTGAAGGCGAATTTCGTGGAGGTCGACGTGCTGGGCGAAACCGCTCGCGGGGCCGGAGGCTTCGGCTCCACCGGCCAGTGACCCTTTCCGATGAGGAGCTGGAGCGCTACGCGCGGCACATCGTCCTGCCGCAGGTCGGCGGAGTCGGGCAGCGCAGGCTCAAGGCCGCGTCCGTCGTCGTAGTCGGCGCCGGCGGCATCGGCAGCGCCGTGATCCCAGCGCTCGCGGGGGCGGGCGTCGGTCGGCTGACGATCATCGACGAAGACGTCGTCGAGCTGACCAACCTTCACCGTCAACCCCTGTTTCGGGAAGCCGACGCCGGCGCGGCCAAGGCGGACCTGGCGGCGGGCTTCGCCCGCAGCCTCAATCATTTTGTCGAGGCGAGGCCGCTGCGCCTCCGCCTCGGGCCCGACAACGCCCGCAAGCTGCTCCAGGGCCACGCCATAGTGATCGACGGAAGCGACAATTTTGCGACCCGGCTGGCGGTCAGCGACGCTTGCGTTGGCCTCGGCATCCCGTTGCTGTCGGCCGCCGCGGTGCAGTTCCAGGGACAGGTCGGGCTGTTCCGGTCGAAGCCCTGTTATCGCTGCTACGTCGGCGATGCGTTCGATGCGGACGATTGCGACACCTGCGCCGAGCTCGGCGTCCTCGGCGCGCTGACCACGACGGTCGGCGGCTTTGCCGCCCTGCTGGGGATCAATGCGCTACTGGGGATCGGCCCCGACCAGTCCGGCCAGGTCCATCTGTTCGACGGCGAGAAGCTTGTCTGGCGGGCCATCCGCATTCCCGCGGATCCGGCGTGCAAGGGGTGCGGCTCAGCCTAGCGTCTCGGCCACGCGCGCGATCAGGCGCCCCGCGACCTCATCCTTGCTGCCCTCGGGCCAATCCTCGACCCCGTCGCCGGTGATCAAGTGCACGCGGTTGCGCTGGCCGCCCATGACGTCCCCGGATACGTCGTTGGCGACGATCCAGTCGGCGCGCTTGACCAGGCGCTTGACGATCGCCTGCTCGACGACCCGCTCGGTTTCGGCGGCGAAGCCGACGAGCAGGCGCGGCCGCTGCTCGCCAGCTCCAAGCTCGGCGAGGATGTCGCGGGTCGGAACGAAGTTCAGCCGAGGCGGGCCTTCGCCCTTCTTCAGCTTGGTTGCCGACGCTTCGACCCGCCAGTCGGCGACGGCGGCCACGAGAATGGCCGCGTCGAAGGGCCATGTGGCGAAGACCGCCTCGGCCATCTGCTCGGCGGTTTCGACATCGATCCGCTCCACGCCGGGCGGGGTTTGAAGCGCGACCGGGCCCGACACCAGAGTGACCCGCGCACCCCCTTCGGCTGCGGCCGCGGCAATGGCGAAGCCCTGTCGTCCCGAAGAGCGATTGGCGATCACCCGGACCGGGTCGATCGGCTCGTGGGTCGGGCCCGCGGTGATCAGGATGTGCTTGCCGGCGAGGGTCACTTGCCGGGGAGGAAGCCGTTCTGGCCGAGCCAGTCGAATATGTCCTGCGGCTCGGGGAGGCGACCGGGGCCATACTCGCCGCACGCCATCTCGCCCTCGGCAGGGTCGATCACTCGCACCCCGTCGGCTTTGAGCTGGGCGACGTTGCGCTGGGTCGCCGCGTGCAGCCACATACGGACGTTCATCGCCGGCGCGATCACCACCGGCTTGTCGGTCGCGAGCAGCAGGGTCGTCGCGAGGTCGTCGGCGATGCCCGCCGCCATCTTGGCGAGCAAATCGGCGGTTGCGGGGCAGACGAGGATGAAGTCGGCCGCGCGCGACAGCTGGATGTGACCGATCTCGACCTCGTCCTTGAGCTCCCACAGCGAGTCGTGGACCTGGCTTTCGGCCAGGGTCCCGAGACTCATCGCAGTGACGAAATGTTCGCCGCCCCTCGTCAGGACCGGAGTCACCGCGTGGCCGGTCTTCTTCAGCAGCCGCACCAGCTCGAGCGACTTGTAGGCCGCGATCCCGCCGCCGACGATGAGGAGCACCCGTGCCATGCGCCTAACCTAATGGTCGGAGCGGGCTTCCGCCACCTCGTCCGCGATGATCGCCGGCGGGACGATCCCCGACGCGAGGATGGCGGCAAAGGCGTCGCGATTGACGAACGGGCGATGCTCCTGTTCGGCGCGATGCGATTCGACGGCGAGCAAATGGTCGAATTCAACCTTGCCGACGATGTAGCTCGGGCCGTAGCCGGGCTGGCGCAGGTACAAGAGCTGCTCGAACCCGACCAGCCGGCTGTTGGCGTCCGACCAGCCGCGCGGCGTCCAGGCGGCATGGAACTTGCCCGCTTCGTCGAGCCCGATCTCATTGGCCTGGACGCGCAGCGACGCGAGGCCGCGCGCGGCGCGGTTGGCGAGCATCACCCACACCAGTTCACGGCCGTGCGGAATGTCGTCGTACAGCCCGGCCTGCATCAATATTTCTTCCATCGCCGTCGCCCAGCCCTCCGAGCGGTCCTCGAAGATGTTGAACAACGGCGGCCGCTGGCGGATCGGGCTCGGGTGCGGCTCGTGGCGCAGCCGCGCCAGCTCGATCCAGTGGGTCTGGTGGCTGCTCAACGGAAGCGGGTCGAGCGCGGTCACGTGGGTGAAGAAATTGCGCTCGGCCGGCGGGGTATAGTCGCCGGTCTGGGCGGCGAGCGCGGCGCGGTAATAGGGCCGGTCGGCAATGAAGCCGGCGTCGACCAGCAGCCGGTACAGCTTGTCGGTGCGCGCCTCCGCCATCCGCCGGTAGGCGGCGGGATCGCTGATCTCGGGGATCGGCGGCGCCGCGCGATTGCGCACTTCCTCGAGCCGCAGCGAGGCGAGCGAGCGGTCGAGCTCGCGCTGCAGAAGCACGGTCTGCGCGTCGAAATCGTACCGGCTCAAGAGGACGTGTTTGAGGTACCAATTGTAATTGGCCTTGCCGACGCCCGACGGGCCGGTGCGGCGCGGCGCCTCGGCCTTGATCCAGCGGGCGAAATCCGCGGTTGCGCTGCGCGCATCCCGAACCGCGGCGCGAAGCGCGCGCGAGGCTCCGGCCAGCGATGCCGGACGCTTGCCGCCGAGGTCGTTCATCACCAGCGTCCCGGCCTCGAGCTTCTCCAGCACCTCGGCCTGCTCGTTGAAGGCGCGGTCGCCATAGGCCCAGAGCTCGTGCGCCTGGCTGGCCGCGAGGTTGCGCCTCGCGTCGCTTAACAGGGCCGGAACCGCGCCCAGCAGCTCGGTCAGCCTGGCGTCGTCGTCGGCGCTTAGCGGATAGGTGAAATCGTGCAGGTCGATATTGGGCTCGGCCGACGGGCCCTCGTGCGCGGGAACGTCGCTCATCTCAGCGAAAACCGTCTGATAAAAGCCCGGGTCCCGCGCCCACGGGTTGAGCACGCGGAGGAAGAAATCGAGGCCGTTCATCTCGGCCTCGACGAGCCGGTAGTCGCCGCGCTGGGAGGCGGTCCAGCCCTTCGTGTCGATGGCGGCGAGGCGGTGCTTAAAGGTGCTCAGTCCGGCAACCTTGGCGGTCATCGCCGGCTCCGAATAATCGGGACGGCCGCGGACGATCGCCGGATGGTTGAACGCCCGCCACTCGGCGAACAGGCTGACCAGCTGCTGGTGGGTCGCGGCCGGTGCTTCGGTAGCCATCACCGGAGCCGCAGACACGAGCGGCGATGCGAGCACCAGTCCGAGCGCAAAGCGAAGCATGGACACCCCCCGGGTTGTTGGCCGGTCACGCTATCGATTCCGCTTCACCGTGCAAGCAGCATCGCAGCGGTTGCGGCAAGCGCACCGATCAGCCCGGCGAGCGCATAACCCCACCATGTCCGCCCTTCGATGATCGCTACCTCCGGCAGCGGCGGCGGGGGCGGGGCGGCGCCCTTCGGCGGATAATGTTCGTCGATCCGCTTGATCAGTTCGGGGATCTTCTTCGCCGCCCGCACCAGCTCGATGATCCGATCGGCATAATAAGCCTCCGGCCCGAGCTCGGAGCGCATCCATTCGCGGAGGAAGGGCTCGGCCGCCTCCCACATGTTGATCTCGGGGTCGAGCGCGGTGGCAACGCCCTCGTTCATCACCATCGTCTTCTGCAGCAGGAGCAGGTGCGGCTGGGTCGGCATGTCGAAGTCGCGGGTGATGGAGAACAGGCTTTCGAGCATCCGGCCGACGGAGATGTCCTTGACCGGCAGGCCGCGGATCGGCTCACCGGCGGCGCGCAGGGCGGTCGCGAACTCCTCGACGCTGTGGTGCGGCGGCACATATTGCGCCTCGAAGTGGATTTCGGCGACGCGCCGATAGTTGCCCGTGATCAGGCCGTAGAGGATCTCGGCCAGCCACACCCGGGCGCGGCGGTCGATCCGGCCCATGATCCCGAAGTCGATCGCCGCGATCCGGCCGTCGGCGAGGGCGAACAGATTGCCGTGGTGCAAATCGGCATGGAAAAAGCCGTCGACCACCGCCTGGCGGAGGAAGGCCCGGACCAGCGTCTCGGCCAGGGCCTCGCAATCCTGCCCCGCCGCGATCAGCCCCTCGCGGTCGTTGAGCTTGATGCCGTCGAGCCATTCCATGGTGAGGACCCGGCGGGCGGTCCGCCGCCAGTCGATCTCGGGGATATAATAGCCGGGCTCGGCGACCATATTCTCCTTGAGCTCGGAGGCCGAAGCGGCTTCGCGCTGCAGGTCGAGCTCGCGCGCCGTCCATTGCTTGAACTGGGCGACGACCAGCCGCGGGCGAAGCCGCTCGAGCTCGTCGCCATAGGCTTCGACGTGCGCCGCGGCCCATTCGTAGGTCTCGATGGCTTTCGCCAGCTCCTCCTCGATCCCGGGGCGGAGAACCTTGACTGCGACCGCGCGGCCGTCGGTCGTGACCGCGCGATGGACCTGGGCGATCGAGGCGGCGCCGACCGGAGTCTCGTCAAATTCGGAATAGAGCGTGTCGAGCGGCGCTCCGAACGAAGCTTCGATGGTCTGCCGGATCGCCGCGAACGGGGCGGCCGGGAGGTCGTCCTGGAGCTGCGACAGATTGGCTGCGGCTTTTTCTCCGACCAGGTCGGGGCGGGTCGACAAGGCCTGACCGAGCTTGATCGCGGCCGGGCCGATCGCGACCAGCGCCGCGGCATAATCGGGTGTCGGCGGGATGCGCGCGCCGAACCGGGCGACCCGCGCCAGCCGCCGCACCTGCGGCGGGGTCATCGGATCTTCCTCGATGCCGGTCAGCGCGCCGTGCCGCGCCAGCGTCCGGCCCCATTTCAGCAAACGCCACAGATGGGTGACGCCGGCGGTCAAATCTTCCAACCCGAGTGGATGGTCACCAGCCCGCCGAGCATCGGGTCGGCCGCGGCGCGGACGAACCCCGCGTCGGCGACCATCGCGCGAAACGCGGGAGGCTTGGGAAAGCGGCGGATGCTCTCGACCAGATAGCGGTAGCTGTCCTCGTCGTCGGCGACCGCCTTGCCGATCCGTGGGATCACCTTCGACGCCCAGGCGTCATAGGCGTCGGAAAAGCCGGGCCAGTCGCTCGACGAGAATTCCATGCAATAGAATCGCCCGCCGCGCTTCAGCACCCGATGCGCCTCGCGGAGCGCGGCCGGAATGTCGGTCACGTTCCGGATCCCGAACACGATGGTGTAGGCATCGAACGCGGCGTCGCCGAAGCTTAGCGTTTCGGCATTCTCGACCTGCCAGGTCAGGCCGGCCAGTTCGACGGCCTCGGCGCGCGCCTTGCCCGCCGCCAGCATGTCGGGGTTGATGTCGGCCACGGTCACCAAGGCGCCGCGCCGAGCCAGGCGGAAGGCGACGTCGCCCGTGCCGCCGGCCATGTCGAGGATCCGTTCGCCGGGCCGCGGCTTCACCCGGTTGACGAAGCGGTCCTTCCACAGCCGGTGCATCCCGCCCGACATCAGGTCGTTCATCAGATCGTAGCGCCGAGCGACCGAGCTGAAGACCTGGCCCACGCGGCGCGTCTTCTCCTCGGGGCTGACCAGCTGGTCGCCGAAATTCACTTGTCCGGTCATGGGCCCCGGCCTCTAGCGGGCTTGGCAGCCCTTCGCCATATCCACGCCATGCCCGAGCTTCCCGAAGTCGAGACGACGGTCCGCGGCCTGGCCAAGGTGCTTCAAGGCCGCCGCCTGGCGAGCGTCGAGGCGCGTCGCCCCGACCTTCGTCGCGCGCTTCCAGTCGATCTTGGCCAGCGGCTTACCGGGGCGCGGGTGAGCGGACTTCGCCGCCGTGCCAAATACGGCCTGATCGACACCGACCGCGGCGACACTCTGGTGTTCCACCTCGGCATGTCGGGCCACTGGCGGGTCGATCCGGGCGCGATCGGCAAGCACGATCACTTCATCCTTCAGACCGATGACGGCCGGCGGGTAGCGCTAAACGATGCGCGCCGCTTCGGTTCGCTCGATCTGGTCGCGACCGGCGAACTCGAGGACTGGCCGCCGTTCAAGGCGCTCGGCCCCGAGCCGCTCGACCTCGACCCGCGCGAGCTTCAACGCCGGCTCGCCGGCCGCACCGCGGCGATCAAGCTGCTGCTGCTCGACCAGCGGATCGTCGCCGGGATTGGCAACATTTACGTGTGCGAGGCGCTGTACCGCGCCGGCATCCATCCCAAGCGGGCCGGGGGCTCGGTCTCGCTGCGGCGGCTCGAGCGGCTGGTTACGGCGATCCGCGACGTACTCGACGAAGCGATCGCGGCCGGCGGCTCCACGGTCAAGGATTTCGCCAGCCCCGACGGCGAGCTCGGCTACTTCTCCAAGGCCTTCGCGGTCTATGATCGCGAGGGTCGGCCATGCGGTTGCGGCGGGACGGTCCGGCGGTTTGTCCAGGGTGGCCGCTCGACCTTCTATTGCCCGCGCTGCCAGCGTTGACCTTGCGGCCGGTTGGCGGTAGTGGACCCGCCGCTTCGGTGCGAGCCTGTGGGCCGCGCCGTTTTTCATTGAGTTAGAGGACAATCATGGCGAACACGCCGCAGGCCAAGAAGCGCATCCGCCGCAACGCCAATCGCGCGACCATCAACCATTCGCGAATCAGCCGGATCCGGACCTTCATCAAGGCCGTCGAGTCGGCGATCGCCAAGGGCCAGAAGAAGGACGCGGCCGAGGCGCTCAAAATGGCACAGCCGGAGCTCGCCCGCGGCGTCGCCCGCGGAGTCATTCACAAGAACACCGCTGCTCGGCGGATTTCGCGGCTGTCCAAGAGGGTTGCGGCACTCAGCTGAAAGCGGCGCTGAGCAAGGGTTCCAACGGGCCGCCGGGAGACCGGCGGCCCGTCCCGATTCGGGACCGTCAAAAAAATGCAGCAATTCCGGCGATTCGCGTGGCCGTTAACGTATAGATAATCCGGAATTTGGCTGTTTTCAGCCGTTTTCCAGCACTTTTCCCGCGTTTCCTTTGTCAAGGGTCTTTATTTCACTTTCGTGAAAAAACGGCACTTGAAAGCTGAGGCGCAGGGTTTCAGAAACGTCCTTCCGGGCGCGAATCCGTGCCGGGGGCAAGAGAGAAAAGGAGCTGACAACGCCGCGACTCGGAGTCCGGCGGGGGCAAAACCTTTTGTCTTGGCGGGGGGCCAGTAGAGAGGGAGGCGCGAGCCAGTGCAAGGCGGAGCTACCAATTCGTCTGTTGAACTTGCGGAGGCGCCGGTTGCGGCTCCGCTCGAAGCAGCCTGGGAATCGATCCGCGCTGGACTTCGCCGCGACCTTGGGGCCCGCACCTTCGACGGCTGGCTGAAGCCGGCCGAGCTCGGGCAATTCGAGCCGGACGGCGGCGCGCTCGACCTCGTCATGCCGAGCCAGTTCATGGCCGATTGGGTGCGCTCGCACTTCGGCGACCGGCTGACGCTGGCGTGGAAGACGGTGCTTCCGGTGGTTCGCGAAGTCCGGGTGATCGCGGCGGCCGACGCGCCGCGCCCGGCGCCGCTGCTGATCCTCGAGGAAATTCCGGCACCGGCCGAGCGCGACCCGAGCGCGCCCAATTTCGACCCGCGCTACCGGTTCGAGACGTTCGTGGTCGGCAAGGCAAACGAGGTTGCGGCGACCGCCGCGCGGACCCTCGCGACCTCGGCGACGGTCGGCTTCAACCCGTTGTTCATCCACGGCGGCACCGGTCGCGGCAAGACCCACCTGCTGCACGCGATCGGCCACGCCTTCACCGCCCACAACCGCGGCGCGCGAGTCGTCTCGATGTCCGCCGAGAAGTTCATGGTCGAGTTCATCCGCGCGTTGAAGGAGAATGACACGATCGGCTTCAAGCAGCGCCTAAGAAGCGCCGACCTGCTGCTGATCGACGACGTCCAGTTCATCGCCGGCAAGGATTCGACCCAGGAGGAATTCTTCCACACGATGAACGAGATCATCACCGCCGGCCGGCGGCTGGTGATCACCTCCGACCGCGCGCCGCAGGACCTCGACGGGATCGCGCCGCGCATCCTGTCGCGCCTGTCGTGGGGGCTGGTCGCCGACATCAACCAGGCCGATTACGAGCTGCGCTTCAACATTATCGTCGCCAAGCTCGAGGCGCTCCCGGGCGTCGACATGCCGCGGCCGGTGATCGACTTCCTCGCCCGCCGGGTGACGTCGTCGGTGCGCGAGCTCGAGGGCGCGCTCAACCGCATCGGCGCCTACGCGATGATGACCGGGCGCGAGATCGACGTCGCGTTCGTCGAGGAGGTCCTGGCGAACGTCCTCCGCGCCAACCAGCGGCGGATCTCGATCGACGAGATCCAGACCCAGGTTGCCGAGCATTATCGGATCCGCAAGGCCGAGATGACCTCGGCCCGGCGCGCCCGGGAGGTCGCCCGCCCGCGCCAGGTGGCGATGTATCTGTCGAAGCAACTAACTCCGAAGTCGCTGCCGGACATCGGCCGGCGCTTCGGAGGACGCGATCACACGACCGTGATCCACGCCGTCCGCCAGATCGAGAAGCTGCGCGCCAGCGACGCCGAGCTCGACGCCGACATCCGCCTGCTGACGCGGCAGCTCGAGGGTTAGTCCAGAGCGGCGATCACGCCGCGTCGTGGAAGATCAAACCGAGTGCATGGCGCTGCCCGGAGCGCAATTCGCTGACGCCGTGACGGTGCTGCGCCCGATAGACGCCGCGCGTGCCCTGGACGGGACGGTGGCGGACGGGGAAGATCACCGCATCGCCCTGCCGCAACGGCACGACCTGGGCGCGCGACTGACGGCGCGGCCGCTGCTCGGTGAGCACGAACTCGCCGCCCGAGAAATCCGACGGGCTCGACAGCAGCACCGCGACCTGCAGGGGGAACACAGTTTCGCCGTAGACGTCCTGGTGCAGGCAGTTGTAGTCACCCGGACCGTAGCGAAGGATCAGCGGGGTCGGCCGGGACTGGCCGGCCGCCCGGCAGCGGGCGAGGAATGTGTCGTGGCGGTCGGGATAGCGGACGGGGGAGCCGAACGCCGACTGCCAGTCGTTGGCGATCGGCACGAGCCGCTCGTAGAGCCGCGGGCGAAGCTCGGCGATCAGGGGCGGAAGCGGATAGCGGTAATATCTATATTCCCCGCGCCCGAAGCCGTGGCGGGCCATGACGATCGTGCTCCGGAACTGGTCGGCGCCGTAGCCGGCGGCCAGTTGCTCGCACGACCCCGGATCGAGCAGGCGGGGCAGGAGATGGAAGCCGCGCTCGTCAAGCCCGGCGCGGATCGCGTCCAGATCCGCAATCATGCCGAGGCTCGTTCGCGTTCGAGCAGGCGCGCCTTGCGCCTCGCGCCCCAGCGATAGCCGCCGAGCGAACCGTCGGCGCGGATCACCCGATGGCACGGGATGAGGATCGCGACGGGATTGGCGGCGCAAGCCTCGGCGACGGCGCGCGCCGGTGAAACGTAGTTCGAATCAGCCATGACGAGTCTCCGTGAGTGAGCCATCGCCATGCCTGAGCGCGGCGACCGCTGCATCCGGGCGGTTGCGCTCAAAAAAGGCCCGCCCGGAGCGATCCGGACGGGCCGCGTTTACCCCCTCGAGGGTGTTTAAGATTTCGGCTTGGTCGGAATGGTGATCTTCACCGTTTCGCCGTTCTGGCCGGGGAAGTTGGTGAACATCGCTTCGACCAGGCTCGGGATCACGATGTCGAGCCGGTCGGTCTGCGAGCGCGCCTGGGCGCGGCCGTCGAACAGCGGTGCGTTCGACCCGCGGGCCCGGATGTGGAGGTCGATCTGGCTGTGATATTCGACGTAGCTGTCGACCCCGCCGCCGTAGCCGCCGTACCAGAAGGGGTCGTCCCACCCGTAAGAGAAGCGCGACCGGTAACCGAAGCGCGGGTAGAAGAACGGGCTGCCATAACCGTAACCGAAGCGGCTGCGATAGAACGGGTCCTCGACGTAGCGCACCTGGCCCTGATCGATGCCGTAGCCGAGCTGGACGAGCATCGTCGCGCTTTGCGCGCTGGCCGCCGGTGCATAACCGCGCGCCTGGAGTTGCTGGGCGACGATGCCGGCATAACGCTGGAACTCGAGGCCGCCGTTGGTCGCCATGCCGCCGCCGGGCACCACGAAGAAGGTCTGGCCCTGGGCCGCGGGCATCGCCTGGTAACGCGAGACCGTGCTGGTGATCGAACTGGCGCAGGCCGACAGGCCGAGCGCCGCAACGCCGAGCATCGCGGCTGTAGCAAATTTGTGAAGACGCATGGCTACACTCCCTCGAATCGGGAAACGGGTTGGAATATCAGTGGCCTTATACCATCAAACGCGCTGAACCGTCGATGAAACGTTCGTTCAATGCGACAATCCGACGGCGTCATACGCGGCCGCAAGCGTAGGTGCCGCCAGCGCGCTCGCCCGTTCAGCGCCGTCCGCAAGAATCCGGTCGAGCTCGGTAGCGTCCCGGCGCAGCTCCTCGAGCTGGGTGCGGAGCGGCCGCAGCAGCTCGATCAGCACGTCGGCCAGCGCCGGCTTGAACGCGCCGAAGCCCTGGCCGGCGAAGCGTGCCAACACCTGCTCGACGCTTTCGCCGGTCACCGCGCCGTAGATCCCGACCAGGTTTTTCGCTTCCGGCCGGCCGTCGAGCCCGCTCGGATCGTCGGGCAGGGGGTCGGGGTCGGTCTTCGCCTTGCGGATTTTCTGCGCGATCAGGTCGTCGCTGTCGGTGAGATGGATCCGGCTCATGTCCGAAGGGTCGGACTTGGACATTTTCGCGTTGCCGTCGCGCAGGCTCATGACCCGCGCCGCGACGCCCCCGCCGATGAACGGCTCGGGCGGGACGAACAGGTCGACGTCATAGTCGGTGTTGAACTTGATCGCGATGTCGCGGGTCAGCTCGACATGCTGCTTCTGGTCCTCGCCGACCGGAACGTGGGTCGCCTTGTAGAGCAGGATGTCGGCCGCCTGGAGCACCGGATAGCTGAACAGGCCGACCGACGACCCCTCTTGGTTCTTGCCCGCTTTGTCCTTCCACTGGGTCATCCGGTTGAGCCAGCCCATGCGCGCCGTGCCCGACAGGATCCAGGTCAGCTCGGCGTGGGCCGGGATCGCGCTCTGGCGATAGATCAGCGAGCGCTTGGGATCGATCCCGCTGGCGATCAGGGCCGCCGCCATCTCGCGGATGTTGGCGTGCAGCTCGGCCGGGTCGACGTAGACCGTCAGCGCATGCAGGTCGGCGAGGAAATAGAGGCACTCGGCCTCGTCCTGCATCCGCACCCAGCGCAGGATCGCGCCCAGCAAATTGCCGAGGTGAAGGTCCCCGGTCGGCTGGATTCCGGAGACTACGCGCATCGCATCAGCCGACATCGGTGTACGGCCTCCTTCGCTTGAGGAGAGAGCGAAGCTCCTCCTTGTCGGTCCCGCCGAGGATCCACACCAGCGGGAAGTACACGGCCATGCCCCCGCCGACGAGCGCGACCACTCCGCCGAGGCGATGCCCGACCGAGCCGGTGAACCACGGCGCGAGGGCTATGCGCAGGCCGATCAGCGCCGCGACCATTGCCGCCGCTGCGAGCAATTGCCGAGCCAGCCGCGACGCCAGCCAGGCCTGGACCCGAAAATGCCCGCGGCGATGGAGGATCGCGTAGAGGATCGCGCAATTCAGCCACGAGCTCAGCGCCACCGCTGCCGCAAGCCCGCCGATCCCCCAGCCGAGGCCCCAGATCAGGGCGAAGTTGAGCACAACGTTCACGACCAGGACGACGATCGCGACCTTGACCGGAGTCGCCGTATCGCGACGCGCGTAGAAACCCGGGGTCAGCACCTTGACCAGCACGTAGGCCGGCAGGCCGAGGGCGATTAGCGACAGCGTCAGTGCCGTGTTTTGCGCATCGCTCGCGGTGAAGCGGCCGGCCTCGAAGATTGCCGACACCAGGGGCAGGGCGCTCACCGCCAGGGCCAGCGCCGCGGGCAAGCACAGGAGCATCGCCAGCTCGGCCGCCTGGCCCTGGACCCGGGCGGCCTGGTCGACTTCACCGATGTCGACGTGCCGGCTGACCTGCGGCAGGATCGCGGTGCCGATGGCGGCGCCGATGACCCCCAGCGGCAGCTGGTTGAGGCGGTCGGCATAGTTGAACCAGCTGACCGCGCCGGTCCCGATGCGGGTCAGGAAGAAGGTGTCGATGAATACGCTGATTTGGTAGACGCCGGCGCCAAGCGTCGCCGGGACCACCACGCGGATGAACTGGCGCACGCCGGGAGTCAGGCGCGGACGGCGGATCTTGAGCACGATCCCGGCGCGCTTGCAGGCCGCGAGCAGCAGACCGAGCTGGAGGATGCCGCCGACCGTCACGGCCGCCGCGATCGCCGTCGCCGACACCTCTCCGCCCTGGCGGAACAGGATCAGCGCGCAGAGCATCGCGAGGTTGAGCAGGGCCGGAGCGAACGCCGCCGCGGTAAACCGCGCGATGCTGTTGAGGATCCCGGAGAACAGGGAGACGAGGCTGATCAGCAGCAGGTAGGGGAAGGTGATCCGGGTCAGCAGCGTGCCGAAGGTCAGCTGATCCCCGTGCCAGCCGGTGATCAGGAAAATGAACGGTTTCATCAGCGCGATGAACAGGACCGTGAACAGGATCAGGGTCGGGAGGAAGACGGCGAGCACCTCCTCGGAAAACCTCTTCGCCTCGTCCTCGCCGCCGGATTGGAGCCGCTGGCTGTAAAGCGGCACGAAGCCCGCCGAAAAGGCGCCTTCGCCGAACAGCCGGCGGAAGGTGTTGGGCAGGCGGAAGGCCACGTAAAAGGCGTCGGTGTAGATGCCCGCGCCGAGGATGCGCGACATCAACATCTCGCGGGCAAAGCCGGCGATTCGGCTGACCATGGTCAGCCCGCCGATCGTGCCGGTCGCCTTGAGAAGATTCATCGGCGCGCCTCCGCCCGCAAGCTGCCGGACGTCAGCTGTCGGTCGGCGCTTCCGACGGAGCTTCGACGGGCGGGGTCCCTTCCTCGCCGCCGCCGCCCTGCTGGGCGGCCTCGATCTGGGCCATGTAGGCGGCCGCGAAATCGATCGGATCGAGCAGCAGCGGCGGGAAGCCGGTGCTGGTCACCGCCTCGGCGATGATCTGGCGGGCGAACGGGAACAGCAGGCGTGGCGCCTCGACCAGCAGGATCGGCCCGAGCGCTTCCGCGGGCACGTTGCGCAGCCCGAACAGCCCGGCGTAAGTCAGGTCGACGACGAAGTGGACGCCGTTCTCGGACCGCGCCGTCACCTCGATCTTGATCGAAACCTCATGGACGTCGTCCGACGCCTTTTCGGCGTTGAGCTGGAACTGGACGTCGAGACTCGGCTGGACCTGCCATTGGAAGACCTGCGGAGCGCTCGGATTCTCGACCGACAAGTCCTTGATATATTGAGCGAGCGTCGCGACTTGCGGCTCGTTCTGGTCCTGGCCGGAGCCATTTCCCTGGGTGGATGAATCCTGCTCGGCCATCGGTCTTTCCTTGTACGCATTTGAAGGTGTCGAGGAGCCGCTGAAAGCGCGGCGCGTTTCGCCCGTGGCGCCTAGCAGTCGCAATAATGGGGCGCAATGGCACGCTCGTGCGTTGCCGGTGTTGGAATCTTTACCCGACGCGCATTATGTAGATGACAAGTATTTGAAGCATTGGAACCGCAAGCTTTGACCGTCATCGTCATCCTCGCCCTGGTCGCCTTGTTCATCGGGCTCCGCCTGTACAGCGTGCTCGGCGAGCGCACCGGCCATGAGCAGCAGCCGATCCTCAAGCCGGCCGACCCGGACGCGCGGGTCGAGCCGCAACCGCCGCAGCCCGCGACCACGGTGCCGACCGCCAACGATCCCGGCGACATGGCCTTCCTGCCAACCGCGGGCCCTGGGGTCCGGGCGATCCTCGCCGCCGATCCGACGTTCGACGTCGCCCGCTTCCTCGACGGCGCGAAGGCAGCCTACCGCCTGGTCCTCGAAGCGTTCTGGAAGGGCGATCTCGACACCCTCAAGAGCCATGTCGACGACCATGTCTACGAGACCTTCGCCGGCGCGGTCGAGCAGCGCACCAAGGACGGCCTGACCCTCGACAATCGCCTGGTCGCGGTCGACCAGACGGTCATCGCCGAGGCCGCGATCGAGCGCAGCGTCGCAGTCGTCACCGTGCGGTTCGAGGCCGACATCGCGGCCGTCACCCGCAACGCCGAGGGCGAGGTCGTCGCCGGCTCGCTAAGCGACGCGGTCCAGACCCGCGACCTGTGGACCTTCCGCCGCGACGTCGCCTCGCGCGACCCCAACTGGCAGCTGATCGAAACCGACGAGGACGAGTGAGAGCCGCGGCCCGCGCGATCGCTTTGGCGGCGTTCGCGTTACTGTCGGCTTGCGCGACCCGGCCGGTCCAGGCTCCACCGACTCCGGCTCCGCCCGTCACGCCGACACCGCGTCCGACTCCGACGCCCATCCCGGTGCCGACCCCGCCGCCGGTCATCGCTCCGAACGCCCGCGCCGCCGGGATTGCGCTCGCGCAGCCGCGCAACCTCGGGCCTGACGAGGCTGCCCGGGCGCTGCAGGCGTTCCGCACCAGCTGCCCGGTGCTGATGCGGCGACAGGACCAATCGCTGCTGACCCAGCCGGGCGACTGGAACGCACTGTGCGCCCAGGCCGCGTCGCTCGCTCCCGACCAGGCGCCGGGTTTCTTCTTCTACAATTTCGATTGGGTGCGGGTGGCCGACGGGCGCGCCTTCGCGACCGGCTATTACGAGCCGGAAATCGAAGGCTCGCCAGTCCCGCTGCCGGGCTACACGCCGATCTACCGCCTGCCGCCGGACCTCATCCGCTGCACCAAGCCCGACGGCTCGACGGGCCGCGGCCGGATCGACCCGACGACCGGCATTTGCACGCTCTACTTCACCCGTCCCGAGATCGATGACGGGGCGCTGTCCGGCAAGGGCCTGGAGCTCGCCTGGGCGAAGGACCCGGTCGATCTGTTCTTCCTAGAAATCCAGGGCTCGGGCCGGATCCGGATGCCCGACGGCAGCGTCATGCGGATCGGCTATGCGGGCCAGAACGGCCGCGACTATGTCGCGATCGGGCGCGTGCTGCGCGACCAGGGGATCCTGCCGCCGGGGGGCGCCCACATGGAGGCGATCAAGGCCTGGATCCGCGCCAACCCGGAGCAGGGGCGGGACCTGATGCGCCAGAACCTGTCCTACATCTTTTTCAAGGAGCTGACCGGCCCGGGGCCGCTCGGGGCGCTGAACGTGGCGGTGAGTCCGCGCGCAACCGTCGCCGCCGACCCCAATTTCGTCCCGCTCGGCGCCCCCGTCTACCTCCAGCTCGACCGGCGCGAGGCCAGCGGAATCTGGGTCGCGCAGGACACCGGCGGGGCGATCAAAGGGGCGAACCGGTTCGACACCTTCTGGGGCGCCGGAACGGAGGCGGTGACGATCGCCGGTGGAATGTCGGCCAGTGGCGAGGCGCTGATCCTGCTCCCCAAGGGAGTCGCGGCGCGTGCGCTCGCTCAACCCTGACGAGGCCGAGCTGTGGGCCAAAGTCGCGGCCACCATCCGACCGCTGTCGCGTGAGCTCAGCTCCTCCCCGGAACGGGGAGGGGAACCGCCGAAGGCGGTCGAGGGGCCGAGACGCTCCCGACCCCTCCGTCAGTGCTTGGGACTGCCACCTCCCCGTTCCGGGGAGGATTTGAGCCGCGCCACCCTCGACGGCAGCTGGGACAAGCGCCTGCGCGGCGGCGCGGTCGAGCCGGATCGCATCCTCGACCTCCATGGCATGACCCTCGACACGGCGTGGCGGGCGATCGACCGGGCGCTCGAACGGGCGATCGCAGCCGGCGACCGCGTCCTGCTGCTGGTCACCGGGCACCACCGGGCCGGCGATCCGCCGGTCGCGCGGGGCCGCATCCGCGCCGCCGTCCACGACTGGCTCGCCGCCTCGCGCCACGCGTCGCGCATCGCCGCCGTCCGTGGCGCGCACCGACGTCATGGCGGCGGCGGCAGCCTGTACATCGTGCTGCGCCGATCCCGCGCGGATTAACCTTCTTCACTCCACGGTTTTTTAACCGCTCCCGTTTAACGCGGGCAGGTAGGCGGACATACCCGCCGCGCGAGGCCCAGCACACCGATGAAAGCAGGCACCGGCCAGAAAATCAGCAACGCGATCCTGTCGTGTGCTGCCGGCGTCGCCTCGTTCCTCTTCTCGCTGGCGGCGCTGCTGTACATCACCGAATTCGACCTGAAGATCGTCGCCGCGGTCGCTGCGGGGATTTTCTGCCTGATGATCAGCTACATCGCCTCGGAGCGGCCGAACAGCGAGAGCGCCCGGGCCCTCGCCGCGCTGCGCGACCGCCTGATGGCGGTCGAAGAGGGCGACCTCGTGTCGCCCGCGCCGCCGTCGGTGCGCCAGGCGATGCCGAAGCTGGCGCAGGCGGTCGATACCTTGTTCGCCGAAGTCCGCGCCTCGATCGAGAACGCCCATGCGCTCGGCATGTACGATCCGGTGACGTCGCTTCCGAACCGCCTCCACTTCCGCTCGGAGGCCGACAAAATGCTCGGCGAAGCTGGCGGCAAAACTTCGGCCATGATGTTCGTCGACCTCGACCGCTTCAAGTCGGTCAACGACAGCCTCGGCCATGCCCGCGGCGACCAGCTGCTGATCATGGTCGCCAACCGGCTTCGCGTCGTGGTCAATGCCGAGTTCACGGGGAGCGCCCGAAACCGGCCGTTGCTCGCGCGGCTCGCCGGCGACGAGTTCACCATGTTCTTTCCCGAGGTCGAGGACGTGGCCGAGATCGAGCGGCTCGCGCGCCGGGTCGTCCTCGCCATCTCCGAGCCGTTCGAGCTGTCCTCGCACAGCGTCGACATCGGCGCATCGATCGGAGTCGCCCTGTCACCCGACCATGGAGTCACCATTGAATCGCTGATGCGCGCCGCGGACATCGCAATGTACCGCGCCAAGTCGATGGGCGGCGGCCAGCACTGCCTGTTCAACGACGACCTCGCCGCCGAGCACCAGCGGAAGGTCGATACCGAGAAGGCGCTGACCGAGGCCGTGCAGCGCGGCGAGTTCGTGCTCGCTTACCAGCCGCAGATGAGCCTCCAGACCGGCGAGATCGCCGGCGCCGAGGCCCTGCTGCGCTGGAACCATCCGCGCGATGGGCTGCGCGGGCCGAACAGCTTCATCCCCGTCGCCGAGCGGACCGGCCTCATCGCCGAGATCGGCGACTGGGTGCTGGCCGAGGTCGCGGCCGCGCTCGGCGGCTGGAACCGGGGCGGGGCCGCGCGCCGGCTAGCGTTCAACGTCAGCCCGCGTCAGCTCGACCGCCCCGACTTCTTCGGCCGGCTCCGTCAGGCATTCGCCGATACGCACGTGCCGCTCTCGCTGGTCGAGCTCGAATTCACCGAGAGCGCGGCGATGGAGGTCAGCGAAACGGTGCTGGCCGAGATCGGCGCGCTGCGCGGCGACGGAGCAACCATCTCGATCGACGATTTCGGCACCGGTTACTCCAACCTCGCCCGGCTGCGCGCCATGCCGCTCGACCGGGTCAAGCTCGATCCCTCGCTGATCGCCGACATCGAGACCTGCGAGAAGGCGCGGGTCATCGTCCAGGCGGTGATCCAGCTGATCAAGGGTGTCGAGTGCGAGATCGTCGCCGAAGCGGTCGAGACCGCGGCCCAGGCCGACATCCTTCGCGCCATGGGCTGCGACACGGTCCAGGGCTATGTCTTCGCCCCGCCCATGTTCGAGAGCGAGTTCCTCGACTGGATCGGCAACGCCGACCGGAGCGGCGCGAAGTCGGTCGCCTGACAGGAGTGCGTAATGCGTTCGAACGGCGTAATTCCGTCAATCGTTAGCGTTCTGATTTCTGGGTGTTCGGCAGCGCATTCGGCGACGACGCCGGACAGTCAGAATCCCGCCCATTGCATCGCCGCTTTCAATTATGGGGCCTATTGGTTCAGGCTCGACCACAATGATCGTCGCGTACGCAACATGTACGTTCGGGCCGCGTACGAAATGGAAAAGCTGAAGGCGAAAGGCGAGTCCGCGACCGGGGCGCTTGCCGACGGCAAAGTGCTGACTGAGCGTTACGCGCGGGATCAGGACGCAATGGATCGACTCTTCAAAGCGTGCGGCGACGCTCAGGACGCAGATCCAAAATTCCGAGAGGTTCAGCCCAGACTTATTGCGCAGCTCAGTGCGACCGGTGCCATCTAGGTTCGTTCAGTCGTCTCGAGCACCTTCCGAACGATGCGTTCGTAGATCCTCGACAGTGCTTGGATGTCCTCGACCGCCGCGCTTTCGCCGACCTTGTGCATCGTCGCGTTGGGAAGGCCGAAGTCGACCACCGGGCAAAGCTGAATGAGGAAGCGCCCGTCCGACGTTCCGCCGCTGGTGGAGAGTTCGGGCTCGGTGCCAGTCTCCTCGCGGATCGCTTCGACCACCACGTCGTAAAGCGGACCGGGGGGGGTCAGGAACGCCTCCCCGGAAATGCGCGCGCGTACGCTTGAGCCGGGCGCCTCGCGCTCGGCGACCTCCTCGACCATCCGCACCAAATCCTCGCCGCGCTGCAGGTTGTTGAAGCGGATGTTGAGCTGCGCCGTGGCCGAGCCGGGGATGACGTTGCTCGCGTTCGTCGGCGTCGAGATGGCGGTGAACTCGAGGTTCGAGGCCGGGAATTGTTCGGTGCCGTCGTCGAGGTGGACCGCTGACAGCGCGGCGATCACGCGGGCGAGGGGCGGGACCGGGTTGGTCGCGCGGTGCGGGTAGGCGACGTGCCCCTGAACGCCGGGCACCTCGATCCACATGTTGACTGAGCCGCGGCGGCCGATTTTGACCGTGTCGCCGAGCCGCTCGACCGAGGTCGGCTCGCCGATCAGGATCATGTCGGGGCGGATCTGCCGCTCGTTCAGCCAGTCGATGATCCGCGGCGTGCCGTAGACCGCGAACCCTTCCTCGTCGCCGGTGATCAGCAGCGACAGCGTGCCCCTGGTGTCGCCGAGGCGGGACAGCGCGGCGACATAGGCGGCGATCGCGCTCTTCATGTCGTTGGCGCCGCGGCCGACCAGGCGCCCATCCTCGATCCGCGCTTCGAACGGGTCGCCGCTCCATCCCTCACCCGGCGGGACCACGTCGAGATGGCCGGCGAAGCCGAAATGCGGCGCACCGTCGCCGCGGATAGCGACCATATTTTCGGTCGGGCCGTCGGGCGGCTCGCCCATCACCCAGCGGTGGCAGGTGAAGCCGAGCGGAGTCAGCGCCGCCTCGAGCACGTCGAACACCTCGCCGCGTGCCGGAGTGACGCTCGGAACATTGATCAGCTGGGTCGCAAGCTCCACGGGATTGATCGTCATGTCGCGTGCCTAGCAACCGAACAGGGGGCTTGCATATCCGCTACAAATGTAGCACGCTACAAATGTAGCACGAGCGCGTGCTTCAGGATTCGAGGAGACGGCCGCGATGCTCGTGTTGCGTTCGGTTCGCATTGTCGTGCTCGCAAGCACCGTGGCGTTGGCGCCATCGATCGCACTGGCGGCCCAAACGCCCGCGCCGGTGGCAACGGCCAAGCGGATCTATGCCCCGGCCGATTTCGCCCGCTTCGCACCCAAGACCGCGTACGACATGCTGGCGCAGGTCCCGAGCTTCACCATTCGCACGACGGACAACAGCCAGCGCGGGCTGGGTCAGGCGCAGGAAAATGTGGTGATTAATGGCGAGCGCGTCGCCAACAAGTCGGGCGGCGCGGTCGATCAGCTCAAGCGCACCTCCGCCGCCGCGGTCGAGCGGATCGAGATCGTCGATGCGGCCAGCCTCGGCATCGCCGGCCTCTCGGGCCAGGTCGCCAACGTCATCCTCAAAGCCACCGGCAAGGCGACCGGCCAGTTCGAATGGAACCCCAGCTGGCGCGCCCATTTCGCCAAGCCCGAATATTTCGGCGGGTCGATCAGCTATTCGGGCAAGACGGGGCCGGTTGACTACACCTTCTCGGCCAAGAACGATTACGGCCGCGGCGGGTTCGGCGGGCCGATCCGGATCCGCGACGTCAATGGCATGCTCACCGAGACCCGCGACGAGGTCTATCATTCGGAATATGAGCAGGCGAACCTGCAGGCGAAGTTTGGCCTCGACGGCCCCGGCTCGTCGGTCGGCAACCTGACCCTCGGCTATACGCCCTACTGGAACCCGGTGCACCGGCGCGACACGCGCCTGCTGACGACCGGCGAGCGGCGGCACCGGACCAATGTCCAGAAGCTCGACGGTTATTATGCGGACATCAACGGCGACTATGAGTTCGCGCTCGGGCCCGGCCGACTGAAGCTGATCGGCGTCCGCCACTGGGAGCATGAGCCGCTCACCACGACCCAGATCCTGACGTTCGACACCAGCGGCGCCGATCCGATCGGGACCCGCTTCAGCCGCGACACCCATATCGGCGAGACCATCGGGCGCGGCGAATATCATTGGAAGACCGGCAAGAACGACTGGCAGGTCTCGCTCGAGCGCGCCTACAATTCGCTCGACCAGAAGGGCGGGTTGTTCCGACTCAATTCGGCCGGCCAATTCATCGAGGAGCCGTTTCCCGAAGGTACCGGCAAGGTCACCGAGACGCGCTACGAAGGGATCGCGACTTTCAGCCGGCCGCTCGCCGGCAACCTCGACCTGCAAGTCGCCGCGGGCGCGGAAGTCTCGCGCCTCGACCGGACGCCCGACGACCAGCCCGCGCGCAACTTCTTTCGCCCCAAGGGCAGCGTCACCTTCGGCTGGCGCCCGGCCAAGGACTGGGACGTCAGTTTGAAACTGCGCCGGCGCGTGGGGCAGATCAGCTTCTACGATTTCCTCGCCCAACCGCAGCTGAGCTCCGACCGCGAGAATGCCGGCAACCCCAATCTCGTCCCGCCACAGAGCTGGGAAGCCGAGACGGAAGTCTCGCGCGACCTCGGCCGCTGGGGCAAGACCCGCCTGCGCAGCTGGTACTATCTGGTCGAGGACATCGTCGACGTGATCCCGATCGGCGACAATGGCGAGGGCATCGGCAACCTGCCCCACGCCAAGCGCTACGGCTTCGAGAGCGTCAGCACGCTGAACTTCGACCCGCTCGGGTGGAAAGGCGCCAAGCTCGACCTGACGATCGGCCGCGAATGGACGTCGGTGAAGGATCCTCTCACCGCCGAGACGCGGCCGATATCGGGAGTCCAGGATGCCTGGGGCACGGCGCAGGTGCGGCACGACATCCCCGGCACGCCGCTCGCGTGGAGCGCCTATGTCCAATATCAGCATTATGCGAAGAACTTCTTCCTGACCGAGGTCTATCGCAGCCTCGACCTGCCGTGGATCGCCGGCGGCTACATCGAGCATAAGAACGTCTTCGGGATGACGGTGCGGTTCACCGTCGACAACGTCTTCAACGGCCGCCACTATTTGTCGCGCTGGGTCTATTCGGGCTACCGCGACCGCTCGCCCTTGTCCTTCTTCGAGCGCCACAACCAGCTGATCGGCCCGCTGTTCAACCTCTCGGTCAAGGGCACCTTCTAGCGCTCGCTCACGGCTGCTAAGGCGCGGGCCATGCCCAGGATCGATCTCGAGAGCATCGCGCAGATCAACCGCACCGGCTACCCGCCGCCGTTCGACCAGGATGTCGCCGGGCGCTGGTACCGCCGGCTTGCGCCGGCCAGCGGCCTCACCGATTTCGGGGTCAGTCACGTCGTGCTCAAGCCCGGCGCCTGGTCGTCGCAGCGCCACTGGCACGACGGCGAGGACGAGTTCCTGGTGATGCTGTCGGGCGAGGCGGTGCTGGTCGAGGACGACGGCCGCACGGTCTTGCGCCCCGGCGACTGCTGCGCGTGGCCCAAGGGCAGCACCAACGGCCATCATTTGATCAACGAGAGCGCCGCGGATTGCGCGTTCATTGTGGTCGGCGGCGGCACCAATACCGGCGGCGGCTATTCGGACATCGACCTCGCCTTCACCGCCGCGGGCACTTACGTCCACAAGGACGGGACGGCCTATCCGCAGACCAAGCGGCCGGCCTAGGCCGCGCGATCGACCTCATATTGCTCGATCACCCACGGTTCGTCCTGCGCCTTGTCGATCCATTCGGCGACATGCGGGTGGGACAGCACCGCCTTCATGTAGACCCCGGCGAAGTTCGGCACCGGGACGCCGTAGGTGATGAAGCGGGTGACCACCGGCGCATACATGATGTCGGCCGCGCACCAGTCGCCGAACAGGAAGTCGCCGGTCCCGCCGAAGCGGGCGCGGGCCTGGGCCCAGAGCTGGAGGATGCGGTCGATCTCCTCGCGCACGGGGTCGCTAAGCTCGGCCGGCGGAAAGCTCTTGGGCACGTTCATCGGCAGCTCACGCCGCAGGTTGGCGAAGCCCGAGTGCATCTCGGCTGCCATCGAGCGCGCCATCCCGCGCCCCGATTCGTCGTCCGGCCAATAGAGCTCGCGGCCGGCCCGGTCGGCGAGGAACTCGATGATCGCGAGGCTGTCCCAGACAACGCAATCTCCGTCCCACAGGATCGGCACCTTCCCGAGCGACGGAGCGAATTCGTCGCCCTCGCGCCGTTTCTCCCACTCGGCGTCGAACAGGGGGACGACATATTCGTCGAACTCCTCGCCCGACTGCTTGACCGCGAGCCAGCCGCGCATGGACCAGCTCGAATAAGCGCGGTTTCCGATGATCAGCTTGAGCAAGGCCTGCTCCTACGATGTTGCCGCTTCGAGGATCGCCGTTCTTAACTCGGCGATGCCGCTACCGGTTTCGCTTGCTGTCGTGAAGACCGCCGGATGCGCGGCGGGCCGTTTCGCGGCTTCGGCCGCGGTCGCCGCGAGCGTCGCGGCCAGCGCGGTCGGCTTGACCTTGTCCGCCTTGGTGAGAACGAGGTGGTAGCTGACCGCGGCCGCGTCGAGCATGTCCATCACCCCCCGGTCGACGTCCTTGAGGCCATGGCGCGAATCGATCAGCACCAGCGCGCGCTTCAAGACCGCGCGGCCGCGCAGATAGTCGTTGATGAGGAAGCGCCAGCGCCGGACCAGGTCCTTCGGCGCATCGGCGAAGCCATAGCCCGGCATGTCGACGAGGCGCAGCTGAAGCGGCTCGCCCATGTCGAAAAAGTTGAGCTCCTGGGTCCGGCCCGGCGTGTTCGAGGTCCGCGCCAGCGCCTTGCGGTTGGTCAGCGCATTGAGGAGCGAACTCTTGCCGACGTTGGAGCGGCCCGCGAACGCGATCTCGGGAACGTCGGGATCGGGCAGGAACCGGAGCTCGGGTGCGGACTTCAGGAACGCGATCGGGCCGGCGAACAATTTGCGCGCCCGCTCGGCCAGCTCCTCGTCCGCCGCCGCACCGGTCATGTGTGGACCGGGTGCGTGTCGCTGAGGTGCAGCCCGAACTTCTTATACAGCCACCATTGCTGCGCGATCGTCAGCACGTTGCTGGTCACCCAATAGAGCTGGAGGCCGCTGGCGAACGGGGTCATGATGAACATCATCACCCACGGCATGATCGCGAAAATCTGCTGCTGGGTCGGGTCCATCTGCTGCGGGTTCAGCTTGAACTGCAGCCACATGGTCACGCCGAGCAGGAAAGCCAGCACCGACAGGCCGAGGAAGGGCGGGAACCAGGTCCAGCCGAACTGGTGGGCAAGGGTCAGCAGGCTCGCCGAATCCGGCGCCGACAGGTCGTGGATCCATAGGGCGAACGGCTGGTGGCGCATTTCGACGCTGACCATCAGCACCTTGTAGAGCGCATAGAAGACCGGGATCTGGAGGAGGATCGGCAGGCAGCCCGCGGCCGGGTTGATCTTCTCTTCCTGGTAGAGCTTCATGATCTCCTGCTGCTGGCGCGCGCGGTCGTCCTTGAAGCGCTCCTGCAGCGCCTTCATCTTGGGCTGGATCTTGCGCATCGCGGCCATCGACTGGAACTGCTTCTGGGCGATCGGGAACATGATCCCGCGGACGATCAGCGTCAGGCAGATGATCGCCACGCCGAAATTGCCAAGCGCATGGAACAGGAACACCAGCAGCCCGAAAATCGGCCGCATGAACCATTCGAACCAGCCCCAGTCGATCGATTTGGAGATTTTCGGGATACCGGCCTGCTCGTAGCGGTCCAGCCACGCTTTCTCCTTGGCGCCGGCGAACAGTTTGGCCTGAGTGGTTGCCGCCTGACCCGGAGCGAGCACGGTCGGGGCAAGCGCATAGTCGGCTTGGTAGCCGCCCGACGGCGACCGCCGGAACTCGCCGGTCATCGTTCCAGGCGGGACCAGCGCCGTCAGCCAGAAATGGTCGGTGAAGCCGAGCCAGCCCGGCACATTGCCGAACGTCTCGGTCTTGCCTTGGTCGAGATCCTTCCAATTGACCTCATAATTGGCCTTGCCGTCGAACACGCCAATCGGGCCGACATGGTTCGTCCAGGAGTCCGGGTCGGGTGACTTGGCGGCCCGACTGACCAGCCCGATCGGGCGCACGACGACCGGCTTTCCGGACCCGTTGATCGCCCGCTGATCGACGGTGAAGAGATAGCCGTCATCCACGGCGATTTTCATTTCGTAGCGCGTGCCGTCGGGCATCTGCGTGGCGAGCGTGACCGGCCGATCGGGCGTCAGGGTCTGGCCATCCGCCTGCCAGACCGTGTTGAGATCGGGGGCGGCCGCGCCTTGTCCGACCCAGCCGAAGGAGGCGACATAGGCGCCCGGCGCGCCGAGCGGCGAGAGGAGCCGGACCGGCGGGGAATCCTTGGCGATGGTCTGCTTCTGCCGGAGGAGGACGAGATCGTCGATCTGCGCGCCCTTGAGGTTGATCGAGCCCTGGAGCGACGGGGTTTCGATTCGGACCCGGGGGGTCGCGCCGAGCACCGCCGCGCGGCTCTGCATCGCCTTCGGCGAGGTCGGCGCAGGCTGCGCCTGGGGCAGCGCGACCTGCCTGCCGTTTTCCACCTTGGTGCTCGGCGGGTTCGCGGTCGGGAAATATTTGTTCGCGGCCCAGGTCCAGCCGAGCAGGATGAGCGCGCTCAGCACCACGGCGAGGATCATGTTCTTGCTGTCGTTCACTTAAGATCCTTCGTCATGGCACTGGGTCGGGCCCCTGGCCGCCCCATGGGTGGCACCGGCCGATGCGTTTCAGGGCGAGCCACCCGCCGCGGAGCGCCCCATAGCGTTCGATGGCGGTGATCGCATAGGCCGAGCAACTCGGCTGGTAACGGCAGGTCGGAGGAAGCACCTGCGATGGCCCCTTCTGCCACGCTTTGGCAATCAGGATCATCAGCTTCGCGATCATCGGCTGCGCAGCTTGTCGAGCGCGCCGTTGAGCTCGGAGCGAAGCAGGTCGAAATCGCGTTCGACCCCCTTGTCGCGGCCGATCATCACATGGTCGGAGCCGGGGAAACCCTGGGCCGGAACGATCTCGCGGGCGAGCGCCCGGAAGCGCCGCTTCATGCGATTGCGGACGACTGCTCCCCCGATCTTTTTCGTCACCGTGAAGCCGACGCGCATCGTCGGGTCCGAATCCCGGCGGTCGCGGACGAGCAGGATGAAGCCGGGCGTTGGCACGCGCCTGCCGCCGTTGGCAGCCAGGAAGTCCGCGCGCTTCCTGATCGTGACTAGGCGCTGAGCTTCTTGCGGCCGCGCGCGCGGCGGGCATTCAGCACCTTGCGGCCGCCGGGCGTCGCCATGCGGCTGCGGAATCCGTGACGCCGCTTGCGGACGAGGTTGCTCGGCTGGAAAGTGCGCTTCATCGCTCATGCCTTAAATCAAAGAAAAAGGGCCGCCCAAGAGGCAGCCGCTGTCGAGCGCGCCGATAGTCGAGGGGCGGTGCGAAGTCAATTGCTGGTGCTCGCTTCCTCGGACTTTGCCAGCTGCTCCTGCTCCTTGCGCAACCGCTCGCGGCGCAGCGCGCTGCGCCGGCGCAGGGCGAGGTCGGTCCAGCGCCCGGGCGTGAAGCGGCGGCCGAACAACTTCGGCCGCCAACGCT
Source organism: Sphingomicrobium sp. (assembly GCA_035637935.1). Classification (GTDB taxonomy): domain Bacteria; phylum Pseudomonadota; class Alphaproteobacteria; order Sphingomonadales; family Sphingomonadaceae; genus Sphingomicrobium. The sequence goes on from DASRAY010000005.1 coordinate 33,404, forward strand.
TGAAGCGGACATAGTGGCGCTTGGCCCACAAGCTGGTCTTGAGGACCAGCGCAAGGCCGATCCCGGCGACGATGATTCCGCCCGGACCGGGGATCGCCCCGACCAGCGGCGAGACGACCAGCAGCAGCATGCCCAGGACGAACATGCTCCATTCGACCACCGGATGGTCGAGGAATCGGTCGAACTGGTCGCGCGTAATCATGGCCGCAGATGTGGTCGCGCGGCCTGGCGCGCGCAAGCCGCCTTGCGGCGACGGTGCCGCGCGGTCTATCTTTGTTCCGCCGAGCTAGGGGGAGGTTTGCACATCCTCGTCGTCACCCCCGCCAATGCGGGGGTCCAAGCGGGTCGGTCGATTCCCGTTTTCGCGGGAATGTTGAGACCGGTGGCTCGGTAGCCATGGCTGCAACCGTCGCAACCGTCGCCTATCTCGGGCTCGAGGCGCGCACCGTCGAGGTCCAGGTGCAGCTGTCGTCCGGCTTGCCCAAGTTCACGATCGTCGGGCTGCCTGACAAAGCGGTCGCGGAAAGCCGCGAGCGGGTCCGCGCTGCGCTCGCGTCGATCGGCCTCGCGCTTCCGCCCAAGGTAATCACGGTCAACCTGTCGCCCGCCGATTTGCCCAAAGAGGGATCGCATTACGATTTGCCGATCGCCTTGTGCCTGCTGGCCGCGATCGGCGCGACCGATGCGGAAACCCTGTCGCACTACGTCGCCGTCGGCGAGCTGTGCCTCGATGCGCGGATCACCGTTTCGCCCGGCGTGCTGCTCGCCGCGATCCACGCTTCGTCGCTCGACAAGGGGCTGATCTGCCCGGCCGCGCAGGGCAGCGAGGCCTCATGGGCGGGCGAGCTCGACGTGATCGCCGCGCCTGACCTGCTCGCGCTGCTCGCCCACCTCAAGGGGACGGCGCTGTTGCCGGCGCCGCCGCCGGCCGAGGCCGAGCCGCCCGAGGGCGGTCCCGACCTCGCCCAGGTCAAGGGCCAGGAAGTGGCCAAGCGCGCGCTCGAAATCGCCGCCGCCGGCGGGCATAATCTGCTGATGAGCGGGCCGCCCGGCGCGGGCAAGTCGCTGCTCGCGGCGTGCCTGCCCGGAATCCTGCCGCCGCTCCAGCCTTCGGAAGCGCTCGAAGTGTCGATGGTCGCCTCGGTCGCGGGCGAGCTCACCGGCGGCAAGATCCGGCGGCGCCGGCCGTTTCGGGCGCCGCATCATTCGGCCTCGATGCCGGCGCTGGTCGGGGGCGGCCTCCGCGTCCGCCCCGGCGAAATCAGCCTCGCGCATCTGGGCGTGCTGTTCCTCGACGAATTGCCCGAGTTCCAGCGGCCCGTGCTCGATTCGCTGCGGCAGCCGCTCGAAACCGGCAGCGTCAGCGTCGCGCGGGCCAACACCCACGTGACGTTCCCTGCCCGGGTACAGCTGGTCGCGGCGATGAACCCGTGCCGCTGCGGCCATCTCGGCGACCCGGCGCTGGCCTGCAGCCGGGCCCCGCGTTGCGCCGCCGACTATCAGGCGCGGGTCTCGGGGCCGTTGCTCGACCGGATCGACCTCCACGTCGAGGTGCCGGGCGTTTCGGCCGCGGACCTGACCTTGCCCCCGCCGGCCGAGGGCAGCGCGGAGGTAGCGCAACGCGTCGCCGTGGCCCGCCAACTCCAGGCCGACCGCTACGACGGGTGCAGAGTCCGGACCAACGCCGAGGCCAACGGCGAGCTGCTCGACGAGGTCGCGACTCCCGACGAGCCGGGCCGAAAGCTGCTCGCCGACGCGGCAGCGGCAATGCGCCTCTCGGCTCGCGGCTTCCATCGCGTGATCCGCGTCGCCCGCACCGTCGCCGACCTGGCGGGCGCAAGCCAGGTCGGGCGCATCCACGTCGCCGAGGCGCTTAGCTACCGCCGGCAGGCGCCGCGGAATTAGTTGCCCACCGCTAACCAGCCGCTACCTTCGGGCCACGATGAGACCGCTCGTGCGCAGCCCGATCGAGTGGGCCGTGCTGCCGCTGAAGCGATATGCCGCCTTTCGGGGCCGCGCGCCGCGAGCGGAATATTGGTGGTTTTGCCTGCTGGTCGCGGGGGGACAATTGATCTTCGGCCAACTCGACAGGCTGGCGGACATTGGCGCCGCGTGCTCAATCGTCTTCGGTCTTGCCATGGCGCTGCCCTGGCTCGCGGTCACGGTCAGGCGGCTGCACGATACCGCTCGGAGCGGCTGGTGGCTCCTGTCGTTCGTGCTAGCCTGGATCGCGGTCACCCTGATCGGCATTGTCCTGGGGTCGATGGACGAGCCATCGGAGAGCGTGGAATTCACCGCCGGCATGGCGATCCTGCTCATCGTGCTCGGGACCGTCGCCAGCCTGCTCGCGCTGATGGTGCTTCCCGGCACGCGAATGGCGAACCGCTTCGGCCCGGATCCCTATGGCCCGGACCAGCTCGAGGACGTCTTCGCCTGAGCCATTGCCGCGTGCGGAGGCCGCCGCTACCTAGGCCCCGGCGTGCCCCTGTGGCGGAATGGTAGACGCGCTCGACTCAAAATCGAGTTCCTTCACCGGAGTGTCCGTTCGAGTCGGACCAGGGGCACCATCACCCGCACCCATGCCAGTTGACCCGCGCTCGCCCTCCGGCCAAGGGCCGGGGGAGGCGAGGGAGCGCGCGTAACGGATGCTGCCCAAGGACACTCCGGTCATCATCTTGTGCGGCGGCGAGGGCAGCCGGATCGCGGACGTCTCCCGCGACGCCGTGCCGAAGCCGCTGCTACGCATCGGCGACAAGCCGATCCTGTGGCACATCATGAAAATCTACGAAGCCCACGGCTTCTCGACCTTCATCCTCGCGCTCGGTCACCTGGGCTGGGAGATCAAGGACTATTTCCTCAACGAGCGGCTGATGGACTGCGACTTCCGGCTCGAGGTCGACGGTGACCAGCAACGCACCGAGCTGCTGTCCGAGCCGGCGCGGACCCGGCGCTCGATCATCTTCGCCGACACCGGCGAAGCGACCCAGACCGGCGAGCGGATCGCCCGCTGCCGCAAATATGTGACCGGCGACCATTTCATGGCCACCTACGGCGACGGGGTCGGCGACGTGGACGTCGAGGCGCTCGGCCGGTTCGCGCTCGACCAAGGCAAGATCGGGACCGTGACCAGCGTCACTCCGGCAGGCCGCTTCGGCAACATCGAGGTCGATGGCAGCACGGTGACTGCGTTCAACGAGAAACCGGATGCCGGCGGCGGGTCGATCAACGGCGGCTTCTTCGTCTTCCGCAGCGAATTCTTCGACGTCGTCGACAAATATGGCGACGTGATGCTCGAGCGCGAGCCGATGGACGAGCTGGTCGCGCGCGGCGAGCTCGCCGCCTATCGCCACGCCGGCTTCTGGGAGCCGATGGACACGCTGCGCGAGTACCGGCTGCTCAACCGGCTGTGGCAGAGTGGCGAGGCGCCGTGGAAGGTCTGGTGAGTTTCGCCGGACGTCGCGTGCTCGTCACCGGACACACCGGGTTCAAAGGCAGCTGGCTGTGCCTGTGGCTGTCGCGCCTGGGAGCGAAGGTCAGCGGCTTCTCCGACGCCATCCCGACCGACCCGAGCCACTTCGCCGTGCTCGAGCTCGATCTCGACGATCGCCGCGGCGACATTTGCAACCCGGCCGCGATCGACGCCGCCGTTGCCGAAACGCGGCCGGAGATCATCTTCCATTTCGCGGCCCAGTCGCTGGTCCGGAAGGCGTATTCCGACCCGCTCACCACCTATCGCGCCAACGTGCTCGGGACCCTCGCCGTGCTCGAGGCGGCGCGCAAGAGCGGGGTTGGAGGGGTGGTCGTCGCGACCACCGACAAGGTTTATCGCAACGACGAGAGCGGCCGCCGCTACCGCGAGGGGGACGAGCTCGGCGGCGCCGACCCGTACAGCGCGTCCAAGGCGTGCGTCGACCTCATGGCTCGGTCGTATCGCGAAAGCTTCGGCAGTGACGGAGCGCTGCTGATCGCCACCGTTCGAGCCGGCAATGTGATCGGCGGAGGCGACTGGGCCGATGACCGGCTGGTCCCCGACCTCATGCGCACCGCGTTCAGCGGCGCCACCGCACGAATCCGCAACCCGCGGTCGACCCGCCCGTGGCAGCATGTGCTCGACGTGCTCGCCGGCTACCTGGCGATCGGCGGCCGGCTGCTCGCCGGCGAGCGGGACTGCGCCGATGCCTGGAACCTCGGCCCGGAGTCGGACGCCAGCCTGAGCGTTCAGAACCTGCTCGACGCGATCGGCGCGCAACTGCCGCAGCTGCGCGTCGACCTCCGGCCGGACGCCAGCGGCCGGCATGAAGCCGCGCTGCTCCAGCTCGATTCGACGCAAGCGATGCGCCGGCTCGGCTGGCGACCGCGGTGGGAAAGCGAAATGATCGAGCGGACGATCGCCTGGTATCGCGCTTTCTACGAGCGCGGGCGGGTGATCTCGGGCGAGCAGCTCGACGCCTATGAAGCTGCCTCGGGCTGATCATGGAGTTCGCGCCGACCAGCATCGCCGGAGCGTTCGCCGTCCGCCACGACATCCGCGCCGACGCGCGCGGCCGCTTCAAGCGCCAATATTGCGAGCGCGAATTCGCGGCTGCCGGGCTGAACACGCACTGGGTCCAGGTCAACCACTCGGTGACCCTCGGCCGGGGGTCGATCCGCGGCCTGCATTTCCAGCGCCCGCCGCACGCCGAGGCCAAGCTGGTGAGCTGTCCGGTCGGCCGCGCGTTCGACGTCGTCGTCGACCTCCGGAGCGGGTCCGCAACCTTCCTCCAATGGGCGGCGGTCGAGATCGACGAAACCGCCAGTTGCTATCTCCCGGCGGGGTGCGCGCACGGCTTCCAGGCGCTGACCGACGCGGTCCACCTGATCTATCAGCACAGCGCCGACTATGCCCCCGACGCGGAAGGCGGAGTGCGGTTCGACGACCCGGCGATCGGCATCGCCTGGCCGCTGCCGCCCGCGACCGTGTCCGACCGCGACCAGTCGTTCGCCCTGATTACCCGGGATTTCGAAGGCCTTGCCCTGTGAAGTGTCGACATTGCGCGAATGACGGCTTCATCCCGTTCGCCGACCTGGGCAGCGCGCCACCCTCGAACGCGATGCGGGCCGCGCCGGATTCGCCCGAGACCGAGTATCCGCTGGTCGTCGCGGTGTGCGACCGCTGCTTCCTCGCCCAGGTCGACGACCACCCGCGGGCGGAGGAGATCTTCGGCTCCGACTACAGCTATTTCTCGTCCTATTCGAAGTCGTGGCTCGCCCATGCCGAGCGGTTCGCGGCGCTGGCGACCGGGCGGTTCGGCCTCGGGCCGGGCTCGCAGGTGCTCGAGATCGCGTCCAACGACGGCTACCTGCTGCAATATTTCCGCGCGCTCGGCATTCCCGTGCTCGGCGTCGAGCCCACCGCCAACACCGCCGAAGTCGCGATTGGCAAAGGCATTCCGACGATCGTGGATTTCTTCGGACAAGGCCTCGCCGAGCAGCGGCTGGCGGGCTCGGCCGACCTCATTGTCGGCAACAACGTTTTCGCCCATGTGCCCGACATCAACGACTTTTCCGCTGGGCTGAAGACCGCGCTGAAACCCGATGGGGTGATCAGCCTCGAATTCCCGCACCTGCTCCGGCTGATCGAGCAGGTCCAGTTCGACACCATCTACCACGAGCATTTTTCCTACCTTTCGCTGGGCACGGCCGAGCGAATCCTCGGCAGCCGCGGATTGCGGGTGTTCGATGTCGCCCAGCTGTCGACCCACGGCGGCTCGCTGCGCGTCTTCGCCGCCCACGCCGAGGATGAGTCGAGGCCGCGGTCGCCGAACGTCGATGCGATCCTCGCCGAGGAGGAGGGCGCGGGCCTCCGCGGACGGGCGATCTACGAAAGCTTCCAGCCGCGGATCGACGCCGTCCGCAGCGCCTTCCGCACGTTCCTGCTCGACCAGCGGGCGGCGGGCGCCAAGGTCGCCGGCTACGGCGCCGCGGCCAAGGGCAATACGCTGCTCAACGCTTGCGCGATCAGGGGCAATGCACTGATCGCGTTCGTCGCCGACGCAAGCCCGCACAAGCAGGGGCGGTTCCTCCCAGGAAGTGGGATCCCGGTTGTCGCGCCCGAACGGATCGATGCGGACCGGCCCGACTTCATCATCATCTTCCCGTGGAATCTGCGCGACGAGATCGCCGGCCAGCTCGAGCATGCGCGGGGCTGGGGCGCCCGGTTCGTGACTGCGATCCCGGAGCTCCGGGTCTGGTGACCGGGGTCCTCGTCACCGGCGCGACCGGATTCATTGGAAGCGCGATCGTCCGGCGGCTGGTGGCGGGCGGCAACGACGTGGTTGCACCGACGAGGAGCGAACTCGATCTCCTCGCGGCGAGCGAGAGAGAGCTCGCGCAATTCGTTGAAAGGGCAAGCGTTTCATATTGCATCCACGCCGCCTGGTATACCAACCACGCCGACTACCTCACGCACGAGGTCAACCGCGAGTGGCTGGCCGCGAGCCTGCGGCTTGTGCGCGCGTGCGAGGGACTGCGCTTCGTCGGGCTCGGAACGTGCCTTGAACCAGACACGCTCTACGCCCGCTCCAAACTCGATTTGGCGATCGGCCTCGGAGATTACGGAGCGAATTTTGCCTGGGCGCGGGTCTTCTTCGTCTACGGTCCGGGCGACCGACCCGGCCGTTTGATCCCCGAGATGATCGAGCGTTTCGGACGTGGGGAGCGCGCGGGCCCGACGTTCGGGGGCCTCCGGCGCGACTACATTCACGTCGACGACCTTGCCGACCAGATCGTTCGGATCGCGAACTCAAACGTCCAAGGACCGTTCGACACTGGCACGGGGCAAGCGCCGACCCTGTCGGAAATCTACGCCGCTGGAGCCGCCGCGTTCGGGCGTCCCGAACTTGCCGAAGCGAACGCCGAAACTGGCGGACAGCCATCGTTGATCCAAGCCGACTTGACGCGTTTCCGGGCATTCGTTGGCGATCCACGGGCGCGCGATGTCGCGACGGGGCTCAGGGACCTTGTCCAATGAGACTCGCCGATGCCCGCATCGGCTATGCCGGCTATAGTCGCGACTTCAGCGTTCCCGGCGACCGCCGCCGTTTCGCCGCCTATGCGCAGATCAAGGGGCTGGCGATCGCCGCCGCCGGGCCCGGCCGGTCGTACGACCTGGCCTACATCACCTACAACAGCGACCTGCCCGGCTGGGTCGCGCGCAAGCGCCGCGAGGGCGACCGGTTGAAGCTCGTGTTCGAGCTGGTCGACGCTTATTTCAACCAGGCCAACCCGATCCGCCGACTGCTCAAGGGCAGCGGCCGCTTCCTGCTCGGCACCGAGAGCCGGCTGTCGCCCGACCTGCGCCGGACGCTGGTCGCGGCGTGCGAGGCGGCGGACGCCGTGATTTGCTCGACCGAGGAGCAGCGCGAGACCATAAGCCGCCACAACCCCAACGTATTCCTGAGCTTCGATCATTTCGCCGACGAGCTCGGCCCGCCCAAGGCCGACTATCGCCGCTCGGGGAAGCTGCGCATCGTGTGGGAGGGCCAATCGACGACGCTGCCCAACCTTCAGGTTATCCGCGAACCGCTCAACGACCTGCGCGACAGGGTCGAGCTCCACGTCGTCACCGATCCTGTCATCCACCGCTATTTCGGCCGGTTCATCGCCTATCCCGCGCTGGCCGCGCTCAACGGCATCGAATGCGACAGGCATTTCCACCGGTGGGACCGGGCGAGTTTCTCGAGCGACGTCATTGCCGGGGACGTCGCGGTCATCCCGATCGAGCGATCGAACGCTTTGTGGTGGGGCAAGCCGGAGAACAAGCTGGTCCTGCTGTGGCAATTGGGCATGCCGGTGCTGACGTCGGCGACTCCGGTCTATCGGCGCGTGATGGACTCGGCGGGCCTGCCGATGACCTGCGCGACCGCAGCCGAATGGGGCGAGCAGCTCGAACGCCTGCTCACGGCCGCTCCAGCGACCCTCGAAGCGATCGGCCGGCAAGGCCGCGAGTTCGCCGAGCGGGCCTATTCGAGAGAAGAGTTCATCGCCCGGTTCGACCGGGCGTTTGAATCGATCGGCTTTTCAACCTAGCCGAGCAGGCTGCGGTAGACGCGGTCGTAGCGCTCGATCCCGAGCTTCACGTCGAACCACGGCAGCGCCTTGCGCCGGCGTTCGTCGGGGCTGCCGTCCAGCGAGCCGAGACGGCCCAGCGCCTCCGTGTAGCCTTCGCTCGTAAAGTCGCGAACCGCCACGCCGCACTCCATGTCTTCGACCATCGCCTCGACGTCGCCGACCCCGGCGTTGGCGAGAATCGGCAGGCCGACCGCCAGCATCTCGCCCATCTTGGTCGGCGAGCTGGCGGTCTTGGAGAAGACGGGCCGGATGAAGAATATCCCGAGATCGGCGGCAGCGAGCAGCCCGGGCACCTCGTCGCGGGTCGCGGCGGCGATGAGCAGTCGGTCCGGATCGATCCCGCGCGCAGCGGCGACGAGGCGGATTGCGTGTGGTTCGTCGGGCGTGACGAACAGGAAGCGGGCGGCGTCGTGCCGTGATTGATAGAGTTTGAAGAAGTCGAGCATCTCGTCAAGCATGTACCAGGCGCCGAGCGAGCCGAGGTAGGCGAGCACGTGCGCGTCCGCCGGGATGGCGAGCCGGTCCCGCGCCGACTTGCGCCGTTCGGCGGTCGCCAGCGGGAAATGATCGAAGTCGACGCAGCATGGGATGACGGTGATCTGCGCCGGGTCGTGCGCCAGCTCCGGGCGGGTCAGGAGCTGGGCCTTGCCCGCCTCGGTCAGGCTGACGATGTGGTCGGCCCCCCGAAGCAAGCGCGATTCGAGTCGTTTGAAGTAGCGATACACCGCGCGGTAGAGCGGGTTGGCGAGCGGCCAGTTGTTGCCCTCGACCTTCTCGTCCGGCCAGAAGCCGCGCATGTCGAACAGCAGCTTCACGCCGAACCGTCGCTTCAGCGCGAGACCAGCGCGGGCGGGGATGTAGCTGCGGCAGTGGACGATATCGAATGACTGCTCGCGATGGAGCCGGAGCGCCGCGCGCTGCAGGGCGGCGGCATCGAGCGCGGACGAGAGGATCGGCGGGCGCTTATGGTAGGCGAGGGGGGTCCAGCCGATGCCCGCGGCCTCGCATTGCCGGCGCATCCGATTGCCATCCTGCGCCATTCGCCCCGGCTTCTCGCAGCTGAGGACGGTGATTCGGTGGCCCACAGCCGCGAGCCCAGCGAGATAGGGCAGCACCTGGGACTGCCCCAGGGGGTCGGTGAGGCCGTCGTAGGTGATGTAGAGCACTCTTGCGGTCACGCTGGCGCTCCGCTCCGGGCCGGGACCGCCATGATCTCGACGCCGAGCTCGCGCCGGGCGTAACGGCGCGACATCAGGCCGATCAGGCTGGCGCTGACCAGCGGTCCGGCCGCAGCGCCGGCGCCGCCCCACGCCATGGTCATCGGTATCGCCGCGAGCACGGCCGTGCCGACCGCGATCAAATAGATCCGGATGAGATCACGCTCGCCGTCGCACATCGCGAGCAGGATCGGGCCCATGCCGAAGGCGGCATAGATTAGCTGGGCGAGGGTCAGCAGGAAGAGCGGCAGCCAGGCATCGGCGTAGGCGGCGCCGAACACCAGCGCGACCAGCGGCTTGCCGATGAACCAGGCGGCGATCGCAACCGGAAGCATCACCCCCGACATCGCGGCCGCGGTCCAGGTCAGAAGGCGCTGCATCTCGGCCCGGTTGCCCGCGGCGTGGAGCCGCGACAGGGTCGGCGCGAGCAGGATGTGGAAAATCGTCACCGGCATCGCCGCAAGCACCGCGCAGGCGACCGCCACCCGGAACACGCCGAGCTCGACCCCCGACGAAAGCCAGCCGACGAGAACCACGCCATAGCTTCCGTCGAACTGGCGCAGGACATCGACCGCGCCAAGCGGCAGGGCGGCCCGCAGCCACGGGACCCGGGGACCGGCGGAGGTCCCGCGCGGAACCATTCGCCATAACCACAGCGCACTGACCGCGGCGGCGCCGAGCGTAACCGCATTCTGGATGGTGAGCGCGACTTGGGCGGTCATTCGGCTGCCGGCGAGCAGCAGGGCCGCGACGATCAGGAACGCAAGGGCAGGACGCACGGTGATGTCCATCGACTGCCCTTTGAGCAGCGCGCCGAGGCCGCGCAGCTCCGCGGCGATCAGGCCGGTATGGGCGGTGAGCAGGGTCAGGACCGCGCCCTGGGCGACCAGGGTGAGGTCGAAGGCCGAGGCTCCGGCGAGGGCGGCCCCGCCGAGGGCAACGAGGCCGATCGTCACCCCGGCTACGGTCGCGGCGATTGCAAACTGCCGGATGATCGCCCGAGCCCCGGCCCAGTCGCCGCCGGCCGAGCGGACGCTCAGCTCCCGCACCGCGAGCTGCGGCGTGCCGAGCTGGGCGATGGTCATCCCGACCGCGGCGACGGTCGTGATCAGGCCGTAGATGCCGAATTGCGCGGGGCCGAGCATCCGCGCCAGCAGGACGCCGAGGGCGAACCCGCTGACCAGCCCAGCGACCCGCAGCACGAGGCTCCACAGGCCGGAGCGGACGAACGCCTGGCGCCCGCTGAGCAGCGAGCGGCCGCCGGCGATCATCGCGCGCAACTGCGTCATCCTGGCTCCCGGGTCATGATTGCGCTTTGAAGCGGGACCCGACGGGCTTGCAAGTCATCGACTGCCTTTGCCACAGGGGGGCGAGGGATTCGTGCTGGGACGTTTGCGACGGTTATGGCTGCGGCTCAAGGCGTGGTGGCTGTTCGGCCATCGGCGGATCCATGTCTACGGCGATTTCACCGCGATCAACCCGCGCAACATCCGCGTCGGCAGCAATGTCGCGATCAACCACGGCGCCTTCTTGCTCGGCCGCACCGGGATCACGATCGGCAATGACGTGGTCCTCTCGGCGCGCTGCATGCTCATCGACGGCGGCCTCGCGCTCGATGATTCCGCACCGACCGTCGAGCGGGCCCATTCCGAAGCGCCGATCGTGGTCGAGGACGGCGCCTGGATCGGCGCCGGGGCGATCGTGCTGGCCGGAGTCACGATCGGGCGAAACAGCATCGTCGGAGCGGGCAGCGTGGTCACCCGCGACGTCCCGCCCGATGCCGTCGTCGCCGGCAATCCGGCGCGGGTCATTCGGCGGCCGCACGGCTAGCCGGTGTCGATCGCCCACCGTTTGCGGCCGGTGCGCACCATCTTCCGGCCGCAGCGCTTGCAGCGGCTGCGCCAGATCCCGTCGCCCTGGGTGTAGACGAGGGAGCCCGACCGCCGATGGCCGAGAACCCGGCACAGGACGAGGTCTGCGGTGCCGCTGCTTGCCTCGCGCTCGGAATCAACGCTTTGGGTGCCACTCTCTTGACGCAACCTGAAACTCCCGCGCTACGACGGCATCCGGCATGAGCTACCGCAACGAAGCCCCAGAACCCGATCGCCTCCCAACTCGTTCCGTGAATTCCGCTTGAAGATCGGGATTTTCCTCGATGGGGCGAAGCTTGCCCGCTGGCAGGCCGAGGCGCTCGAAACGCTCGCCGGCGAGGCCGAGTTCGTGATCTACAGCTGTACCACGCCGGCGCCGAAGCGGCGGCAGCTCCGCCACGCGCTTTATTACCTGCTCAACCTCGTCACGGTCCGCAACCGGATGACCCGCCGGGTCGGCTTGCCCGCATCGCTCAGGATCATCGCCACCCATGCGTTCGCGGCGCCATACGAGGGCCGCTGGCACGCGCTTCCGCCCGACCTCATCCAGCGCATCACCAGCGACCAGCCCGAGGTGCTGGTGAAGTTCGGGCTGGGCCTGTTGACGGTTCCACCGACCGACCGGCTCACCGTCCCGATCCTGTCCTGGCACCATGGCGACCCGGCGAAGTTCCGCGGGCGACCGGCCGGCTTCCACGAGCTGGCGCGGGGCGAGCCGACCGTGGGGCAGATCGTCCAGATCCTCTCGAACCGCCTCGACTCGGGGCGAATCGTCGCCGCCGCCGAAACCCGCGCCGTCGCCCACTCGTATCGGGCCACTCTGGTTGAGGCGTATCGCCATTCGCCCCTGCTGTTGCGCACCGCGATCCGCAACGCGCTTGCCGGCACGAGCTGGGAGCCGCCGCAGTGGGGGCCCGCGTACCGACTGCCGGGCAATACCGCCGTCGCCGGCTTCATCCTCGGGCGGGCGCGGGCCGCGGCGTCGCATCTGCTCTACGGCTTGACCCGGGCCAAGCAGTGGAGCGTCGCGACCGCGCCGGCGCCCGAGCCGCTCACGCTCGAGCGCCTCACCGAGCGGCTCGGCGACGAGGCGCAGTGGCGCGCCGTCGCGACCCCGCCGGGCTATCGCTTCCTCGCCGACCCGTTCTTCGCGGACGGAAACGGCCTGCTGGTCGAAGCGATGCGCGCCGCCTCGGCGCGGGGTGAGATCCTCCGCGTCGCAGCCGCCGGCGTGCGCCGGCTGTCGGGGCGCGGCGGGCATTTCAGCTATCCCGCGGTGATCGAGGCCGGCGGGCGCCACTATGTCGTGCCGGAAACGTCCGACTGGTCGGCGCCTTCGGCCTATCCGCTCGGCCGCGACGGCCTCGGCGAGCCGGTCGAGCTCGCGGTCCCGGGCCGCCCGCGATTGCTCGACCCGACGCCCTTCCGGCACGGCGACGCGGTCTTCCTGTTCGGCAATGTCGCGAGTGAAGGCCAATCGGTCCTGCGCCTGTGGGTCGCCGACGCGCTCGACGCCAAGTTCACCGAGCATCCCGCGAGCCCGATCCGAATCTCGCCCGAGGGCGGCCGCATGGCGGGCACCCCCATCCCGGTCGACGGCGCCCTGATCCGCGTCGGCCAGGACCTGCGCCGCGGCTATGGTGACGGCATCAGCTTGTTTCGCGTGACCCGGATCGATCGCGAGCGCTACGAGGAGGTGGCGGCGGGCACGGTTCGATTCGCCGGCCGCCGCGGGCCGCACACGCTCAACGTCGCGCGAGGGCAGATGGCGTTCGATCACTATGAAGACCGGTTCTCACTGCTCGCCGGGCTCAGGCGGTGGCGGGAACGGCGCGCGGCGCGCCGGATCGGCGCTTGAGGCGTTGACGCGGCCATGTGCGGCATAGCCGGCCTGATCAGCACCGCGGCGATCGACGACCGGGCCGTCGCCCGGCTGATCCGGCCGATCGCCCATCGCGGGCCCGACGACGAGGGCATTTGGGTCGACGCGGAGGCCGGAGTCGGGCTCGGCCACCGGCGGCTGGCGATCGTCGACCTGTCGCCGGCGGGCCACCAGCCGATGCTCTCGGCGGATGGCCGCTTCGTCCTCACCTTCAACGGCGAGATCTACAACCACGCCGACCTGCGGCGCGCGCTCGAAGCGCAAGGCGCGGTTCCGGAAGGCGGCTGGCGCGGCCATTCGGACACCGAGGTTTTCCTCCACGGGATCGTCACCTGGGGGCTGGTCGAGACTCTTCGCCGCAGCGCCGGGATGTTCGCCTTCGCGGTGTGGGACCGCAAGGCGCGGACGCTCGCCCTGGTCCGCGACCGGTTCGGCGAAAAGCCGCTCTATTACGGCTGGTCCGGCCGCGACTTCCTGTTCGGCTCGGAGCTGAAGGCGCTGCGCGCGCACCCGCGGTTCGACAATGCGATCGACCGCCGGGCGCTCGGCCAGTTCGCGTCGCGCACGTACATCCCGGCCCCGCTGTCGATCTACCAGCGGGTGTTCAAGCTGCCGCCCGGCTGCATCCTGACGCTCGACCACGAGGCTGCGGCGCGGCCGCTCGACGAGCCGCCGGTCGAGGGGGCCAGCGCGGGCGGCCTGGCCCTCGAGCGCTACTGGTCCCACCGCGAGGTCGTCCGGCGCGGCCTCGACCAGCCGATCGCCGACGAGCGCGAAGCGCTGGAGGAGCTCGAGCGGATCCTCGCGACCGCCATCCGCGGGCAGTCGATGGCCGATGTGCCGGTCGGCGCGTTCCTTTCCGGCGGGGTCGACAGCTCGACCATCTGCGGGCTCTATCAGAAATATTCGAGCGTCCCGGTGCGCACCTTCTCGATCGGGTTCGAGGAAGCCGGGTACGACGAGGCGAAGGCCGCCAAGCGCGTCGCGCAGCATCTCGGCACGGTCCACGACGAGCGCTACGTGACCGTTCGGGAAGCGCGCGACGTGATCCCGCTGCTCCCCGGCATGTATGACGAGCCCTTCGCCGATTCGTCGCAGATCCCGACCCATCTCGTCAGCCGGTTCGCGCGCGAGCAAGTCACCGTCGCGCTGACCGGGGACGGCGGCGATGAACTGTTCGCCGGCTACAATCGGCACTTCGCGGCGCCGCGGCTGTGGCGCCAGCTGCAGAAAGTGCCGCAGCCGTTGCGCGCCGCGACCGGCTCGCCGCTGAGCCGCGTGCCCTCGCAATTCTGGAGCGGTATGGCGGGCCTGTTCCCTGGCCGGCGCCCGCCGCACCTCGGCGGCAAGCTGCAGAAGGCATTCCGCCTCGCCGCCTCGGCCGGCAGTTTCGACGAGGTCTACTGCAGCTTCCTCGACGAGTGGAGCCAGGAGCCGTCCCCGGTGATCGGCGCGGACCCGGCCGGCGCGGCCTTCGACCTCGCGGTCGGCGGCGACGCGCCCGATGCGGTGCGGATGATGTATTGCGACTCGGTCAGCTACCTGCCCGACGACATCCTGGCCAAGGTCGACCGCGCGGCGATGGCGGTTGCGCTCGAAACCCGGGTGCCGTTCCTCGATCACCGCGTCGCCGAGCTCGCGGCGCGCATCCCGTTGGCGCTCAAGATTCGCGGCGGGCGCGGGAAGCAGGTTCTGCGCCAGCTCCTCGACACGCTCGTTCCGCGCGAGCTGATCGAGCGGCCGAAGGCGGGGTTCGCAATCCCCGTCGGTGCCTGGATCAAGGGCCCGCTGCGCCATTGGGCCGAGGATCTGCTCGAGCCGGGCGCGATGCGCGCCGACGGCTGGCTCGACCCGGATGTCGTCCAGCGACGCTGGCACGATCATGTGAGCGGCCGCCGCGACTCGACCCCGGCGATCTGGGCCATCCTCATGTTCCAGGCCTGGCTGCGCGCGCACCGCGCCGCGGCCGCCGCGGCCGCCTAGGACGCGGAAACATTTCGTTCAGTTCCCCTCGCTTATGGTCGGCGGCGATGGGGACGGGCCGGGAGAGATTGCAGTTCATGATGCTTGGCGCGGCGCTCGCGCTCGGCGCGGTGCCGGCCGTCGCCTCGACCCTGATCATTCCGCCGGCGACCGCCGTCGCCATGCGCATCGTCGTCCTCCACAATCAGGCCCGGTCCTCCGCCGGGGTCCGGCCGATCTATTGGGACTCGGCGCTGGCGTCCGCGGCCGACGCTTACGCGCTCGAGCTGGCGCGGACCGGACGCTGGGGCCATTCGCCCTCGGCCGCGCGGCCGGGCCAGGGCGAGAATCTGTGGATGGGGACCCGCGGCGCATTCAGCATCGACGAGATGGTCGGCGCCTGGGCAGCGGAGGGCCGCTGGTTTACTCGCGGCCGCTTCCCGGCGGTCAGCGTGACCGGGCGCTGGGATCAGGTCGGGCATTACAGCCAGATGATCTGGCCGGGCACCGATCGGGTCGGTTGCGCGGTCCGCTCGTCGGCCCGCAGCGACTATCTGGTGTGCCGCTATTCCCCCGCCGGCAATGTCTTCGGAGTCACTGTTCCGTAACTTATGTGTGGTCAAAAAACGGCAGAAGACTGAAAAAATCTGGCCCGAGCCCTTGGCACGCAACTTTGTTCTGGCTTATTGGTTGTCGGGCTTTAGGGGACTACCCAGATGGGGGATCAACCCCGCTGCGCCGGGAGAAAATGGATGGCGAGTTTGCGGTTTAAGTCGATGGTCGGCCTGATGGTCGCCGGGTCGATGTTTATTAGCTCCACTGGAGCGGTTGCGGCAACGCCCACAGCAATTTCTGCTCAGCATATTGATCCCTGGGCAGCCTTGACGGTGCTGAGCTCCGGCGCTCCCGCAGCGGCGCTGTGCAGCGGCGTTGCGACGGTTGGCCAGGCGCCTGCCGCTGGCTGCGTGCTGCCCGCCGTCGACGCTCCGGCGCCGGTCGCCGGGCCTCCTCCGCCCACTCCGGTTCCGCCGGTCGAAGCCGCTGGTGGCGGCGGTCTCGGAATCTCGCCGCTGTGGCTCGCGCTCGGCGCGATCGCCATCGGCGTTGGGGCCTACTTCCTGCTCAGGAACCACCACAAGCACAGTCCGGACTGATCCGCATTGGGTCGCGTTCGTTGCATGAGCTGAAAAAGGGATTGGCGTTATGAGGACTTTGCTCTCGGTTTCACTCGCTGTCGTCGCTCTTGGCGCACTTCCCGCCGCGGCGCTCGCCCAGGCTTGGACTCCCGGCTCGGAGATCGTCGGTCAGTCGGTCCAGGTGACCACCAACGGCGTCACCAACACCGTTTATCTCGATGCCGGCGGCGCGGCGCGCATCGTCACTCCGGGCGGCAACACCGTCCCCGGGACATGGACCGCGGCCAACGGGCAGCTGTGCCTCAACAACGGCACGGCCCAGGAATGCTGGCCCTATTCGGCGCCATTCCAGGCCGGCCAGCCGGTGACCCTGACCAGCAGCTGTAATTCGACTTCGACCTGGCTTGCCGCGTCGACCAATGCTCCGCCGCCGCCGGCGGGCCAGCGCGGCGAACGCGGCCGCTAAGCCGCTTCGCGAGCTCGGTTCCTATTTCGCGGTCGCGTCCTCGGGCGCGGCCGCGAATCGTTTGTGGAGGGCGTCCATCGACGGACCGTGGGTGAGGTCGAGGTGGAGCGGCGAGACCGCGACATAGCCGTCGGCCACGGCCTCGAGGTCGGTCTGGTGGCCGGGGGTCTCGACCATCGGGCCAAGCCCGAACCAGTAATAATCATAACCGCGTGGGTCGGTGCGCTGGACGATGCGCAGCCGGCCATAATCGCGCAGGCCCTGGCGGCACACGCGGATTCCCTTGACCTCGGCGGGCGGGATGGCCGGGAAGTTGACGTTGATCAGGGTGCGCGGCTCCATTTGGAACTGGAGCAGCGGCGCCAGGACCCGTTCGGCCCATGCCTCGGCGGCGGCGAACGGGACCATGTCGCCCATGCCCTCGCGCGAATAGGCCTGGCTGAGCGCAATCGACGGCACGCCGGCAAGCGCACCTTCCATCGCCGCCGACACGGTGCCGCTGTAGGTGACATCTTCCGCCAGGTTCGCTCCGCGATTGATGCCGGACAGGATGAGGTCGGGCGGGGAATCCCTCATCACGTGCGCGAGCGCGAGCATGACGGCGTCGGTCGGCGTGCCGGTGACCGAGAAGCGCCGGTCGTCGTGGCGGCGCAGCCGCACCGGCGTGGTCAGGGTCAGCGAATGGCCGGCGCCCGACTGCTCCTCGGTCGGGGCGACGATCCACACATCGTCGCTTAAAGACTGCGCGACGGCCTCGAGCAGCCTTAGGCCCCGGGCGTTCACGCCATCGTCGTTGGTCAGCAAAATTCGCATGTCCGGGCTATGGCGGGCGCCACTCGCGGACGCAATGCCGGGCGGATTGCGCCATATTCGCAACAGGTTGGCGATTTCTTCACGACTCACCGGTAAGCGCTTGTTCAGCCGGGGGAGCCTATCTATAGGCCCCGGTTGGGGACGAGTGGCCAACCCGGCTGTAAGTCACGGGAAAGTCACGAGTAATCGCCTCCGGCTGCACCGGTTGGCCGGCCGCAGCAGGTGGCAGGCGTAACTGGGTCTCGGCGGTTCGGCCGCGGCCCGCGCGGGGAGGGGATGGAATGGCGACGGCTCTAGTCGACCTGTACGGCGGCGACGACTTCGAACGATTTGACCGGATCATTCTCGCCGAAGGCTACCGGCCTTCGGACGACGAAGAGTTCATGTGCCCGAAGCATCGGGCTTATTTTTTGCGCAAGCTCAAGGATTGGAAGGAAGCGATCATCGAGGAGTCGCGGGCGACCATGGCCCAGCTCCAGGTCGACTCGCTGCGCGAGCCCGACCTCGCCGACCGCGCGTCGAGCGAGACCGACTGGTCGATCGAACTCCGCACCCGCGACCGCCAGCGCAAGCTGATCGCCAAGATCGATTGCGCGATGCGCCGCCTCTACGAAGGCGAATACGGCTATTGCGAAGTGACCGGCGAGCCGATCTCGCTGGCGCGGCTCGAAGCGCGGCCGATCGCGACAATGACTCTGGAGGCGCAGGAGCGCCACGAGCGGATCGAGAAGATTTCGCGGGACGACTGACGCCGTCCCGCGGCGGCGGGTCGCCTAATGCGTATAGTGGCCGGCGAGCGCGTCCTTGATGCGCAGCTTTTCTTTCTTGAGGCGGTGGAGAAGGTCTTCGTCCGGATGCGGTCGATGCTCTTCTTCGTCGATCAGCGCGTGAAGCGCCTGGTGCTTCGACTCGAGAGCCTCGACCTGTGCCTTGTCCATGGGTGCCATTCCTTTCGGCAAGTAACGACCCCGCAGTAAACCACGAATCGTCGGCTTTGTCTCGACCCCTCGAACGGCTCGCCGGACCGGCGGTTCAAATCGTCGTCCGGCGGGCGTTCCGGCGGCCGGTGCTTTGCTGTACAGTCCGAGGCGATGAACGACGACGATCCGGGTCCGCTGGGACACGGTGCCTTGGACAGTTTGAAGGCGGAGCATCGGCGCCTCGACGAGGAGATCGCGGCGCTCGCCGCGGATCCCTGCTCCGACCAGCTGGAACTCGTCCGCCTCAAGCGTCGCAAGCTCCGGCTCAAGGACCAGATCCAGATGATCACCAACAACAATATCCCGGACATCATCGCCTGATGTGTCCCGCGCCGGGACGATCGGGGCGCTACGGGCGCCCGGGCGCCGGACTCGGGCGTTTTCAGCCGCGCCCAACGGTGGCACGTTAAACGATGATGGACGAATCGGACCTTTCGCAGCTGCAAGTGCGCATCACCTCGCGGGTGATCGACTCGCTGTACACCGAGGCCATGCTGCTGGCCGACGAGGCGCGGTCCTATTTCGACGACGTCGGCCGCAACGATCGCACGTCGCTCGAGCCGTTCGCTCGGGTCGGTTTCGCCTGTGAGTCACTCAAGGTCACGACCCGGATCATGCACATCGTCGCTTGGTTGCTGACCCAGCGGGCGATCGAATCGGGCGAGATCCCGACGGCCGCGGGACGCCGCCCGGAGCGGCGGCTCGGTCATGCCGCGGACAGCGATCCGGCGGTGGTTGAGCAGCTGCCCGAGTCGGCGCAGCGGCTGATCAACGCCAGCGCCGACCTCTATGCGCGCATCCTGCGCATCGACCAGGGCCAGCTCGAGACCGAGATTCCGCAGAGCCCCGCGCGCGCCCTGATGGGCCGGCTCGAGCGCGGGCTCGGCGGGCAGGCCTAGGCTAACCGACCTCGAGCCGCGCCTTCGCGGCGTCATATTGCGCGGCCAGCTCGGCCACATAATCGCCGGCAGGCTGGACCCGGTCGATCACGCCGATCCCCTGACCCGAGCCCCAGATGTCGCGCCACGCCTTGGCCCTGCTCGACCCGTCCGAGCCGAACTTCATCGTGTCGAGGCTGCCCGCGGCGAGATTGTCGGGGTCGAGCCCGGCATTGACGATCGACGCGCGCAAATAATTGCCGTGAACTCCGGTGAACAGGTCGGAATAGACGATGTCCGACGCGCCGCTGTCGACGATCGCCTGCTTGTAGGCGTCCGGCGCATTGGCCTCCACTGTGGCGATGAATGGCGAGCCGACATAAGCGAGGTCGGCGCCGGCGGCCACGGCCGCGAGCACCGAGCCGCCGTTGGCGATCGCGCCCGACAGGATCAGCGGACCGTCGAACCAGGCGCGGATCTCCTGGATCAGCGCGAACGGCGACCAGCGGCCGGCATGGCCGCCGGCTCCGGCCGCGACGGCAATGACCCCGTCCGCGCCTTTCTCGACCGCCTTGCGGGCGAAGCGGTCGTCGATCACGTCGTGCAGCGTGATCCCGCCCCATCCATGAACCGCCTCGTTGAGCTCGACCCGCGCGCCCAGCGACGTGATGACGATCGGCACCTTCCATTTGGCGCACACCGCCATGTCGTGCTCGAAGCGGTCGTTGGAGCGGTGGACGATCTGGTTGACCGCGAACGGCGCGGCGGGCCGGTCGGGATGGTCGCGGTCCCACGCCGCGAGCGCCTCGGTGACCTCGTGCAGCCATTCGTCGAGCAGCTCGGCCGGCCGCGCATTCAGCGCCGGGAAGCTGCCGACGATCCCGGCGATGCACTGGGCGATCACCAGCTTCGGATTGGAAACGATGAACAGCGGCGCGCCGACCACCGGAATGCGCAGGTGCTGGAGGATCGGCGGCAGGCTCATCGGCCGGTCGCTATAGCTGATGATAGTCCCGATACCAGCGCACGAACAGCGGCACGCCCTCGTCGATCGTGGTGGTCGGCTGGAAGCCGTGGTCGCGCTCGATCGCGCTGATGTCCGCGAACGTCTCTTTGACGTCGCCCGGCTGCATCGGCTGGCGGGACAGCACCGCGGTCTTGCCGGTCGCCTGCTCGAGCAACTCGACCACCCGCATTAGATCCTCGCTGCGGTGGTTGCCGATATTGTAGACCGCGTGCGGGCTCACGCTGCCGCCGGCTTTCTCCGCTCCGTCGTCGGCCGGCGGTCCGTCTAGGCAGGCGATCACGCCGCGCACGATATCGTCGATGTAGGTGAAGTCGCGGCGCATCTCGCCGCGGTTGAACAGCGGCAACGGCTCCCCGGCGTAGAGCGCCTTGGTGAACACCCACATCGCCATGTCCGGCCGTCCCCACGGCCCGTAGACGGTGAAGAAGCGCAGCCCGGTCGCGGGCAATTTGTACAGGCTGGCGTAGGATTCGCTGAGCAATTCGTCCGCCTTCTTGGTCGCGGCGTACATCGACAGCGGCTGGTCGACGCGGTCCTCGACCCGGAACGGCAGGGTCTTGTTGCTGCCGTAGACCGACGACGATGAGGCATAGACGAAATGGCTCGACCGCCGCTGCCGCGCCAGCTCGAGCATGTTGCAATGGCCGACCAGGTTCGAGCGCACGTAGGCGGCCGGATTCTCGATGCTGTAGCGGACCCCCGCCTGGGCGCCGAGATGGACGATGCGGTCGAACTCGGAGCGACCCGCGAGGTCGTTCAGCGCGTCGGCATCGGCGAAGTCGACCGGCTCGAAATGGAAGCGGTTGTCGAACCGGCTCGCCAGCCGCTCAAGCCGGGCGCGCTTCAGCGCCGGGTCGTAATAGTCGTTGAGATTGTCGATTCCGACGACTTCGTCGCCCCGTTCAAGCAGCACCCGGGCGGTGGCGGCGCCGATGAAGCCCGCAGCCCCTGTCACCAATACTTGCATGCCGGCTCCCTTAAGGACGTGACGGTGCGGCTGGAAGTGAAATGATGGTTATGCTTGAGCGTAACGCGTGGAGCCGACCTGGACCTTCGCCATCGACCGCGGCGGGACCTTCACCGACGTCGTCGCGCGCTCGTCGGACGGACGGTCGCGGGTCGAGAAGCTGCTGTCCGAGAACCCCGGCCGCTATGCCGACGCGGCACTCGAAGCGATTCGCCGCGTGCTGGCGGACGAAGGCGGGTCGGTTGCGGCCGTGCGGATGGGGACCACGGTCGCGACCAACGCCTTGCTCGAGCGCAAGGGCGAGCGGGTCGCGCTCGCGATCACTCGCGGGTTCGGCGACGCGTTGCGCATCGGCTACCAGGCGCGGCCCGAGATCTTCGCCCGGCACATCGTCCTGCCGGCGCTGCTGTACGAGCGCGTGGTCGAGATCGACGAGCGGGTCGGCGTCGACGGCGCGGTGCTGACGGCGCTCGATGAGGGCCTGGCCCGCGCGGCGCTGGCGTCCGTGCGCGACTCGGGCATCGACGCGCTGGCCGTCGTCCTGATGCACGGTTGGGACTGGCCCGACCATGAAATGCGCCTGGCCGCGATCGCGCGCGAGCTCGGCTTCAGCCAGGTCTCGGTCGGCCACGAGGTCGCGCCGCTGATCAAGCTCGTCGGGCGCGGCGACACGACGGTGGTCGATGCCTATCTGTCGCCGGTCCTCCGGCGCTACGTCGAGCGGGTCGCCGCCGGACTTCCGTCGGAAACCGACCTCCACTTCATGCAGTCGAACGGCGGCCTGGCTGAGGCGAACGCCTTCCGCGGCAAGGATGCGATCCTTTCGGGACCGGCCGGCGGGGTGGTCGGGATGGTCGCGGCGAGCGCGCCCCATGGCGGGTCTGAGCGCCTGATCGGCTTCGACATGGGCGGCACCTCGACCGACGTCTCGCATTACGCCGGGCGGTTCGAACTGGCGGACGAGAGCGTCGTCGCTGGGGTCCGGATCCGTGCGCCGATGATGCAGATTCATACCGTCGCCGCGGGCGGAGGCTCGATCTGCCGCTTCGACGGGATGCGCTTCCGCGTTGGCCCGGAAAGCGCCGGGGCGAACCCGGGCCCGGCCTGCTATCGCAATGGCGGCCCGTTGACGGTCACCGACTGCAACCTCGTCCTCGGCCGGATCGACCCGGCACGGTTCCCGAACGTGTTCGGGCCTGGCGGCGACCAGCCGCTCGACCCCGAAGCCGCGCGGGCCCGCCTGCAGGAGGTCGCCGACCAGCTCGATTCGCCGCGCAGCGTCGAGCAAATCGCCGCGGGCTTCCTCGAGATCGCGGTCGACAACATGGCCGCGGCGATCCGCAAGATCTCGATCGCGCGGGGCCATGACGTCACCCGCTACACGCTCGCCTGCTTCGGCGGCGCCGGCGGCCAGCACGCCTGCGCGGTCGCCGACGCGCTCGGCATGGAGCGGATCCTGGTCCACCCGCTCGCCGGCGTGCTCTCGGCCTACGGCATCGGCCTCGCCGACGTGAAGGCGATCCGCGAGACGAGCTGGCTGAAGCCGCTCGGCGAGGATTTTTCTCATGCGCTGGTCGAACTCGAAGAGCGCGCCCGCGAGGCCCTGATGGAGCAAGGCATAACCGGCGAGCAGATCGACCTCGACTGCCGCGCGCGCCTGCGCACCGCGGGCAGCGACACCACGCTCGAGATCGCGATCGCGCCGGCCGAGCAGATGCACGCGGCCTTCTCCGACCTTCATCGCCACCGCTTCGGCTATTGGGACGAAGGCGCCGAGGTGATCGTCGATGCGCTGGTGGTGGAGGCGGTTGGTAAATCCCTCCCGAGACGGGGAGGGGAACCACGAAGTGGTGGAGTGGGCGGCGTGCAGGTCTCGGACCCCCCTCCGTCAGCTCCTGCGGAGCTGCCACCTCCCCGTACCGGGGAGGAATGGACCGGCCCAGCCCTGATTTTCGAACCGACCTCGACCATCGTCGTCGAGCCCGGCTGGACGGCGCAGCGCGCGAACGACGGCACGCTCGTTCTCACTCGCGCCGTGCCGCTCAACCGCGAGAAGGCGATCGGCACCGACGTCGACCCCGTCCGGCTCGAGATTTTCAACAATCTGTTCATGGCCATCGCCGAGGAAATGGGCGTCGCGCTGCAGTCGACCGCAACCAGCGTCAACATCAAGGAACGGCTCGACTTCAGCTGCGCCATCTTCGACCGCGACGGGGCGCTGATCGCCAACGCGCCGCATATCCCGGTGCATCTCGGCTCGATGGGCGAGAGCATCCGCACGATTATCGACACGCGCGGCGCGGCTAGAGACGGGCGCGGCATCCGCCGCGGCGACGCCTATGTGCTGAACGACCCCTATCGCGGCGGGACTCACCTCCCGGACATCACGGTCATCGTACCCGTCTTTTATTCCTCCCCGGAACGGGGAGGGGGACCACGAAGTGGTGGAGGGGGCGGTGTGCAGGTCTCGACCCCCCCTCCGTCAGCTCCTTCGGAGCTGCCACCTCCCCGTTCCGGGGAAGATTTGCCCTCGGCGTTCGTCGCCGCCCGTGGGCATCATGCCGACATCGGCGGGATCGCGCCGGGCTCGATGCCCCCCGATAGCCGGACGATCGACGACGAGGGCGTGCTGATCGACAATGAGCTCCTCGTCGACGAAGGCCATTTCCGCGAGGCGGAGATGCGCGCGTTGCTTGGCTCGGGTGAGTGGCCGGCGCGCAATCCGGACCGCAATGTCTCGGACCTCAAGGCCCAGCTCGCGGCGTGCACCCGTGGTGCCGAGGTGCTCGCCCAGACCGCGCGCGACTACGGGCCAGAGGTCGTCGCGGCTTATATGAATCACGTGCTCTCGAACGCGGAAGAGTCGGTGCGGCGACTGGTCGATCGGCTCGATGATGGGGCGTTCGATTATGAGATGGATAACGGCGCGCACGTTCGGGTGGCGATCAGCATCGACAAAGCCGCGCGTTCGGCGACGTTCGATTTCACCGGCACCAGCGATCAACTGCCGGACAATTTCAACGCCCCATATTCGATCGCCCGCGCGGCGTCGCTTTATGTCGTTCGGACCCTGATCGACGACTCCATTCCGATGAATGACGGCTGCCTGCGGCCGATCCAGCTCATCATTCCGGAAGGCTCTATGCTCAACCCGAGCCATCCGGCGGCGGTCGTCGCCGGCAATGTCGAGACCAGCCAGGTCGTGACCGATGCCTTGTTCGCCGCGACCGGCCGGCTTGCGCCGAGCCAGGGGACGATGAACAATTTCACCTTCGGCAACGCGCAGCACCAATATTATGAGACGATCTGCGGCGGCTCGGGCGCCGGGCCGGATTATGACGGGACGAGCGCGGTTCAGACGCATATGACCAACAGCCGTCTGACCGACCCCGAGATCCTCGAAACGCGGCTGCCGGTGCGCCTCGACCAGTTCGCGATCCGCCGCGGCTCCGGCGGGTCGGGGGCTCACGCCGGCGGTGACGGCGTGGTCCGGGCGGTCACGTTCCTCGAGCCGATGCGCGCCAACATCCTCGCCAACCGCCGCCGCGTGCCGCCGCGCGGGATCAAGGGCGGAGCCGACGCTCAGCCCGGCCGCAACTGGGTCGAGCGCGGCGACGGGACGGTCGAAATGCTGAGCGCGACCGAGTCGGCGGATGTTTACCCGGGCGACCGCTTCGTGATCGAGACTCCGGGCGGCGGCGGGTTTGGAGTGGCGGAATGAATTACCTCCCGCTGCTCGGAATCGCGCTCGTCGTCCTCGGCTTCGCGCTGCGGTTCAATCCGCTGCTGGTGGTCGCGGTCGCGGCGATCGTCACCGGCCTGCTCGGGCATATGCCGTTCCTCAAAGTGCTTGGAACGCTCGGTCACGGCTTCAACGAGAACCGCTATGTCACGATCACCTATATCGTCCTGCCGGTCATCGGCATCCTCGAGCGCTACGGGCTGCAGCAGCAGGCGAGGGCGCTGATCCGCGGCATGAAGCGCGCAACGACGGGACGGCTACTGATCGTCTATCTCGGGTTGCGGCAGATTTTCGCGGCGCTGGGTCTGACCACTGTGGCGGGCCATGCGCAGACGGTTCGCCCGCTGCTCGCGCCGATGGCGGTCGCGGCCGCGGAAAAACAGCACGGCGAGCTGGACGAGGCCACGACGGAACGGGTCAAGGCGATGTCCGCGGCAACCGACAATGTCGGCGTGTTCTTCGGCGAAGACATCTTCCTCGCCATCGCCTCGATCCTGTTGATCCAAAGCTCGCTGAGGAGTTTCGGGATCGAGCTGACGCCGTTCCAGCTTTCGGTCTGGGCGATCCCGACGGCCATCTGCGCCTTCCTGATCCACGGCGGCCGGCTGCTGTGGCTGGACCGGAGATTATCCTCCCTGCCGCGAAGCGATGGGGAGGGGGATCGCTCAGCGCAGCTGAGTGGTGGAGGGGCCGAAGCCGCGACCGGCCCCTCCACCATCCGCTCTGCGGCGGATGGTCCCCCTCCCCATCCCCGCTTCCGCGGGGACAGGGAGGATAGTCGATGATCAACCTCCAGTGGCTCTACGTCCTCGCCGGCGCGGCCTTCGCCGGCTTCGCGCTGTCGAGCGCGCGCGATCGCACCAATTCCAAGCGCTTGGGCAACGGCGCTTTCTGGGGCCTGCTGGCGACGAGCTTCTGGTTCGGCGATTTCCTCGGCGACATCGGCAACGGGGTGCTGGTCCTGGCCCTGGTCGCGATCGCCGGGGCGCATCTGCTCGGCAAAGGCGCCCGGCCCTCGACCACGAGCCAGGAACGCAAAATCCATTCCGACCGGCTCGGCAACAAGCTGTTCCTGCCGGCTCTGATCATTCCGTTCACCGCCTTCGTCGGAACGCTGGCATTCAACTATACCCCGCTGAAGGATATCGGCTTGATCGATCCGAAGTCCGTTACGCTGATCCTGCTCGGCGTGGGCGCGATCATCGCGCTTGCCACCTGCTATGCCTGGCTTCGCCCGCCCGCATTCGCGCCGATCGACGAAGGCGGGCGCCTGGCGGATTCGATTGGCTGGGCGCTGGTACTGCCGCAGATGTTGGCGGCGCTGGGCGTGATCTTCGCCGCGGCGGGAGTCGGCACGACCATCGGCGCCATGGCGAGCGCGATCATCCCCCACGGCAATGTCTTTCTCGCCGTCGTGCTGTTCGCGCTCGGGATGGTCGCGTTCACGATGATCATGGGCAACGCCTTCGCCGCCTTCCCGGTGATGGCGGCCGCGATCGGGGTGCCGATCCTGATCCAGGCCGACGGCGGCAATCCCGCGGTGATCGGCGCGGTCGGCATGCTCGCCGGCTTCTGCGGGACGCTGATGACCCCGATGGCGGCCAACTTCAACATCGTCCCGGCGGCCCTGCTCGAACTCAAGAACCAATATGGGGTGATCAAGGCGCAGGTGCCGACGGCGCTGCCGCTGCTGATCGCCAACATCCTGATCCTGTACGTCGCGGGGTTCCGGCTGTGAGGCTCGACTCCGATCTCGCGTCGCGCATGGCGCGAATCGCGCTCGGGCATGTGACGCGGGAATTTCCCAACAAGCTCGATCATGTGATGGACGGGCCCGAGGATAAGCGTTCGCCGCGCGACCTGCATCCGATCTTCTTCGGAAGCTTCGACTGGCACAGCTGCGTCCACGGCTGGTGGACGTTGCTGACGCTCCACCGCTTATACCCGAGCGACGCGATCGCCGAGCTCGCGAGCGCGACCTTCACGGCCGACAAGGTCGCGGTCGAGCTCGCCTATCTCGATCGGCCCTCGAGCCGGGGCTTCGAGCGGCCCTATGGCTGGGGGTGGCTGCTCTATCTCCACCTCGAGGCAGGCCGACACGAACAGGGCTGGGGCAGGGCGCTCGAGCCGCTCGCCCGCGCCTTCGCCGAGCGGCTTGGCCGCTACCTCGCGGTCCTGACTTATCCGATCCGCGTCGGGACTCATTTCAACTCGGCCTTCGCGCTGATCCTCTCGCTGGAATGGGCGGAACGGTTCGACCGCAGGCTCGCCGACCTGATCAAGCAGCGGTCGCGCGACTGGTTCGGCACCGACCGCGACTGCCAGGCGTGGGAACCGGGCGGCGACGAGTTCCTGTCGCCGGCGCTGATCGAGGCGCTGTGCATGAAGCGGGGGCATCCGGCCCTGTTCCCGATCTGGTTCGAGCAATTCCTGCCGCGGGTCGAGTCGCGCGAGCCCGCGACCCTGTTCACCCCGGCGATCGTCAGCGACCGCAGCGACGGCAAGATCGCCCATCTCGACGGGCTCAACCTCAGCCGCGCCTGGTGCTGGCGCGAGCTCGGCCATCCCGAACATGCCGACGTCCATCTCGCCGCCGCCATGCCGCACCTTGCCGGCGACTATATGGGGGAACATTGGCTCGCGAGCTTCGCCCTGCTCGCGCTCCTTTCCGGGACGGAATGATTCCAACGGCTTGACGGACCAGCGCCGAAGGGATGAAAAGGGCGGCGGAACCGAGCCGGGGCCTGATGTTGGGGGGCAAGCGGCTGTGAATAGACGGACAGTTCATCGCGTGACGCTGATCGGCGGAGCCTCGGCTTTCGCCGTGGTCGCGCTTGCGGCCGCGTTCTCGCCATCGCCAGCCTCGATCTCGCGCACCGCGCAAGCGCGGCCGGTCGCCCGCCACACGGGCAGCCCGGCACGGCCGGCCCCGGCGCCCGCCGCGGACGAATCCGCCTACGTCCGCGCCAGCGGCACGATCGGCGCTGACCTGACGGCCGCGCTCCAGCGGGCGGCGGTGCCGGAGCGGATCGGCCGCGAATATGTCCGCGTGCTGAAGCGTGCGCTGCCGCTCGCCAACGGCCTCTCCGTCGCAGACCGGTTCGACCTGGTCTATGAGCCGGGGCCGAAGGGCCGCCTGCTTTACGTCGGTCTCGACCGGGTCGCCCGCGCCGATGTCGAATTGCTCAAATGGACCGACGGCCGGGAGACGATCTGGGTCAACGGCGACGGTGTCGGCGGCGAGACCAGCCAGAGCATGCGCATGCCGGTCAACGGCCGGGTGACCTCGGGGTTCGGCAGCCGCTTCCATCCGATCCTCGGCTATCGCCGGATGCATGCCGGGCTCGACCTCGCTGCGCGCTACGGCTCGCCGATCGTGGCCGCCGCCGACGGGCGGGTGACCAGCTCGGGCTGGGCCGGCGGCTACGGCAACATGGTGCGGATCGCCCATGCCGGCGGGATCCAGACGATGTACGGCCATATGAGCCGGATCGTCGCCCGCGCCGGGACCATGGTCCGCCAGGGCCAGGTGATCGGCTATGTCGGCTCGACCGGCCTGTCGACCGGGCCGCACCTTCACTACGAAGTCCTGAAGGACGGCCGCGCGGTCAATCCGACCTCGGTCAAGCTGGCCGCGGCTCCGGCCCAGCTGCAGGGCGAGAAACTGCATCAGTTCCAGGGCGCGCTGCGCTCGCTGATGGTGCTTCCCGCCGCGGGGGGCGGCGCCCACTAGTCCCGGCGGACGTGGATCACGCCGACCCGGTCGGCATAGATTCGCCGCCACTTGCCTGACGCATCGAGCTCGCGGTGCAGCCTGGAGTTGCCGGCGGGGAGGATCGTCCAGCGAATGTGGTAGCGGTCGACCGCGCGGTTAAAGCGGGCCCAGTCGCCGTTCCCGATCGCGACATAATCGCGGACGAAGGCGTCGCCGTACATCTCCGACCGGCCGTCGATATAGGGCCGGATCCCGGCGAGGATCAGCGGCCCGCCGAAACTATATTCGTTGAACACCGGCTGGCCCTTGAGCTCGGGCGGCACCGCGGCGAGCAGCTGGCACGGGCTCGCCACGCTTTCGGGCGGGGTGAGCGGCAGCAGCGCGCGTATGGCGACCAGCGGCAGCCCGGCCAGCGCCAGCAGCGCGAGCCGCCCGACCGGCTCGGCGCGCGTGCCGAGCAGCGGCGGCACCAGCACCGCGGCGACGATCACGAACCAGCTCTGATGGCGCATCTGGCTGAAGGCCAGGCCGAGCATCGCGAGCAGCAGGACCAATCGCCCGAGCG
This sequence comes from Sphingomicrobium sp., assembly GCA_035637935.1. Taxonomy (GTDB): domain Bacteria; phylum Pseudomonadota; class Alphaproteobacteria; order Sphingomonadales; family Sphingomonadaceae; genus Sphingomicrobium. The sequence continues at coordinate 62,734 of DASRAY010000005.1, forward strand.
GCACACGCGCGCCGCGCCACAGCAGCGCGCCGAGCCCGGCGAACAGCACGCAATAGAAGATCGGCGTGCGCCCGAGCGTGCTCGGCTGCCATTCATCGATCAGGTGCAGGGTTTCGAGCCCGGCGACGTGGAACGGCTGGAGAAGCCCCGCGGGGCCGTTGGCATTGAGGCACACCGCGACCAGGCTCGCGCCGGCGAAGATCAGCCATGGCCGAAGCGTCTTCCACTCCGCCTTGATCAGAGCGTCGAGGGCAAGTGCGGCGCCGATCGCCGCGGCGAGCGGGAAGCTGCCGTGGATGTTGGTCCAGACGGTCAGCAGCAGCGTGGCCCAGAGCCGCGGCGGCCGCCCGGTCTCGCTGCCGTGCGCGAGCAGTGCGGTCCACAGCGCGAGCAGCGGCCACACCAGCACATGCGGGCGCATCAGCATATAGGTCGCCAGCGCGACGTCCATCAGCAGCAGCGTGGCGACGATTGCGATCGGCGACGCGCGGCGCTGCAGGTGGACGAAGACCACCGCATGGAGCGCCATTAGCGCCGCGGCGAACACTGCCGCCAGCCCGGCATAGCCCGCGGCCCCATAAGCCGAGGCGAACAAGAGGTCAGCCGGCCACTCCATCGCCACCCACGGCTTGCCGTAGGCGGTGAAGGAGAAGGGGTCGGCCGTCGGGATCCGCCCGTGTTGGGCAATCCATTGCCCGACGGCGATGTGCCAGCTGGTGTCGCCGTCGTTGAAGATGGCCGGGACGAACGCATAGCCTAGCGGCACAAGCAGCACGACCACAACGAACAGGAGGCCGTTCACCCGCGCGCTGCGCGCCGACGCCGACGGTCCGCGATCATCCCCCATGCGCCGGACGTACCACGGTTTCCGCGGCTGTTGAGCGGCTGATTTCGACTGTTCCGAATTCGGACTCAGGCGCCCGCTCCCTTGTGATCGGGCGGATCGGCACTAAGCCTGTCCGGCGGGGCCGCATGAAAGATCGCGCGAAGAGTCTGTCGCCAATCGTCATCCTGACGATGATGGCCGCGACCGCTGCCGTTGCGGCGGTCGCGATGTTGCCGATCGAAGGGCCGCAGAAAAGCGGCGACTTCAACCTGTTCCTGTTCCGCTGGATGAACTCGATCCGGCAACACGGGCTCGCGAGCATCTCGGGTGAATTTTCCGAATACACCCCGCCCTATATCTACCTGCTCAACCTCGCTGCGCAAATCGAGCCGTGGGTCGGGACCGTGACCGCGATCAAGCTGGTCAACCTGCCGTTCGTCGCGTTGTGCGCCTGGGGAATTGGCGCGCTCGTTCGTGAGGTTGGGGGCGACCAGAACCGGGGCATGCTCGCGGCGGCGGTCGCGATCATTTGTCCGTCGCTGCTCGTCAACGCTTTCGCCCACGGCCAGTGCGATTCGATCTTCGCCAGCTTCCTGATCTGGTTCGTCTATTTCGCGGTCCGCCAGCGGCCGGCCCTTGCCTCGGTGATGTTCGGGCTGGCGCTGTCGTTCAAGCTGCAGGCCGTGTTCGTTTCGCCGCTGTTGCTGACGTTGGTGCTGTGGCGACGGGTGAAGCTTTGGCACCTCGTGCTCATTCCCGCGACCTATATCCTGATGATGGTGCCGGCGGCGCTTGCCGGACGACCGTGGACGGAATTGCTGACCATCTACTTTCGCCAACGCGATGTGATGCACGATCTGTCGCTGAACGCTCCCAACCCGTGGTGGCTGTTGCGCGACGTGGTCGACTATCGCGTTGGGCTGATCTTCGGCCTCGCAGCCGGTATGGCGGCGATCGGAATGCTCGTGTGGCGGTCTATGCGAGTGGAACGCAACGCGCTGACAATCCTGCTGATTGCAACCGCTTCGGCTGCTTTGCTGCCGTGGGTCCTGCCGAAAATGACGGCCCGCTATTTCATCGTCGCCGATCTCTTGACGATTGCGCTGGCCTTTGTTCGGCCGCGGCTGTGGCCTTCGGCGGTCCTGATCCAGCTCGGGTCGCTGCTGGCCATCGTCGCCTATTTCACCCCGTGGAACACGGCCGCAGCCGCCATTTGGCCGACGACGATGGGCCTCGGGATCCTCGTCTACGAACTGTTCGTCCGGGAAAGGCGCGACGCGAATGCCGCGGGTTAGAGTCGGCAACGGCCTGGTCTTTGCGCTGTGGGGGTTCGGGGTCTTCGCCGCGTTCGTCCTGCTGCGCCACGCGTGGGTGACGCCCTTCAACGAGCGCGATTTCGTTGCGGTGTGGGTCGCCGGCAAGCTGGCGGCGGCGGGCCATGTCGCGCAGGTTTACGACACCGAGACGTTACGCGTTGTCGGAGCGCGGATCGCCGGCTCCTCGGTCGTCAAGCTCGCCTACCCCTATCCGCCACACGGCCTGTTCGTTGCCGTACCGCTGTCCTTCCTTCCGTTGTGGGCAGCGTTTCTGACGTGGCAAGCCGTTTCGGCGACTCTCTTCTACCTTGCCGCGCGGCCATATTTCCCTCCGGGAATCCCGAAGGTCCTGGCGATCATCACGCCGGCTGCACTGATCAGCGTCCTGTTCGGTCAGGTCGGGCTGTTCTTCGGCGCGCTGTGGCTCTTCGCGTTCAACGGCTCGGCGGTGGCTGCGGCGCTCCTCACGTTCAAGCCGCACCTCGGGCTGCTGGTTGCCGTCGAGGCCGCCCGCCGCCGGCGGGTCCTGCTGATTAGCGCCATCGCCCTGGCCATCCTCGGCCTCAGCGCCGCCATCTTCGGGATCGATGCCTGGCGAGCCTGGTTTGCGGGCGCCGCCTTCCATCAGGCGTCGAGCCTCGCCGATCGGTCGTCCGGGCTGTGGCGCCTCCAGATGGTCACGCCCTACCTGGCCTACGGTCCGGTCGGCTGGCTACTGTTCGCGGGCGCGACGATCGCGCTGCTGTTGCGGCGGTTTGACGTCTTCACGGCGGCGACGGCGGCGTTTCTGATCGCTCCGTACGGCTTCCACTACGACATGACCGTGGTCTGCCTCGGCTTCGGATTGCTGCTGTTCAAGCACCGGGAGCAGATGCCGGCGTGGCAGGTCTTCATCTGCGCGCTGATCTTCCTGCTGCCGCTGCTGGTCGTTTTGGGGTCGTGGATCGCGTCGCCGCTGTTGCTTCTCGGCCTGTTCATTCAGACGCGGAATCCCGCGCTCGAGCCCTCCACTGGCTAAGAGGGTGCCAATCGCGCCGGAACCTTGAAAGGCCGGCGACCATTTACCTAATGACAACTGTGAGCGGGCTAGGGGTTTGGTTAGTGCCCTGAGGTAAGCGCCCGATGTTCGATCAGTTGAATCACTCCCTGAAGGCCCGATCGGCAGCGTTGCTTCTGGCGATCGACACGCGGCTCGATCGGATCCTCCAGGCTTGGCTGCTGATCGCCGGCCTGCTGTCGGCGGCGCGGATTGCGTTCAGCCCGCATCCCGCCGGCGCGCCTGCTTTCTCGACCTGGGCGTCCTATATGCTGCTGGTTGTCGCGCCCTTCGCTTCGACCCTGCTGGCTCTGCGTTGGTTCCGCGACGGTCATGTGCAGGCGCAGCCGGTGTTCCGCCTCGCGCAGGTCGGCCGTTGGACGACGGTCAGCCGCCATGAGGCCGAGCGCAACGGATTGTACGGGACCAGCGGGATCATGGTCTCGCTGCTCGTCGGAATGATGCTCAACGTGCCGGTCCGGGCGCTCGAATATCTCGCGGCGATGCCGCCGATCGCCGCCGATGCCCCGGCCTGGCTCTCCGCGCTGCACTTCGCGATGACGTTCGACGTCGTCCTGTTCGGCAGCCTCTACATGATCGCCTTCGTCGCCGCGCTGCGCCGCGCGCCGCTGTTTCCGCGGCTGCTGCTGGCGATTTGGATCGGCGACCTGGCCATGCAGGTGTTCACCGCTGAGCTGGTGACCCGGACCGGCGGCTTGCCCGCGGACGTCGCGGCGGCGCTTCACGGGCTGCTCGACGGCAATGTCAAAAAGGTCCTGATCAGCGTCGCTTTGTGGCTGCCCTACCTCCTCATGTCCAAGCGCGTAAACATAACCTACCGC
>DASRAY010000006.1:0-39655 GCA_035637935.1 Sphingomicrobium sp.
TGTGCATTTCGCCGGTCGGCCTCAGCATGATCACCAAGCTGTCGATCGCCCGGATCGTCGGGCTGATGATGGGAGTCTGGTTCCTGTCGATCTCGGTGGCGCAATATGTCGCCGGTGCCGTCGCCCAGGTGGCGAGTGTCGAAACCGTGGGCGGGCAGGTCACCAACCTCAAGGTTAGCCTCGATACCTATCTCGGCGTGTTCACCACCATCGGTTGGATTTCGGTCGGCATCGGCGTGGTCCTGCTGCTGCTCAGCTGGCCGCTCAAATATCTGATGCACGGGGTGAAATAGCTTGCGCCTGGGGGGCGTCTGCGGGGCGGCACTGGCGCTCGGCGCGTGCGCGTCGATGCAGCCCAAGCCCAAGCCGGCGCCCGCGATCCGCATCAACGAGGACCCGTACCCGTCGACCTACGAGCGCTATCCCGGAGTCCCGACCGTCATTCGCGGGGCGACCATCTTCGATGGCGACGGCCACCGGCTGGAGCGCGGCGACATCCTCATCGCCGACGGGGTGGTCAAGGCCGTCGAACCCAATCTGATGGTCCCCGACGGGGCAACGGTGATCGATGGAACCGGCAAGTGGGTGACGCCGGGGATCATCGACATCCATAGCCACCTTGGCGACTATCCCTCGCCCGGGGTCCAGGCGCTGTCCGACGGCAACGAGGCGACCTCGCCGGCGCGGCCCGAGGTGTGGGCCGAGCACAGCGTGTGGCCGCAGGACCCGGGCTTTTCGCGGGCGCTGATCAACGGCGGCGTGACGACGCTCCAGGTGCTGCCCGGCTCGGCCAATCTGTTCGGCGGGCGCTCGGTGGTGCTGAAAAACGTCCCGGCGCGGACCACCCAGGGGATGAAGTTCCCCGGCGCGCCCTACGGCCTCAAGATGGCGTGCGGCGAGAATCCCAAGCGGGTCTACGGCTCGAAGGGCAACATGCCACAAACCCGGATGGGCAATATCGCGTACGCCCGGGCGGTGTGGATCAAGGCCCAGGCCTACAAGCGCAAGTGGGACAAATATTACCGAAACGGCGGCGACATGCCCGAGCGCGACCTCGCGATGGAGACTCTGAAGGGCGTGCTCGACGGCAAGATCCTCGTCCACAACCACTGCTATCGGGCCGACGAAATGGCCATCATGATCGATATGTCGAAGGAGTTCGGCTACAAGATCGCCGCCTTCCATCACGCGGTGGAAAGCTACAAGATTGCCGACATCCTCGCCCGCGAGGGCATCTGCTCGGCCATGTGGGCGGATTGGTATGGCTTCAAGATGGAAGCCTATGACGCGATCAAGGAGAATATCCCGTTCGTCCATAATTCGGGCGCCTGCGCGATCGTCCATTCCGACGATCCCAACGGCATCCAGCGGCTGAACCAAGAAGCGGCCAAGGCGCTCGCCGACGGCCGTCGCGCCGGGATCAATATCAGCGAGGAAGTCGCCTGGGAGTGGCTTAGCCGCAACCCGGCGAAAGCGCTCGGCATCCTCGACAAGACGGGCACGCTGGCGCCCGGGAAGATGGCGGACGTCGTGCTGTGGAACGGCGACCCGTTCAGCGACTACACCCGCCCCGAGCGGGTGTGGATCGACGGCGCCGAAATGTACGACGCCAACGACCCGAAGAAGCGGCCGGTGAGCGACTTCGAGCTCGGCCAGCCGGGCGAGGGGGACGTCAAGTGAGGGGGGGCGTCCTTGCCACGCTGCTGCTGGCGGCGGCGGTTCCGGCAGGTGCGCAGACCTTCGCCATCGTCAACGGCGTCGTGGCCAAGGGTGACGGCTCGGAGCCGATCCGGGGCGGCACGGTCGTGGTCCGCAACGGACGCATCGTCGCCGCAGGTCCGGGCGTCCGCGTTCCCGCCGGCGCTCAAATCATCGACGCGACCGGCAAATGGGTCACGCCCGGCATCGTCGCCGGCTTCTCCCGCCTCGGCCTCGCTGACGTCGACCTGTCGGCCGACGGCGCCGACGACACCGGTAACACCGGGCCGTTCAGCGCCGCGATCGACGTGGTGCCGGCGATCAACCCGCTGCACCAGACCGTCGCCGTCAATCGCGCCGACGGGGTCACCCGGGCGATCGTCGCGCCGAGCGCCGGCAAGTCGATCTTCGCCGGCCAGGGCGCAGTGATCGACACCGGCGCCGACATGGACCCGATCACCGCGGCGCGGAAATTCCAGTTCGTCGAGCTCGGCGAGGCCGGCAAGGACAAGGCCGGAGGGTCACGCGCATCGGCCCATGTCCTGTTCCGCAACGCGCTGCGCGAAGCCGCCGAACTTCGGCGCTACGCTGCACCGGTCACTGCGGCGCGCGGGGAGGCCTCGGACGAACGCGAGCGACCGGTGATCCGCAACCCCAACGAATCGCGGATCTACGGCCCCGATGCGCGGCGCAGCGACGACGTGCTGCTGACGCGGTTCGATGCCGCCGCGCTCGTGCCCGTGCTCCAGGGTCGGCAATATCTGCTGGTCCATGTCGAGCGCGCCAGCGACATCCTGCAGGTGCTGGCGCTGAAGCGCGACTTCCCGGCGCTGAAGATCGTGCTGGTCGGCGCGAGCGAAGGCTGGACCGTCGCCGACCGGATCGCGCGTGCCGGTGTCCCGGTGATCGCCTCGGCGGTTAACGATTTGCCGGCCTCGTTCGAGCAATTGGCCGCGACCCAGTCCAACGTCGGCCGGATGCGCGCCGCCGGGGTCAACGTATCGATCGGGCTTATCGACGACAACGACACCCGCTATATCTTCGAAGAGCGCCAGTATGCGGGCAACCTGGTTGCGCTGACCAAGATTCCGGGGGCAACCGGGGTGAGCTGGGGCGAAGCATTGGCGATGATCACGTCGAAGCCGGCACAGGCGCTCGGATTGGGCGGCGATCTCGGTAGCCTCGCCCCCGGCCGGCGCGCCGACGTCGTGATCTGGTCGGGCGACCCGCTCGAGGGCTCGAGCGCCGCCGAGCAGGTGTTCATCGACGGCATCCGCCAGCCGCTCGACACCCATCAGACGCGGCTGCGCGACCGATACCGCTACCTGCCGCGGCGCGACCTGCCGGAGGCGTACCGGCATTGACTCCGCAAATGGGCCTGTTCGGTTCGGCCATCCTGTTCGTTGGCCTGCATTTCCTGCTCTCGCATCCGCTGCGCAAACCGCTCGTCCGGCGTGTCGGAGAGCGTGCCTTTCAAGCAATCTATTCGCTGATTGCGCTGCTGACCTTCGGCTCGATGATTTATTTCTACGCCAAGATCGGCCGCGAGAACGAGCGGCTGTGGAATGCGGGAGAGGCCGGCTGGATCGGCGGGACCGTGCTGATGTGGCTGGCGTCTATCCTCCTCGTCGGCTCGTTCGTGAAGAATCCCGCGCTGGTCGGGGCGAGAGGACCGGTCGGCGGCCCACACGGGGTGTTCCGGATCACGCGCCACCCGATGATGTGGGCCTTCGCCATCTGGGCCGCGGTCCATTTGATGATCATCGCCGCGCCCAAGGCACTGGTGTTCGACAGCGCGATCATCATTCTCGCCCTGTTCGGCGCCTTCGGCCAGGACAAAAAGAAAGCCCGGCAGTTTGGTGAGAATTGGCACGACTGGACTGCGCAGACCGCATTTGTCCCGTTCACGCGCGGAATCGGCAATCCCGGCGCGGTCGCGCTAATCGGCGGCACCCTTTTGTTCTTCCTCGCCACCTGGGTGCACCCGATCCCCGCCGGCTTCTGGCGCTGGATCGGCTAAACGCGCTAAAGCGCGGCCGATGATACGCAAATTCTTCGGCACCGACGGCATCCGCGGGACGACCAACGTCGAGCCGATGACGGCCGAGACCGCGCTGCGCGTCGGCCAGGCCGCCGGGACTCACTTCCTGCGTGGCGACCACCGCCACCGCGTGGTGATCGGCAAGGACACCCGTCTGTCGGGCTACATGATGGAATCGGCGATGGTCGCCGGCTTCACCAGCGTCGGCATGGATGTCGTGCTGCTGGGCCCGATGCCGACTCCGGCGGTGGCGATGCTGACCCGGTCGATGCGCGCCGATCTGGGCGTGATGATCTCGGCCTCGCACAACCCGTTCGCCGACAACGGCATCAAATTGTTCGGGCCCGACGGCTACAAGCTAAGCGACGAGACCGAGCGCAAGATCGAGCAGCGCATGGAGAAGGCGCCGAAACTCGCCAGGTCCGAGGCGATCGGCCGCGCCCGGCGGATCGACGATGCCCGCGGCCGCTACGTCCAGTTCGTCAAGGACACCTTTCCCGAGCAGCTGCGGCTCGACGGGCTGAAAGTGGTGATCGATTGCGCCAACGGCGCCGCGTATCACGTCGCGCCCGACGCCTTGTGGGAATTGGGCGCGGAGGTCCTGCCGCTCGGGGTCAAGCCGAACGGCCTCAACATCAACGACGGCTGCGGCTCGACTTACCCGCGGCTGCTGCAGGACACGGTGGTCGCGAGCGGCGCCGACATCGGCCTCGCGCTCGACGGCGACGCGGACCGGCTGATCGTCGCCGACGAACAGGGCCGGATGGTCGACGGCGACCAACTGATGGCGCTGATCGCGCTCGGGTTGCAGCGGCGCGGCGAGCTGCGCGGCGACGCGGTCGTGGCGACCGTCATGTCCAACCTCGGGCTCGAGCGGAAACTGCATGAGGCGGGGCTCGCGCTGCACCGGACCAAGGTCGGCGACCGCTACGTGCTCGAGGAGATGCGGGCGCGCGGCTGCAACATCGGCGGCGAGCAGTCCGGGCACATCATCCTCGCCGACCATGCAACCACCGGGGACGGGCTCGTCGCCGGGCTGCAGGTGCTGGCAGCTTTGGTCGCGGCCAAGCGCCCGGCGAGCGAGCTGCTGCGCCAATTCGAGCCGCTGCCGCAGCTCTTGAAGAACGTCCGCTTCAACGGCGGCGTCGAGCCGCTCGAGGCCGACAGCGTGCGCAAGCGGATCGCCGCGGCGGAAGCGGAGCTGGAAGGGAAAGGGCGCCTGGTCATCCGCAAGTCGGGCACCGAGCCGTTGATCCGGGTGATGGCCGAGGGCGACGACCCCGAGCTGGTCGAGCGGGTGGTCGACGACATTTGCGAGGCCGTCCAATCGGCGGCGTGAACCATTTATTCGGGATTTCGGGCGAAAGGCTCTTCTCGTGCGCATGGAAAACTTCGCCCCTGGGAGCGGGACGAAGGCTGCTTCGATGACCTCGACAGCCCGCATCCTGATTATCGCCGGCTCGGATTCGGGCGGGGGCGCGGGGATTCAGGCCGACATCAAGACTGTCACCATGCTCGGCGGCCACGCGCTGACCGCGGTGACCGCGATCACCGCCCAGAACACGCTCGGGGTGACCGCCATCCATCCCGTCCCGGCCGAGATGATCCTCGCCCAGATCGATGCGGTTGTGGCCGATATTGGCGTTGATGCGGTCAAGGTCGGGATGATCGGCAGCGCCTTCGCCGCCAGGCAGGTCGCGGTCCGCCTCCAGGAAATGAAGAGCGCCGACCCCGACCTGCCGATCGTGTTCGATCCGGTGATGGTCGCGACCAGCGGCGCGGCGCTCGCCGACGAAGCGACGATCGCGGCGTTCGGCCGGCTGATGGACGTGGCGACGATCGCCACCCCGAACCTGCCCGAATTGAAGCAGCTGACGTCGGAGGAAGACCCGGTCGCGGCCGCGCTTCACCTGGTCGGCGCGCACGGTTGCGCGGTGCTGATCAAGGGCGGGCATGACGAAGGCGACGCGCTCGCCGATGCCCTCATCGAAGAAGATAATATGACGAGCTGGCAGGGCCAGCGGATCGACACCGGGGACACGCACGGTACCGGCTGCACCCTGGCCAGCGCGATCGCGACCTTCCTCGGGGAGGGCGCGACCCTGGCCGATGCGGTCGCCCGGGGGCGTGAGTTCGTCCGCGTCGCCCTGTTCGCGGCGCCGGGGCTGGGGCAGGGCGCCGGCCCGATCGGGCAGCAGAACGTCCGGCTCGATTCGGGCGGACCGCTGCGCCTCAACCAGGTTACGGTAACGGGCACCAATTACGAGCGCTCGGTCGACTTCTATACGCGGCTCGGCCTCAAGCAGATCGTCGACAACCCGCCCGATTATGCACGGTTCGAAACGTCGGGCGGCGTGACCCTGTCGGTCCAGATCGACCCCGAAGAGAAGATCATCGCGACCACCGCCATCTACCTCGAATGCGACGACCTCGACTCGCGGGTCGAACAACTGGCGCGCAGCGGCCTGCCGTTCGAGCACGGTCCGCGCAACCAGCCGTGGATGTGGCGCGAAGCCCGCCTGCGCGACCCCGACGGCAACATCATCTTCCTCTACAAGGCCGGCGAAGCGCGCCGCTTCCCGCCGTGGCGGATGCCGGACTAATCCACAAAAATTTCAGCGAACTACTGGCGACTCACTCGGCCGCTCCATAGGCTTGCGCGCCATGCCGCGGCGTTGTTCCTTCAAGCTCGAGCTCGATTATCCGCAGCCGCTCGCCGGGGTCGACGAAGCCGGTTGCGCACCGCTGGCTGGGCCGGTGGTCGCCGGCGCCTGCATCCTCAACCGCGACAGCTTCCCGCGCGGGATCGACGATTCCAAGAACCTGCCGCTCGACAAGCGCGAGTCCCTCTACAAGCGGCTGGTGAAATGCGCGGCGTGGGGCGTCGGCGTCGCCACGGTCGAGGAGATCGACCAGCTCAACATCTATTGGGCGCGGATGCTGGCGATGACCCGCGCGGTCGAAGCGCTCGGCCTCGAGCCCGCCTGGGTGCTGGTCGACGGCAACGCCACCCCGCGCTGGCAGCGGCCGTCGAAGGCGATCGTCGACGGCGACGCCAAGTGCCGCTCGATCGCGGCGGCGTCGATCATCGCCAAGGTCACCCGCGACCGGATGATGGCCGACTATGCCGACCAGTATCCGGGTTACGGCTGGGAGCATAACCGCGGCTATCCGACCCCCGACCACCGCCGCGCGATCAACGACCTCGGCCTGACGCCCTTGCACCGCCGCAGCTTCGGCCTGGTGCGCGCGATCCTCGACCGCGAGGCCCAGCCGGAGCTGCAGCTGGTCGAAATCGCCGAGGCGAGTCCTTCGAGTCACACCACCACTGCTTGAGTCCGCGGGGCGCGGCCGGACTCAACATCTTGTGGTCGGCGAGCGGCGGACTCGTTCCGTTCCGCTGTCCCATTTCGACTCGTTAACCTCTGTTTGCTTGACCGCGAGTCCGCCCTGACTCACCCTTGCCGGCCGAGAGAAGGGGCAAAAAGGCATGAATCTCATCGCCCGCATCGCGGACAAGGGGACAGCTGTGCGCCCGGCGCGTCAGGCGGCGCGTGAGCTGGCGGTCGACACCATCCTCCAGGGCGACTGCATCGCCCAGATGGCGCGGCTGCCCGACAAAAGCGTCGACATGATCTTCGCCGACCCGCCGTACAATCTGCAGTTGGGCGGGGACCTGTTCCGGCCCGAGGGTGGCCGCGTCGACGCGGTCGACGACGAATGGGACAAGTTCGAAAGCTTGACCACTTACGACAATTTCACCCGCGACTGGCTCGAGCAAGCGCGGCGGATCCTCAAGGACGACGGCACGATCTGGGTAATCGGCAGCTATCACAATATCTACCGCGTCGGCGCTTTGCTCCAGGATGCCGACTTCTGGATCCTCAACGACATCGTGTGGCGCAAGACCAACCCGATGCCCAACTTCCGCGGCACGCGCTTCACCAACGCGCACGAGACCTTGCTGTGGTGCGCCAAGGACGAGAAGGCGCGCTACACCTTCAACTATCGCGCGATGAAGGCGCTCAACGACGATTTGCAGATGCGCTCCGACTGGCTGCTGCCGATCTGCAGCGGCGGCGAGCGGGTCAAGGGCGAGGGCGGCGGCAAGGCCCATCCGACGCAGAAGCCCGAGGCGCTGTTGTACCGAATCCTGCTCGCCTGCACCAAGCCGGGGGACGTCGTGCTCGACCCGTTCTTCGGCACGGGAACGACCGGCGCGGTGGCGCGGCGGCTCGGCCGGCGCTGGATCGGGATCGAGCGTGAACCGACCTATGTGAAGGTCGCCCGCGAGCGGATCGCCTCGACGCTGCCGCTCGACGAGAGCGCGATGCAGACCGTCGCAGACAAGCGCGAGCAGCCGCGCGTGGCGTTCGGAGTGCTGGTCGAGAGCGGGCTCGTGCCGGCCGGGACCAGGCTGACCGACGCCAAGCGGCGCTGGTCTGCGGCCGTCCGCGCCGACGGCTCGATCGCCTGCGATGCGCACTCCGGCTCGATCCACAAGGTCGGCGCCGCGCTGCAGGGCGCGCCGTCGTGCAATGGCTGGACCTTCTGGCACATCGAGCAGCGCGGCGCATTGCAGCCGCTCGACGCGCTCCGCCAGCAACATCTCGCCGCGCTCGCTTAGGCTCTTGCGCGGCTCGCAGCAGCCGGTGAGAAGAGACGCAATGAGGCTGATGCGGGCCATCGTCGCCGGATTCGCGCTGCTCAGCGCCGGGCTCGCCGTCGGCCAGGACACGGCGCGCGTCCCGCTCGAGGGCGACCGCCGGATGGATAAGGCGCTCGCCCGGCTGCAGCCCCAGCGTCCGGGGGTCGTCGATGCCTATGTGGTCGTCGCAGCGCTCGACGCCGATCCAGTGTTCAACCGCGAAGCGCGGGAAGCGGGCCGAGTCCTCGCCAGCCGGTTCGACGCGAAAGGGCGGACCCTGGTGCTGGCTCACGACGAGGGGAGCGACGATGCCGACGGCGCCGCCAGTCCGGAGCGGCTCGCCCGGGCCCTCAAGAGCGTCGCGTCAGTCATGAACCGCGATGAGGACGTGCTCGTCCTCTACACGACCAGCCACGGGTCGCCGCACGCCGGGCTCAACTTCCGCGACCCGGAGCGCGCCGACGCGATCATCACGCCGCCCCAGCTCGCGGCAATGGTCGGCCAGCCCGGCTTCAAGAACCGGCTGATCATCCTCCAGGCCTGCTTCTCGGGGCAGTTCGTCGACTCGCTGGCGGCGCCGCGGACGGTGGTCGCGACCGCCGCCTCGTCGATGAAATCATCGTTCGGCTGCTCGGCGGGGAATGACTGGACCTTCTTCGGCTACGCCCTGATCAACCAGGCGCTGCGGCAGCCCGACACGTTCGCCCGCCAGTTCCGGCGGGCCTATGTGACGATCCTCGGCTGGGAGCAAAGCGCGGGGTTTGACCCATCAAGCCCGCAAATCAGCATTGGGAGCGACACCGCGGCCTGGCTCGCCGCGCTCGACGCACGCGAACCCGAGACGCCTAGCGCGCCGGTCGGCCGACCGCCGTCGGAAATCGTGCACTAGGCGGATGCGCGCCCTCATCCGCCCGACCGCGTTCGTCGATTCGCCGTTCGGCCACGACGGGAAGGTCGCGCGGCTGGCCGGCGGGCTCTGCTGGTTTGCCGGCGCCGAGCTGTTGGGGGTGGAGGGCAATTGCCGGGTGTCGAGCGAGCTCGTGCCGGTCGACGGCATCGAAGACCGGTTCGACGACGCGCTGGCGGCGCAGTGGGCCGCGCTCACCGGGCAGCGCGAGCCGCTCGAGCTCGGTCCGCGCACGATTCGCCTCGACCAGCCGCAGGTGATGGGGATCGTCAACGCGACGCCGGACAGCTTCTCCGACGGCGGCCGGTTCGCCGACGCCGCCGCTGCGGCCGAGGCCGGCGCGGACATGGCAAGCGAGGGCGCCGCGATCATCGACGTTGGCGGGGAGTCGACGCGGCCCGGCGCGAAGCCGCTGTGGGAAGGCGACGAGATCGAGCGGATCGCTCCGGTCATCCGCCAGCTCGCCGCGGGCGGGGCCGCGGTGTCTATCGACACGCGCAAGGCTGACGTCATGACGGCAGCGCTCGAGGCCGGGGCGCGGATGGTCAACGACGTCTCAGCGCTGACCTGGGACGATCGCTCGGCCGGAGTGATCGCGGCGGCCGGCGTGCCGGTCGTGCTGATGCACCACCAGGGCGACCCGCAGACTATGCAGGACGACCCGCGCTACGCCGACGTGCTGGTTGAAATCTATCTGTGGCTGGAGGGGCGGATCCGCGCCGCCGAAGCCGCCGGGATCGCGCGCCAGCGGATATTGATCGATCCCGGCTTCGGCTTCGGCAAGAATGTCGCGCACAACCTCGAGCTGATGAACGGCCTCGCCTTATTCCATTCGCTCGGCTGCCCGCTCGTCGTCGGCGCCAGCCGCAAGCGCACCATCGGCGCGCTGTCGGGCGAAGCGCCGGCCGACCGACGGCTCGGCGGCAGCATCGCCTTCGCGCTGAAGGCCGCCGAGCAGGGCGCGCAGCTGTTGCGAGTCCACGACGTGCCCGAGACGGTGCAGGCGCTCCGCGTCTGGCGCGGCCTCCGCGATCAGGCGCTGACCCCCCGCAGTTCCTAGCGGAAGGGCCAGGGCTCGTCTTCCAGCTCCGGATGCTCGGCGAGGTAATCGCGCCAGATCTGCGCGTAGATTTCGGACGACTCCGGCCGCAGCAGAGTGATGGTCGAGAAAGGCGATTGGGGGGTGGCAAGCAGCCTGCAAGCGAGCCGGGCCATGTCCACGTCGGGGATGGTGTCCGCGGCCTGATATTGCCCGACGCCGCGTTCACCGGCCGAGATGCTCAGTCCCCATCTGCGACCGTCGTCGAACGCCAGCAACAGGCTGCCGTCGCGATCGGCCACGTCATAGCCGACGTGGAGTTTCGCCCCGGCCGATTCGCTCCTGATGGTGAATGCCGACTGGCGGAATCCGGCGCGCGAGAACTCGAAGCGGGCGTCCGGAAAGGGGTTTTCGGGCCCGATCACGATTTGAGCCCGCTGCCGCCACAGCTCGCGCCCAGGGCCGTTCATATATTCGGTCTTCGCGCGATGGCGCCGGGCCTGGCGCTCATGCCAGGCGTCGTGCTCGCGGCGCTCGGCGGCCGCCTTGCGCACCTCCTTGAAGTAGCTCCGGCGACCTTCCGGGCTTGAGAAACGCTTGCCCGCATAGACGAAGAAGCCGGCGATCGCTGCGCCCGCCATTAGCGCTCGGGCGGCGGGATGGTTGAGCGCGCGCCACAACGGGTCGGAATCGTCGTCAGCCATGCGGCCGCGCTTTCGGGCGGGACTCGGTTGCTGGCTTCAAGGCGACAATGATCGGACCGAGCGGGGCGTGGCTGTCCATCCGGGAGTTGGCCGGGTCCCACAGCGAGCTGACGACGCCGTCGAGGTAGAGCGCATCGGGTGTCTTGAGTTGGTCGCGAAAGAAGCGCGCCAGCTTGCCGAACGAGACCGGCTCGTCGGAGATGACGAAGATGGCCTTGCCGTTGGCGGTCACGCCGACGCCATTGCGAATGAGGCGCGATGTACCGTCGGCGTCGAACTTTGGGTGAAGCTTGCCGGCGATCACGAGCATGGGGCCGGACTGGGTCGCGAGCCGCGGCGCGCAACGGAATTCGGGGATTGCATCGCTCGGGAAGATCGCCGGCCTTCCGCCGCACGTGACCATGAACACGCCATTGGGCTTCAAATGGAAATTGCCGCGTCCGTCGCGAAGGTTGATTTTGTGTGACTCCGAGCCGTCGTGCGCCGCGAGTCCGATCGGACGGCCACTCTTGTCGAACATTCCCGCGTTCATCGCGAAGGCGACGCGCTTTGGATCCACTCGCCGGGCGACCTCGGCGAAGCTGCGCAGGGGAGCGTCGGGCTTACCGGCGGCAAACAAGAGGAGCTCGCCGCGCTTATTGTCGCAGACGGTGAAGCCACTGCCTTCGAATCTCTGCTCGGCGCAGAAGGATGGCGGCGCTTCAGGCCGGGCCGCGCCTTTCGAGCAAGCCGCAACAAGCACCAGGCCGAACAGCAGCGTTGCACGCATGGGCGGATGCTAGCCGATCAGGCGGCGGTGTCGATGCCGAGCTCGCCGAGCTTGCGGTAGAGGGTCGAGCGGCCGATCCCGAGGCGGCGCGCGACCTCGGTCATGCGGCCGCGGTAGTGGCCGATGGCGAGGCGGATGATGTCGGCCTCGATCTCTTCGAGCGGGCGCAAATGGCCGTCGCTGGTGAACAAAGTGACGGGCGAGGCGCCGGCGATCGCTTCGTCGCTGCTCGACTTGCTCAGCGTCGGCGAAAAGTCGTTGCGGCGGCCCGAGAAGCGCGACTGGATCGCGATGTGCGGGAAATGCTCGGCGGTGAGCGAGCTTTCGTCGCATTGCAGCCCGGCGCGGAACAGGACTCCGGCGAGCTGGCGGACGTTGCCCGGCCAGCCGTACCGCATCAGCACCGCAAGCGCGTCGTTGCCGATCGACAGCGACCGCATCCCGGTCTGCTCGCAGAAGCGGGCGAGCAGATGGCGGGCGAGGGCGGGTATGTCGCCGCTCCGCTCGCGCAGCGGCGGCAGGGTGACGGTGGTCGTGCCGATCCGCTCGGCCAGCCCGGGATTGAAGTCGTCGGGCAGCGGGCGGCTGCAGGTGGCGATCACCCTGACGTCGACCGAATAGCTGCCGTTAAGGCCGACCGGGCGGACCTCGCCGGTCGCGAGCACGCGGTCGAGCCGCTCCTGCGTCTCGGTCGGCAGGGCGCCGACCTCGTCGAGCAGCAGGGTGCCGCCGTCGGCCTGGACCAGCTTGCCGGTCTTGGCCGCGAACGCGCCCGGGAAGGCGCCCTTTTCGTGGCCGAACAATTCGCTGTCGATGATGTTCGCCGGCACTGCCTTGCAATCGAGGACGTGGAGCGGGCCGCGGGCGCGCAGGCTGGCGGCGTGAATCGCCCGGGCCATGGTCTCCTTGCCGGTGCCGGGCTCGCCGACGATCAGCACCGGCAGGCGGTTGCGCGCGCCCTTGGCGGCGACCGCGAGGGCAGCGCGGAATTCGGGAGCGGCGCCGATCAATTGCTCGAGCGACAGCTCGGGCGCGAGCTTTTCGGACACCGGGGCGAGCTCGCCGGCGGCCCGGCGCCGGTCGGCGTTGGCGGCGAGCGCCTCGAGCAACCGTTCGGGAGCGACCGGGCGGACCAGGAAGTCGCTGGCCCCGGCGCGCATCGCCTCGACCGCCATCGCGACCGAATCGCCATGGCTAAGGACGATGATCGGGAGCCGGTCGCGTTGCTCGCGCAGCGCCTTGATCACAATCGGGCTGGCCTCGGCGTCCCACGAGCCGAGCAGGACCGCCTGGACCTCGCGGCCGTGGGGCCCCTGGAGCAGGCCCGTCGCAGTCGCCGAATCCGCGGCATTGACCGCGCTCCAGCCGGCGCGCGCGGCGATCGCCGAGATCAAGCGGCGTTCGTCGGCATCGGCGTCCAGCAGCAATAGGGAACGAACGCGCTCTTCGGCCATCATCGGCTCCTTGGCCAACCGTTCTACGCGTCAGGGGTAAAAGGGCGCTTAAGAGGCTTGGGCGCGCCGGTTCCCCTTGTTATGGACCGGCCGGGCGCGACGCGCGCGACTTGAGGGGACTGGCATGGCCGAAGACGAATCGATTCTGACCAATCCGCCGACGCAAGACGTCGCGATCCATGTGCGCGACTACACGCGCTTCACCAAGCTTCTGAAATATGGTGCGCTCATCTGCCTGGTGCTCGCCTTCATCGTCCTAATGATCCTGTAGCCGGCTCGCCCGGATGAAAATCGCGATCCCGAAGGAAGATGCGGTCGGGGAGACCCGCTGCGCGGCGATCCCCGAGACGGTCAAGAAGTTCGTCGCCCTGGGAGCCGAGGTCGCGGTCGAGAGCGGCGCCGGCGAGGGCGCTGCGATCCCCGACGCCGACTTCGCGGCCGCGGGCGCGACGCTCGGCAGCCGCGGCGAGGTCCTTAAGGGCGCCGGGATCATCCTGTGCGTGAACGGGCCGGATGCCGATTCGCTGAAGGGGGCAGACAAGGGCGCGCTGCTGGTCGGGGCGCTCGATCCGATGCGCCGGCGCGACTCGATCGACGGCTATGCCGCGGCGGGCCTCGAGGCGCTCGCGATGGAATGGATGCCGCGGATCACCCGCGCCCAGTCGATGGACATATTGTCCTCGCAGTCGAACCTCGCCGGCTACAAGGCGGTGGTCGACGGCGCGGCGGCGTACGGCCGCGCCTTTCCGATGATGATGACCGCGGCCGGCACGGTCAGCCCGGCCAAGGTGTTCGTAATGGGTGTCGGGGTCGCCGGACTGCAGGCGATCGCGACCGCTCGGCGGCTCGGTGCCCAGGTCAGCGCGACCGACGTCCGCTCGGCGACCAAGGAGCAGATCCAGTCGCTCGGGGCCAAGCCGATCTTCGTCGAGAGCGTCGCCGGGATCGAGGGCGAAGGGGCCGGCGGCTACGCGACCGAAATGTCGGAGGACTATCAGAAGGCCCAGGCCGAGCTCGTCTCGGGGCATATCGCCAAGCAGGACATCGTCATCACCACCGCCCTCATTCCGGGGCGTCCGGCGCCGCGGCTGATCAGCGACGCGCAGCTGGCGACGATGCGGCCGGGCAGCGTGGTCGTCGACCTCGCGGCAGAGGCGGGCGGCAATGTCGAGGGCACGGTCGCGGGCGAAAGCATCGTCCGCCACGGGGTAACGATCGTCGGCCCCGCCAACCTCGCCCGCAGCCTCGCCGCCGACGCCTCGGCGCTGTTCGCGCGCAACCTCTACAATTTCTTGAGCGCCTTCTGGGACCAGGAGCAGAAGCGGCCGGTGCTTCCGGACGACGACGAGCTGGTCGTCGGCATCCGACTGACCAAGGACGGCAAGGTCGTGCACGAGCGGCTGACCGGCCAGGCATGAGGAAGCTTACCGCCCTCCTCTTCCTCGCGGTCACGGGGTGCGGCGCGTCCGGTCCGCAGGTCGACCAGTGCGAGCAATGGGTCATCGCGAAACTCCGGTCCCCGCAGAGCTATGACGCCCAACAGAGGCGGCAAAAGGATCTGACGGTCAGCGGCCGGGAAATCCGCATGGTGCGCATCTACTTCACGGCGACCAGCAAGTCGGGGCAGTCGCAGCTTAATCAAGCGATGTGCTCGTTCCCGATGCGGAATGGACAGGTGGGGCCGCAGAGTTTCTCGGATTCCTTCATCGTCCCCGACGCGACAAGTCCGCAGAGCGTGCTCAAATGACGCCGGCCTAAGCGCCAGCGACGTTAGAGTGGCAACCAGCGACATTCTCATCCTCGGCGGCGGGATCGCGGGCCTGTCGGCGGCCGCCGCGCTGGCGGGCCACGCCAAGGTCACCGTGCTCGAGGCCGAGGATCAGATCGGCTTCCATTCGTCGGGCCGCAGCGCGACCATGCTTCATTATGCGCTCGGCGACCGGCTGGTCCGCGCGCTGACCCTCGCCAGCCGGCCGTTCCTCGACGATCCGCCGGACGCGTTCAGCGACGTTCCGCTCGGCCGACCGATGCCGGTGCTGGTCTTCGCTCGCGAGGATGAACGCGCGGAGCTCGACTCGCTCGACGCCGACATCGCGCCGTTCGCCGAGCTCGAGCGGCTCGATTCGGCGGGCGTTCACGAGCTCTGCCCGCTGCTCAACGACGCGGCGGTGCACGGGATCGCCGACCGGCGCGGCATCCGCCTCGACCCCCACGCCTTGCTCCAGGGTAATTTGCGGCGGCTGCGGCGCAGCGGCGGTGCGCTGGTCACCGGCGCGCGGGCCGCCGCGATCCGGCGCGACGGCGGCGCCTGGCGCGTCACGACCGAACCGGGCGAGCAATATTCGGCCCCGGTCCTGGTCAACGCGGCGGGATCCTGGGCCGATCAGGTCGCCGGGCTGGCCGGAGTCCGGCCGCTCGGCCTCGCGCCTAAGCGGCGGACGATCATCACCTTCGACGCGCCGCCCGGCACGCCGCTCGACGGCCTGCCGTTCGCCAAGACGGTCGGCGACGAGCTCTATTTCGCGCCGGAGAGCGGGCGGCTGTTCGCCTCGCCGATGGACGAGGTGCCGAGCGAGCCGTGCGACGCCCAGCCCGACGACTATGAGGTCGCGCTGGCCGCCTTCCGGGTGGAGGAGCGGACCACCGTCAAGGTGACCAGGATCCACAGCAAGTGGGCCGGCTTGCGCACTTTCGCTCCCGACCGCCATCCGGTGGTCGGCTTCGCGCCCGACGCGGAGGGCTTCTTCTGGCTGGCGGGGCAGGGCGGGTTCGGTCTCCAGACCTCGCCCGCGATGGCGGCGATCGCGGTCGCTCTGCTCACCGGCGCGCCGTGGCCGGTCGTCGACGCGACGGCGGAGGAGCTAAGTCCCGCCCGCTTCGGGTAGCCGGCAGAGGTCGACCCAGCGCTCGCCGACCAGGTCGAACAGGCGTCCGGTCGCCACCTCCACCGAGGTGTTGAGCGAGCCGCCGGCCGGAAAGACGGTGTCGAATGCCTGGAGCGAGACGTCGAGATAGACCGGCAGCGGCGACTTCAGGCCGAACGGGCACACGCCGCCGACCGGATGGCCGGTCAGCTCCAGCGTCTCGTCCGCGCCAAGCATCCGCGGCCGGGCACCGAACGCGTCCTTGCACTTGCGGTTGTCGAGCCGGGCGTTGCCGCGCGCGACGAGCAGGAACAGATGATCGCCGGCGCGCACCGCGAGCGTCTTCGCGATCCGCCCCGGCTCGACGTTGAGCGCAATCGCCGCCGTGTCCACGGTCGCGGTCGTGGTCTCGACCTCGATGATGGCGAGGTCGGGCGCGTGCTGCGCAATCCACGCGCGGACGGATCGCGCGCTCATTCGCCGACCAGGTGCAGTACGATGTGACGTTCGGGCGTGCTCGCGCGATGTTCGAACAGGAAGATGCCCTGCCACGTGCCGAGCGCCAGACGGCCACCGGCGACGGGAATCGACAGTTGAGTCTGGGTGAGCGCGGCGCGCAGATGCGCGGGCATGTCGTCGGGCCCTTCATCGTCATGCTCATAGTCCGCGCCTTCGGGCGCGATCTGGGCGAAGTAGCGCTCGAGGTCGCGGCGGGCGGCGGGCGCGGCATTTTCCTGGATCACCAGGGACGCCGAAGTATGGCGGCAGAAAATCGTCAGCAGGCCCTCGCTTATTCCGCTGGCCGCGACAAATTCGGCGGCCGAATCGGTGAATTCGTGCAGTCCCGGGCGACTCGCGCGAATCGGCAGAAGGTGGCTCGCCTGGCGCAGCATGGCCCCGGTTAGCCGAGGCTCCCGGCCCCCGCCAGCCTGCCGGGGGCGCCCTTGGCCAGATGCAAAACAAAAAGCGCCCGTCGCGCGACGAGCGCTTTGCTAACGCGTTGAAACTATGGCCGGAAGATCCGGCCGGGCGAGGCTGTTAGCCGCCGCCTCCGCCGCCGCACCAGCCGCTTCCGAGCAGCCAGTTCAGGAACCCGCGGTTCGCCTTGGTCTTCTTCATTGTTAGTCCCCTGTAACCAAAACTTGATTCGGCAGATGGAGAGGATATTAACCTTAATCGATATGGTTAGCAAACAATTAACCATCCGGGCGCAACTGCGCCCGGATTCAAACTCATCAAGATTTGGATCGTCGGTTGCGGAGAATTACGGCCCCACGTTGTAGGGACCGTCAGCTCCGATTAGCGGGTCAGCCGCCGCCGCCGCCGCCAGCCCAGCCGCTGCCCAAGAGCCAGTTGAGGAAGCCGCGGGTTGCTTTTGTCTTTTTCATTTCCAGTCCCCGTTAGTCAAAAGAGTCGGCTGGGGGACATTAACCTTAAGAGATATGGTTAGCAATCGATTAGAATCAGGGACTGATCCCGATTGGACTCGTGATTTCAGGGGTTATTGGACGTAAGCGGCGGCGGCCGCCGCGATCGTCTTAGGCGACGCCGCGCTTGCGGTCGGTAGTGATGCGCTTGGCGAGGCTCTCGAGGCTCATCGGGCGGCCGATGGCGAAGCCCTGGGCGACGTCGCAGTGCATCTCGATCAACAGGTCGAGGACGTCGCGCTGCTCGACCCCTTCGGCGACGACCTTGCGTCCGAGCGAATGGGCAAGCTCGATGGTCGACTGCACCATCAGCCGGTCGGAGCGGTTGTCGACCATCCCTTTGACGAAGCTCTGGTCGATCTTGATCTCGCTCGCCGGGATCTTCTTCAGATAGTCGAGGGTCGACAGGCCGGTGCCATAGTCATCGATTGAAATCCGGACGCCGAGCTCGCGCAGCCGAGTGATCATCTCCAGGCTTTCGCCGCTGCCGGCGAGCGCGGCCGTTTCGGTCAGCTCGAGCGTCAAATGGCGCGGCTCGAGACCATGGCGAGCGAGGAGCGCTGCGACCCGCAAGGTGAACCCCTTGTCGCTGAGCAGCCTCGCGGAGAGGTTGACCGCGATCTCGAAGTCCGGGTTGCGCTTGTTGATCGCCGCGGCGGCGGTGATCGCGGTCTCGAGGACAAAGTCGGTGAGCTTGCCGATGCGATCGTGCTGCTCGGCCGCGGCGACGAACTCCGAAGCGGCGATCGGCCCCTTTTCCGGGTGCGTCCAGCGCGCCAGGGCCTCGGCCCCGGTGATCCGCCGCGACTCGATGTCGAGCTTGGGCTGGTAGGCGACCCACACCTCGCCACGGTCGATCGCGCTGTCGAGCTCGCTCAGGATCGACAGCTTCCACGACGCGTCCTGCAGGCTTTCGGGGTCGTGGAATTTCCACTTGAGGCCGTCGTGCGCTGCCTCTTCGGCCGCGACCAAAGCGCTGGCGAGACGGTTGGGGAGCGAGCGGCTGCTCCCGACCTCGACCCCGAACGCGACCGACAGATCGATCGACAGGCCGGAGACCCGGGCCGGATTGCGGAACAGCGAGTAAAGCGCGTCGAGGTGGTTGCCGAACGGAGCGCGCGAATCCTCGAACCAGGCGAAGATTCCGCCGTCGCCCTGGTAAAGGGTGCGATCGGACTTGCCGACGCCGAGCCGGGACACGATCTGGTCGATCAGCTGCCGCTCGCTGTTCGGCGGAAGGGTCGCCACGATTTCCTCGTAGTTGAGGACCCGGGCGGCGATCAGCGCCTGCTTCCTGCCGTCGCGATTGTCGCGCAGCGCGCTGAGGTTGGGCAGGTTGGAGATGGGATTGACCAGGCCTCGCGCGCGATAGCGGCGCCAGCCGAGCGCGCCCGAAGTGGCGAGGATGAGGAACAACGCGGGCAGCACGTCAAGGTAGATGCGGTAGGCCTCGGGGGCGGCCGGGCCGATCAGGACGGCGATCGCCGCCATGCCGAGAATCAGCACCTGCTGCCGCCCGTCGCGCCGGGTCGCTGCGGCAGCGCATGCCCCAAGCGCCGCCAGGAACAATGGAATCCAGCCGAGATTGATCGGCCTCCCGGCTTTCAGTGTTTCCGCCCCGATGATGTGGACATAGGCGCCGCCCATCCGACCCGTACCTGGCACGAAGAATTGGTCGCCCAGCTCCTCGGCCGTGATTCCGATCACGACATCCTTGCCCGCGATCAGCCTGGGATCGACGGTCTTGTCGAGCACGTTCGCCGCGGAAACGCTGGGGATGGACTTGGGATCGACCGAATAGTCTGGAACAAAGGTCGTGTTCAGCGCTCCGTCGCGTCCGGACAGCAACGCCGAGAAGGACGGAACGACCTTGCCGTTCGCCTTGGCCGCATAGGGAATATCGGTGACCGCCTGCTGGAAATTGTAGTGCCAGCTGATCGTCCCGAGCCCTCGAGCGGCGTCGTTCAGGCCGGGAAGGGGGGTTGTTTCCTGTTTGGTCCAGCCACTCGGTCCCGACAGAGTCCGGGTCGGCAGGATCACGCGGCCCGACCGCGTCAGGGCATTGGCGAAGGCCGCGTCGTCCGCGGGGTCGGTCGCGCCGATGAACGTGATGTCGAACAGGATCCGTTTGGCGCCCGCCGCGGTCAGCCGGTCGGCGAGCTGCCCCTGATAGCGCCGCGGCCACGGCCACCTGCCGACCTTGCGCAAGGCCTGGTTGTCGATCTTGACGAGGACGATGTCGCCGCTCGCCTTGTGCCAGTGGAGGCTGTTTCGGACGCTGCGCAGCAGACCCTCTGCGTCGCCGAGGATCAAACCGAGGACCAGGCCGGCGATCGCCGTCCAAACCAGCAGCTTCCACGGCCGCGCTTCGGTCTTCGGTTTCGGGCGCTTCGACACGGGAGCGCGGCTTCCTTCCCAGTTGCGCGCTACGTGTGCGCGCGAAAAGGTTAGGAAAACGCTAACCGCTTTTGATTTAACGCAGCGCGGCCACTCGACAGCCGGGGACCGACCCGCCACAAAGCCGGCCGCGATCCAGCGCCGGAGGGGTCATGGACTTCATCTCCATCCTGTCGATTTTCTTGCTTGCCTGCTTCGTCGGTTACTACGTCGTGTGGTCGGTCACCCCGGCGTTGCACACGCCGCTGATGAGCGTCACCAACGCCATCTCCTCGGTAATCGTGGTCGGCGCGCTGATCGCCGCGGCGGCGGCCGGAAGCGCCAGCTCGAAATGGCTCGGGCTGCTCGCGGTCGCGCTGGCCAGCGTCAATATCTTCGGCGGCTTCGCGGTCACCGCCCGGATGCTGGCGATGTACAAGAAGCGGGAGCGCAAGGATGCATGAGGCGGCGGCGACGCCCGCCTGGGTGCTGCTCGCTTACCTGATCGCGGGCGTCTGCTTCATCCTCGCGCTGAGGGGGCTGTCGGGCCCCGAAAGCAGCCGGCGCGGCAATCGGCTCGGCATGATCGGAATGGCGATTGCTGTGGCGACAACGCTCGCGGTGCACGTGCCGGGCACGCGCGTTACGCCGATCGCAACGCCGACGACCTTTCTCGTTGACTGGGCAGCACTAGCCGAGATTCTCGCTGCGGTGGTCATCGGGGGCGGCATTGGCCTGGTCACCGCGCGCAAGATCCAGATGACGGCGATGCCGCAACTCGTCGCGGCCTTCCACAGCCTCGTCGGCATGGCCGCTGTGCTGGTTGGTGCGGCGGCCTATCTCAATCCTGACGCGTTTGGCATAGTCCAAGCTGGCAGTGGGTGGACGGTTTATGGCGTCGCGGCAACAGGCCCATTGCTGCCAATCAGTCCGGTCAGCCGGGTCGAGATGGGTCTCGGCGTCGCGATCGGCGCGATCACTTTCTCCGGTTCGGTGATCGCCTTCCTTAAGCTCAACGGCAACATGTCGGGGAAGCCGATTCTCCTGCCGTTGAGGCACGTCATCAACCTCGGCACGCTCGCCGCGATTCTCGGGTTGATCGCTTATTTCACCCAGGATCAGAGCTACTGGGTGTTCTTTACGGTCGTCGGCCTCAGCTTTCTGATCGGCTTCCTGCTGATCATCCCGATCGGCGGGGCCGACATGCCGGTCGTGATCTCGATGCTCAACAGCTATTCGGGCTGGGCCGCGGCGGCGATGGGGTTCACGCTGCACAACAGCGCGATGATCATAACCGGCGCGCTGGTCGGAAGCTCGGGCGCGATCTTGAGCTACATCATGTGCCGGGCGATGAACCGCAGCTTCATCTCGGTCATCGCCGGCGGCTTCGGCGGCGACGCGGTCGCAGCGGGCGGAGTGGCGGCGATCGACCGGCCGTACAAGCGCGGCTCGGCCGAGGACGCGGCCTTCCTCATGGCCCAGGCCGACCAGGTGATCATCGTCCCCGGCTACGGCATGGCGGTCAGCCAGGCGCAGCATGCGCTGCGCGAGATGGCCGACCAGCTGAAGGCCAAGGGCGTGCGGGTCAAATATGCGATCCACCCGGTCGCCGGCCGCATGCCGGGCCACATGAACGTGCTGCTGGCCGAGGCCAACGTGCCCTACGACGAGGTGTTCGAGCTCGAGGACATCAACAGCGAGTTCGCCCAGACCGACGTCGCCTTCGTGATCGGTGCCAACGACGTCACCAACCCGGCGGCCAAGACCGACAAGGGCTCGCCGATCTACGGCATGCCGGTGCTCGACGTGGAGAAGGCGCGGACGGTGCTGTTCGTGAAGCGGTCGATGGGCGGGGTCGGCTATGCCGGCGTCGACAACGAGCTGTTCTACCGCGACAACACCATGATGCTGCTCGCCGACGCCAAGAAGATGGTCGAGGAAATCGTCAAGGCGCTCGGCTGAACGGTTCGCCGCAGTCCTGATTCATTTCGCGTAAAATCAGCCGTTTACGGCTTGCCATAATTGCTGCGCCGGGTTGAAAATGACGATCAACCGGCGCGATTCCTTGCGTCGGAGCGGGGAAGGGGCATCGAGGGTGCGCAAGCTCGGGATCATCGGGGGGATGAGCTGGTCCTCCACCGCGCTCTATTACGACCATATCAACCGCGGGATCGCCCAGCGCCTCGGCGGCCTCCACAGCGCGATTCTGGCGATCGAGAGCGTCGATTTCGCGCCGATCGCGGCGATGGAGTTCGCCGGCGACTGGGACGGCATCGCCAAAATCACCATCGACGCCGCCAGGCGGCTCGAGGCGAGCGGGGCCGAGGGATTGCTGATCGCCTGCAACACCGTCCACAAATCCTATGACGCGGTCGCCGCCAACGTCGGCATTCCGGTGCTGCACATCGCCGACGCGGCGGCCGACCGGCTGGTCGCCGACGGCCGCACGCGCGTGGCCCTGCTCGGCTCGCGTTTCACCATGACCGAAGGCTTCGTGCGCGAGCGGATCGAGCGCCGCGGGATCGCACTCGCGCCGATCGACAACGGCTGGATGAACGAGGTCGACCGCATCATCTTCGAGGAGCTGGCCGCCGGCCGCGTGGTCCGCGACAGCCAGCGCAAGCTCAAGACCCTGATCACCGAGCTCGGCAAGCAGAAGGTCCAGGCGGTGGTGCTCGGCTGCACCGAGCTGGTGCTGGCGGTCGATGTCCGCGCCAACGTGCTCCCGGTCTACGACACGACCGCGATCCACGCCCGCGCCGCGGTCGAATGGATGCTCGCCGAGGAGGAGCAGGCGCGCGCGGCGGCTTAATCCTCCCCGGAACGGGGAGGTGGCAGCCGAAGGCTGACGGAGGAGTCGATTCCACCGTTTCGGCCCCTCCACCATGCTTCGCATGGTCCCCCTCCCCGTTCCGGGGAGGATCGCCTATCTCTGACGAGGTGAGCAAGGCCGACCGTCCCGACCAGCCCGGCGCCGCCGAGCGCTTCAACGAGGAGCAGGCGACCTATGCCGTGCGCGGCGATGGTCAGCCCGACCTCGAGAAGGGCGTGGCCGCGATCCGCGAGGTGTGGCGGACTTTGCCGCGCCGGCCCGGCGTCTATCGCATGCAGGATGCGCGCGGCGACGTGCTCTACGTCGGCAAGGCGCGGGCGCTGAAGAACCGGGTCACCAGCTACACCCAGGTCGCCAAGCTGCCCAAGCGCCTGCAGCGGATGGTCGCGCAGACCCGCTCGATGACCATCGTCACGACCCGGACCGAGGCCGAGGCGCTGCTGCTCGAGGCGCAGCTGATCAAGCGCTTCCGACCCGCCTACAACGTGCTGCTGCGCGACGACAAAAGCTTCCCGTTCATCCTGCTGCGCGAAGATCATGCCTTCCCGCGGATCCAGAAGCACCGCGGCGCGCGGCGCATCAAGGGACAATAT
This sequence comes from Sphingomicrobium sp., assembly GCA_035637935.1. Lineage (GTDB taxonomy): Bacteria > Pseudomonadota > Alphaproteobacteria > Sphingomonadales > Sphingomonadaceae > Sphingomicrobium. The sequence goes on from DASRAY010000006.1 coordinate 23,354, forward strand.
TACGGGCCGTTCGCGAGCGCCGGCTCGGTTACTCGGACGCTTAATGCGCTGCAGAAATTGTTCCTGCTAAGAAGCTGTTCCGACAGCTATTTCGAGAACCGGTCGCGCCCTTGCCTGTTGTTCCAGATAAAGCGCTGCTCGGCCCCCTGCGTCGGCCGCATCGACGCGCGGGACTATGGCGAGCTGGTCGACGACGCCAAGGCGTTCCTCGCCGGCAAGTCGACCAACGTGCAGGGGCGGCTGTCGCGGCTGATGGCCGAGGCGGCCGGACGCCAGGACTATGAGCTCGCCGCGGTCTACCGCGACCGGCTACGCGCATTGACCTACATCCAGGGCAGCCAGACGGTGCACGCCGAAGGGCTCGGCGACGCCGACGTGTTCGCGCTGGCGTGCAAGGGCGGGGCGATGTCGATCCAGGCCTTCTTCATCCGCGGCGGACAGAATTGGGGGCACCGCGCCTTCTTCCCGGCGCATACCAACGACGTGCCCGAAGCCGAGGTTTTATCGAGCTTTCTCGTCCAGTTCTACGAGGACATGCCGCCCCCGCGGCGGATCCTGATCGACCGCGAGCTGGCCGATGCCGCACTCCTCGAGGAAGCCTTGTCCGAGCGCGCCGGGCGCCGGGTCGGATTCGAGGTTCCCAAGCGGGGCGACCGGCGCAAGCTGATCGACCAGGCCAAGCGCAACGCCGAGGAAGCGCTCGACCGCCGGCTCGCCGAGACCACCACCCAAGGCAGGATCCTGCGCGAGCTGGCCGACACGTTCGAGCTTGGCGACGTGCCCAAACGGATCGAGGTCTACGACAACAGCCATATCATGGGCACCAATGCGACCGGGGCGATGATCGTCGCCGGGCCCGAGGGGTTCCGCAAGAGCAGCTATCGCAAGTTCAACATCAAGCGGCCGGAGACCCAGCCGGGCGACGATTTCGCGATGATGCGCGAAGTCCTCGAGCGGCGCTTCGCCCGGCTTGAGAAAGAGGACCCGGACCGCCAGAGCGGCGAATGGCCCGACCTGCTGCTGATCGACGGCGGCAAGGGGCAATTGTCGGCGGTATGCGAGGTGTTGGAGGACGCCGGAGTCCATGACGTGCCGGTGGTTGGTGTCGCCAAGGGCCCGCACCATGGACGGGAGGGCCGGGAAGTCTTTCACCTTCCCGGAGGCCGCGAAATCACGTTGCAGCCCAATTCGGCCTTGCTCTTCTATCTCCAGCGCCTGCGCGACGAAGCCCACCGCTTCGCAATCGGAACGCATCGCGCCAAGCGGGCGAAGAGCCTCACCACTTCGAGCCTCGACGATGTCCCCGGCATCGGCCCCAACCGCAAGCGCGCGCTGCTGATGCATTTCGGCACAGCGCGCGCGGTCAAGGGCGCCGCGCTCGACGATCTCGAAAAGGCGCCGGGAATCAGCCGGGCGATGGCGCGGCAGCTCTATGATTATTTCCACCCGGCGGGGTGAGCGCATGAGTGGCTCCCCACGAGCATCGTTCGCGGGAAGGAACTGAACCGTGAGGTTCTCCACTCCCGCCATCGTCTGCGCGCTGCGCAGCCATGGTGAGCATGGCGCGGTGGTGCGGCTGATGACTCCCGAGCATGGCCTCCAGGCCGCCTACGTGCGCGGCGCTCGGGGGCGGCGGATGCGGCCGGTGCTGATCGCCGGCAATTTCGTCCAGGCGAGCCTGTCGGCCCGCACCGACACGCAGCTGCCGCAGGCCGCGGTCGAGCTGGTCCACAGCCGCGGCCCGCTGCTCGCCGAGCCGCTGCCCGCGGCGGCGATCGAATGGGTCACGGTGCTGACCGCGACTGCTTTGCCCGAAGGGCAGCCCTATCCGCGATTGTACGAGGTGCTCGACGGCCTGCTCGCCGCCGTCGAGGCCGCGCCGTCGGCCGGCGGGTGGGGGGCGGCCGTCGTGCGCTACGAATTGCTGCTGCTCGCCGAGCTCGGCTTCGGGCTCGACCTTGACCGCTGCGCGGTCACGGGCGCCGCCTCCGACCTCGTCGCCGTCAGCCCCAAGTCCGGCCGTGCGGTCAGCGCCGCCGAAGCCGAGCCTTACGCCGGCAAGCTGCTCCCGCTGCCGGGTTTCGTCCGCGACGGCGGTGGGGAGGCCTCGTGGGGCGAAATCCTCGACGGCGTGACGCTCACCGGCCATTTTCTCGAGCGCGATTTGCTGACCGATCGCTCCCGGTCGATCCTCGAAGCGCGCGGACGGCTCGTCGAGCGGTTGCGCCGCGCCGCCGGACTCGCCTAGGTGAGAGCGTGACCGCCGACGCCCTTGCCATGCTGTTCCCGAACGTCGCCGTGACCCGCGGGATCGCCGTCCGGGTCGCGGTCAGCTTTCTCGCCGAGCAGTCGGACCCCTCGAGCAACCGCTGGTTCTGGTCTTATCACGTGCGGATCGAGAACGGTTCGGAAGTCGCGGTCCAGCTGCTGTCGCGGAGCTGGACGATCGTCGACGGGCGCGGGACGGTGCACGAGGTGGTCGGCGAGGGCGTGGTCGGCGAGATGCCGCTGATCGGCCCCGGCGCGAGCTTCGACTATGTCTCGGGCTGCCCGCTCGACACGCCCGAAGGGACGATGAGCGGAAGCTATCGGATGGTCGACGAGGACGGCAGCGCGTTTGACGTCGACATCCCGCGCTTCCAGCTGCTCAGCGCCTGAACCCGTGGCGACCGCCCCGCGCCGCGTAATCCTGGGCGGCAACAGCTCCTGGAACATCGTCAATTTCCGAAGCGGGCTGATCCGCGCGCTTCGCGAGCACGGCTACGAGCCAGTAGTGGTGGCGCCGATCGACCGCGCGGCCGAGGACCGGATGCGCGAGCTCGGCGTCGAGCGAATCGTCATCGCGATCGAGCGAGCGGGCCTCAACCCTTTCGCCGATCTCCGATTGTTGCGTGAATACCGTAGCATATTCAAACGCTTGCAGCCCGTTGCTTATCTCGGATTCACGATCAAGCCGAACGTCTACGGCTGCCTGGCCGCGGCCCGCGAGCGGATTCCGGCGATCGCCAACATCAGCGGCCTCGGCACGGTGTTCATCAAGCGCGGGCTGCTCCTCGCGCTGGTCACGCGGCTGTACCGGCGCGCGCTGCGCAGGGCGGCGGTGGTGTTCTTCCAGAACCCGGACGACCGCCAGCTGTTTCTCGAGAGTCGGCTGGTGCGCCCGGGCCAGGCGCGCTTGTTGCCCGGGTCGGGTGTCGACCTCGAGCGGTTCCGGCCGGTTCCGCTCCCGGACGGGCGGCTGACCTTCCTGTTCATCGGCCGGCTCCTTGGCGACAAGGGCGTGCGCGAGCTGGTTGCGGCGGCGCGGCTGGTGCGCCGCAAGCGCGACGACGTCACCATCCAGCTGCTCGGCCCGCTCGACGAGGGGAACCGGACCGCCGTTGCACGCGACGAGCTCGACCGCTGGGTGGCGGAGGGGAGCGTCGACTATCTCGGCGAGACCGGTGACGTCCGTCCCTTCGTCGAGCGGGCGACAGCGGTCGTCTTGCCGTCCTACCGCGAGGGCCTGCCGCGCTCGCTGCTCGAGGCCGGGGCGATGGCCCGGCCGCTGGTCGCGACCGACGTTCCCGGGTGCCGCGAAGTGCTCGAACACGGGGTGAACGGCTTCCTGTGCCGCGCGCACGACGCTGAATCGCTGGCCGAGGCGCTGCTCAAGCTCGCCGGCCTCGAGCCCGAGCGGCGATCGGCCATGGGACTGGAATCGCGGCGCAAGATTGAGCAGAGGTTCAGCGAAGCCGTCGTAATAGCAGCTTATCTCGACGCGCTTGGAGAAGTTGGCGGCTCGCGGAGTTGATGTCCTAGGATGTTCGGTTTCAATCATTCGGCCAGCAAGGCGCCGCGCGGCCCCCGCGGGCAGCGCGCCTATGTCGTTGGCGACGTCCACGGCCGGTTCGACCTGCTCGACCAGCTGCTCGACGACATCCACCGCGACATTGCCCAGCGGCAGCAGGCGAAGGTGCTGCTGGTGTTCCTCGGCGACCTGATCGATCGTGGGCCGCAGTCGGCCCAGGTGGTCGAGCGGCTGCGCGCCTACCGACACCCGGGCGTCCGGCCGATCTTCCTGCTCGGCAACCACGAGGAGGTCATGCTGCGCATCCTCGGCGGGGAAGCAGAGCATGTCGCCGGCTGGCTTCGCTTCGGCGGTGCCCAGTGTCTCGAAAGCTACGGCGCCGACCCCCGGATCATTGCCGCGGCGCCGGACGAGGTGGCGGTAGCGACGATCCGGGCCGCGATCCCGGCGGCCCACGTCGAGTTTCTCAAAGGCTTCGTCGATACTTGCCGGTTCGGCGACTATCTTTTCGTACACGCCGGGATCCGCCCGGGCGTCGCGCTCGACCGCCAGCGCCAGTCGGACCTGCGCTGGATCCGCGAGCCGTTTCTCGTCGACGAGGCCGACCACGGATTCATCGTCGTACACGGCCACACCATCAGCCCGGCGGTCGACGAGCGGGCGAACCGCATCGGCATCGACACCGGCGCCTATCGCAGCGGCACCCTGACGGCGCTCGCCATCGAAGGCGCCAGACGCTGGTTCCTCGACACGAGCGCCACCGTTGAAACCCCGGCGGCCGTCGCGCATTGATCCGCTCCGGAATGGAGGGTAGTCCGTCGCTGCCGGGGATTATCCAATATGGGGGAATCGCGCGTAGATCGCGAGGTGGGACTGTGCGTGTGAGTCAAACGGAGGCCGGACCGGGATTGCTGAAACTCGTCGCGCTAGCCGCGGCGGTGCTCCTCGCCGCCTGCGCGGACTCGCGGGGCGGGCCGATCCCCTATGATGTCCCGCTCGGCTCGCCCGACGCGCCGACCATTGCCCCGCTCGGTTCCGATTATCGGATCGCGCCGATGGACACGCTAAGCGTCAAGGTCTTCCGGTCCCAGGACCTGTCGGGAGACTATCAGGTCGACCTGACCGGCAACATTTCGCTGCCGCTGGTCGGCGAAGTGGCGGCAGCCAACCTCACCACTGCCCAGCTCGACCAGAAGCTGACCGAAGTCCTCGGCGCCAAATATTTCGAGAATCCGGACGTCAGCGTCGGGATCAAGTCGTCGACCCGGCGCTCGGTGACCGTCGACGGCGCGGTCAAGCAGGCGGGGACGTTCCCGATCGTCGGCCCGACCAGCCTGATGCAGGCCGTCGCGCTCGCCGGCGGTACGACCGAAGACGCCAACAATCGCCGGGTGGCGGTCTTTCGCACTGTCGGTGGGCAGCGCCAGGGCGCCGCGTTCGACCTCGCGGCGATCCGCCACGGCCAGGCAAAGGACCCCGCGATCTATCCCGGCGACATCGTCATCGTCGACGGCTCGTCGGTCAAGCAGGGGTTCAAGAAGTTCCTCCAGAGCGTCCCGCTGCTGGCGATTTTCGGGCCGCTGTGATGCGTCGCACCCTCGAGGCGAGAGATCGTGAACAATAGCATTGCAGTCCCCGATCGCGGGCCGTGGCCCCTTGCCGTGCCCGGCCAGGCGCAGCCGGTGCCGCCCGGGCAACGGACCTATTCGGCGGCGAATATTCTCGATCTTCCGACCCTCCTGCGCATCGTCCAGCACTGGCGCTGGTTGATCCTCGGCGCGGTCGCCGTCGGGATCGCCTTCGCGATCATCGTCACCTTGCTCACCACTCCGGTCTATCGCGCCTGGGTGACGCTCGAGGTCAATCCGCCCAACTTCGACGTCAGCGACGAGCAATCGAAGGAGCGCCAGACCTACCAGGACCCGTACGACATCGTCGCCACGCAGGTCGGGCTGCTGACCAGCAAGAGCGTTGCGGAACGCACCGTCCAGGAGCTCAACCTCGGGAACAATGCCGCGTTCGTGCCGCAGACGGGCGATGCCTCGGCCCGCCTGAAGAGCGCGACGGGCAAGGTCATCGGCAATCTCAAGGCTGACGTCCCGAAGGAAGGCCAGCTGATCAAATTCAGCTATGATTCGACCTCGCCACAGCTGTCCGCCCTGGTTGCCAACGGGGTCGCAGAAAGCTTCATCAACTCGTCGCTCCAGCGCCGCTACGAAGCGTCGGCCTACGCTCGCAAGTTTCTCGAGCGGCAGATCGCCAAGACCCGCTCCGACCTCGAGCGGTCGGAGCGCGGGCTGGTCGCCTATGCGCAGCAGCAGGGCATCATCAACACCGCGATGGGGCCGGACGGCAAGCCGGGCAACAGCGACGCGGGGTCGCTCCAGGGCGAATCGCTGGTCGCGCTCAACAAGGCCCTGGCGGAGGCGACGGCGCGGCGGGTCTCGGCCGAAGGCGCCTATCGCGGCGCGCTGGCGACCGGGCCGACCAGCGAAGTGACGGCGAGCACCCAGGCGCTGCGCCAACAGCTCGCCACGCTCGAGGCCGACTATCAGCAAAAACGCACCTTCATGAAGCCCGATCATCCCGAGATGCAGAGCATCCAGGCGCAGATCGAAGAGCTCAAGCGGCAGATCGGGCAGGCGAGCGCGCAGACCGCATCCGGGCGCAACAACACGCTGCTTCAGGAGTATCGCGCCGCCCTCGCCGCGGAGCGCGCGCTGCAGGGCCGGGTCACTGGGCTGAAAGGCGCGGTGCTCAATCTGCGTGGGCGGAGCATCCAGTACAATATCCTGCAGCGCGAGGTGGACACCAACCGCAGCCTCTACGATGCGCTGCTCCAGCGCTACAAAGAGATCGGCGTGGCCGGCGGCATCGGTACCGCGCCGGTGTCGATCGTCGACCGGGCGGACACGCCGAGCCTGCCGTTCAAGCCGAACCTGATGCTCAACCTGCTGCTCGGCCTGGTCGGCGGGCTGGTGTTCGGGATCGGGTCGGCGGTCGGGCTGGAGTTCATCAACGATACGATCAAGACGCGCGAGGACGTGCGCGACAAGCTCGGCCTCGCCTGCCTCGGCGCGGTGCCCAAGACGAGCGCCAAGGAGGCGTTCGTCGAGGACCTCAAGAATCCGGCCTCGGTGGTGTCGGAAGCCTATTCCGCGGTGGTCGCCGCGCTCCGCTTCAGCACCGAATCCGGAATGCCCAAGATCCTCCTCGTCACCAGCACCCAGCCGGGCGAGGGCAAATCGTCGACGGCGCTGGCCCTGGCGCAGAATTTCGCGCGGCGCGAGATGCGCGTTCTGCTGGTCGATTCGGACCTCCGCAAGCCGGCCTTCAAGGCCGCGTCCGAGAAGATCGGGCTGACCAAGCTGTTGACCAATGACGACGCCCTCGCCGGCCATGTCGTCGAGACCCAGCACGACCATTTGTCCCTCCTCGCCAGCGGCCCGGTCCCGCCCAACCCCGCCGACCTGCTGTCGACCGGGCGGATGCGGACCGTGCTCAACGAGGCGGCCGAGCAGTTCGACGTCGTGGTCGTGGACGCGCCGCCGACCCTCGGCCTCGCCGATGTCCCGCTGCTTGCTGCCGCGGCCGGGCACGTCATGTTCGTGATCGAAAGCGGCAAGACCAGAACCCGTTCGGCGATCGAAGCGATCAACCGCATCGAAGGCACCGGCGCCCATATCGTCGGCGCGACCTTGACCAAGTCCACCGACAGCGGCGGCGGCTACGGCTACAATCGCTATGGCTACGGTTACGGCTACGGTTACGGCAAGCTCGACAAGAAGCGCACCGAGATCCTGATGATTCCGCAAGGCGGCGACAGCTGAGCGTGGGCGCAGCGGGGGACGGGGAGTGAGCTGGCGAGCGATCATGGCCGGAGTTGCGGCGTTGCTCATCGCCGCGGTCGTCGTGCGCAACGCCGGCGTCGCCCAATTCGCCGAAACCGATCCGCGCAACGCGGCGCGCATCTGGCCGTCGCATCCTGCGTCGGAGCTGTGGCTCGGCCTGACCCAGATCGGGCTCAGTGCGCGCGAGCGCAAGCCGGTGACGCGCGCGACGCTCGCCTTGGTGCGCGACGCCGCGCGCAAGGCGCCGCTCGCCCCGGAGCCGTTCCTCGTCCGCGGGGTCGAAGGACAGCTGGCGGGCGACCAGCGGCTGGCGACGCAAGCGTTCGCCGCGGCCCGGCTGCGCGACGGACGCTCGATCCCGGCCCGTTACTTCCTTGCGGAGCAATATTTCCGCGGAGGGGACGTGTCGCGCGGGCTGCGTGAGACGGCGATCCTGGCACGCATGGTCCCCAACGGCGTGACCAGCCTCGCGCCGTTCGTCGCCTCCTATGCCAAGGATCCGCGCACGCGGCCGCATCTGAAGGCGCTGTTCCGGACCGATCCGGCGCTCGAGCAGGCCGCACTCACCACGCTCGCGACCGACGCCCGCAACACCGACCTGATCCTCGGCCTGGCGACGCCGAGCCGGACCGCCCCGCAATGGACCGAGATGCTGCTCCGGTCGCAAGTCGCGGCGGGCGACTATGCGCTCGCGCGGCAGACCTGGGCCAGACTGGCGCACGTCGCCCCGACGCCGGACTCGATCTTCGACCCCGAGTTCAAGGGCAGTGCCGCGCCACAGCCGTTCAACTGGACCCTGACCTCATCGACCGCCGGCCTTGCCGAGCCGCAGGGCGGCGGCCGCCTCCATGTGCTCTTCTACGGCCAGGAGGATGGCTTGCTCGCCGGTCAGCTGCTGGTGCTGAGCCCGGGTCGCTATCGCCTGGCGATGCGAGTCGACGGCGAGGCGGCCCGTGCCGCGACCCTCAAATGGACCGTCAGCTGCGTGCGCTCGGGCCAGGTCCTGCTGTCGCTCGCGCTAAGCGATGCCAAGCGCGCCGCCCAAGGCGTTCAGTTCGACGTTCCGGCGACGGACTGCGGCGCCCAGAACCTGCAGCTGGCCGGCAGCGCTCCGGAGCTTCCGCAGCAGGCCGACGTGACGGTCTCCGGCTTGAGCCTGGTTCGGGTCCCCGGCAATGGGTAGGCGTCTCGGCAGCCTTGCCGTGCCGGCCTACGTGCTGCTGTGCCTGACGCTCGGTGGGAGCGGGCAGGGGATCTGGGCCAACATGGTGCTGCAGCTGCTCGGCCTCGGGCTGATCGTGTGGGCCGCGGCGCGGCGCGCCGAGGAGCCGCTCGCCCCGGACCAGCGGCAGCTGCTGTGGCTTGCGATCATCGCGCTCGGCATCGTCGCGATGCAGCTCGTGCCCCTACCGGCCAGCGTATGGCAGGGCCTCGGCGCGCGGCAGCCGATCGCCGACGGCTATCGAATCCTCGGAATCCCGCCGCCCGCGCTCCCACTATCCCTCACCCCCTACGGGGGCCTGGCATCGCTTTTGTCGCTGATCCCGGCCCTGGCCGTGCTGGTCGGGTGCTGGCGCCTCGCGCCGCGCCCGGTGCTGCTCGTCGTGGCGGTGCTGGCCGCGACGTTCGGCGGGATCATGATCGGCGCGCTGCAAGTGAGCAGCCCCGACCCGGCCGGCTCACCCTGGTACTTCTACCCCGAGACCAATTACGGGGTCGCCACCGGCTTTTTCGCCAACGCGAACCACATGGCGACCCTGCTCGTCATTTCGCTGCCGTTTCTCGCCGCCGTCCTCGCCTCGGCGCGCGGCCGCGGGCGCAACGCCCAGCGCTACTCGGCCATCCTCGCCCTCGTTGCCGGAGGCGCGGTGGTGGTTGCCGTCGGCCTCGCCCTCAACGGCTCCCTCGCCGGTTATGGGCTGGCGGCACCGGTGCTCCTGGCCAGCGCGCTGATCGTCCTTCCCGGCCGCAGCCGCGCCTTCGGCTGGATCGCTCCTGCCGCCGGAATCGTGCTCATCGGTTCCGTCGGCTGGCTCGCGACGACCCCGCTCAGCAGCTCGGCCTCGCTGCGCGCCAACGCCGAGACGTCGGTCCAGTCGCGGGCCGAGATCACCGCCACCTCGGCCAAGGCCGTGCGCGCGTTCCTGCCGCTCGGCTCGGGCCTTGGCTCGTTCCAGGAAGTCTACGCGGTCTACGAGGACCACGACCGGATCGACCCTACGACCTACGTCAATCACGCGCATAACGACTATCTCGAGCTCGCGCTCGAGACCGGCGTGCCCGGTTTGCTGATCCTGGTCCTGTTCCTCGCCTGGTGGGGCAAAGCGGCGTGGCGGGCGTGGCGCCGGAGCGATGCCGACCCCTATGCCCAGGCGGCAGCGATCGCCACCGCCGCGATCCTCGTCCACAGCCTGGTCGATTTCCCGCTGCGCACCGCGGCGATCGGCGCCTGCTTTGCGCTGAGCCTGGCGCTGCTCGCCCGCCAGCGCCAGCCGGCAGCGCCGGACCAGTCCGAGCTGCGGCCGACGCGGCACGTCGTGCTGGGTTAGGGGATCGCGTCGCGCAGCTGGCGGCCCGCTTCGCCAAGCGCGAAGCCGGCGCCCGGAAGCAGCAAGAGCTGGGTCCAATGGATGCGCCAGGTCCCCAGCGGGGTCGCGGTCGGCTCCCGCGGCTCGGCCCGGCCTGCGACCTGGCGGAAGGCTGCCTGCGCGAGTCGGCGCACCATGAGGTCGGTCATCAGCCGATTCTTCAACGGCGAGTCGCCGAGCGAGCCGAACAGCCGGTCCGCGAGCAGCAGCGCCTGGCCCGCGGCGCGGCCGGCGCCGAGCTCCTGCGATCGCGCGTAGAGCTGATCGAGCTCGGGCGCGGACAGGCCATCGATCAGCCCCGCCAGATCGCTGATCCACTTCAGGCGGAACCACAGGCTCGAGGCGCCGTGGACGCACAAATAGGCGAACAGCTCGTCCGCCGCGAGGGTCGGCAGGGCGAGGCCCGCAGCGATCTCGACCTTGCGGCGCGGAGAATCGATCCCGATCGCCGGGATCAGCCGGCCATTGTCGGCGAGCCGCGTGTGCAGCTCGACATGGAGCCGCTTCTCGGGCCTGCTCCACACCGATTCCTTGCGCCTGGCGTGCCATCGCGCGAGGTCGACGCCGGGCCCCGGAATTGTCCGCCGATAACCGCGCGCGGCCAGTTCCGCAGCGGCGGCCGCAACCGCCGCTTCGTCGACGAGGAGATCGATGTCCCATCCCGCCTTCAGCATTGGCGCGCGATAGGCGAGCGCGGCGACGCTGAGGCCCTTGAGGAAGAGCAGCGGGATGTCCGCTCGGGCGAAGGCTTCGGCCAGCCCGGCGCATTCGCGAGCGATTGCCAGATTGGTAGCGGCGATCGACCGCGCCTCCCCCGACAGGGCCTCGGCCGCGTCCGGCGAGACCGTGCCGTGAGCGAGCGCATTCCAGGCGAGGCCGTCGACCCGGTGGAATCGGGCGAGCCTGACGAAGCGGGGCCAATCGAGTCCGGCGGGCGCCACCAGCCGCTCGTCCGGGTGCCCGGCGAAGTTCGCTCGGCAGCAGTCCAGCAGCAGTGCGAATTCAGCGCCGGCCACGGACCGGCTCAAGGCGCGTTGCGGCCTTCGACATAATTGATGAACCGCGCCGCCAGCAGCCCGCGGGGGACGGCGAACTCGCGGGTGAAGAATTTCTGCTGGTCGGTCTCGGTCTGTTCGGGCCACTCCTCGAGCGCGGCGCGCAATCGCGGCAGGTCGATGGCGGCCGCAATCCTGTCGTCGCCGGCTAGGCGATCCAGTTCCGCGATATAGTCCTGCCGCCGGCGCCCGATCCGCAGGTACCAATCGGCGTCCCAGCGGCCGTTGAGCCGGTTCTCGCGCTGCTCCTCGGGCATGATGCCCTTGGCCATTTGCTTGGCCAGCCAGCGCATCTGCCCGTCGCGCAGGAACATCTCCACCGGCAGCCCGAAGCAAAATTCGACGAAGGGCCGGTAGGCCAGGGGATCGCGCAGCGCGACCCCGTACATCTGCTCGAAGGCCTGATAAATTTCGGCCCCCTCGCCGTCGCCGTTTTGGAACAGCAGGCGCTGGGCGTGCCGACGGTTCCAGGGCTGGTACCGTTCGATGGTCAGTCCGGAGGCCCGGAGCCGGCGCTCGGCCCCGGACGCGATGCGATAGTCGCGGGTCAGCGGTTGCATAAGCTCGATCAGCGCGCGGTTCCTCGGCTTGGCGATCCGGCGGACCAGCCGCCACACCGGTTCGGGCATCAGGGCGAGCACGGAGCGCGCGAGGAAGCGCGAGAAGAACGGCCGCCCGTCGTGCTTCAGGCGGGCCAGCGCCATCCACAATTGGCGCCAGCGGCCCTTCAGTAGATATTCGACGAACCCCCAGTCGCCCTTGTCGCTGAAGGTGTAATTGCCCCATTCGGCGAGCAGCAGCAGGTCGCAGCCGACGTTCGACGCGCCCGACAACAGGCCGTGGAAGACGTACATGTTGCACAGCCCGGAAGGCGCGCCGCCCATCAGATGGAAGAATTCGTTCCAGCGATGGTCATGCTCATAGCCTTCGTTGGCGGTGAAGTACGGCTCGAGCCCGGGATGCATGGCGGCGAAGGCTTCGACGAACGGACGCTCGTTGCCGACCATGCCGATCTGGACCCGGCCGTCGTAGTCGGGCTCGGGATGGAAGGTGAAGGTCGGCAGCCGCTGGCCGCCCGGCAGCGCAGCCAGCGTGCGGACGGCGACCTGCGGCGAGTCGAGCCCGCCGGACAGGGTCGCTCCGGGTTTGCGGAACCCGGCGATGCACGCCCGGATTCCTTCGTTGAGCAGCTCGCTTGCGCGGGCGATATATTCGGCATCGCCGGCCAGGCGCACGTCGGGGCAGTCGAACAGGTCGTAGCATTTGCGCACGACGGGCGGTCTGCCCCGCTCGATCTCCACGGCCGAGCCCAACGGCACCCGGCGGATGTTCTCGAACCAGCTCGATTCCTGGTCGCTGAAATTGATCATCGCGCTGTCCGCGACCCGGGCCTCGTTGAGTCGCCGTTCGATCCCCGCGGCGAACAGCGCGCGCGGCACGGACGCAGCCGCGGCGAGCTGCTCATTGTGGGCATAGAACAGGGGAGGCGCGCGCAGCGGGCTCCGAGACAAGCGCAGGCGGAACCGCTCGGGGTCGGCGATCACCGCGCAATATTCGCCGATGATGCGGCGCTCCGCCTCGTCGCCCCACCGCTCGACCGCGAGGCCGTAGAGCTGACCGGGATTTTCGGCGGGCACCCCGAGCTCGGCGGCGATCGCGGCGGCGTTGTCGAAATAGCCGTGGAAGACCGCTACCCGGCCGCTCGGCAGGATCGCCGGGCGCCATGCCCGGCTGAGGGCTGGGGTCGATCGCAGCGGTCGGTAGGCGGCGTGGAGGCCGCCGGCCTCAGCCGCGCCCGCGTGGCCGCCGATGCCGGAGCAAAGCGAGGCGCCCAGCCGCTCGCAAAGCCTGGAATTTTGATCGCGTGCGGGATCGGCCCATGGCCAGGCGACGGCCAGCATTGCGGCTTAAGAGGTCAACGGTGCTGAATTCGGGGGCATGCGTGCCTGGCTTTGATTGCCCCGCCGCCGATTAGCTCTTCGTATTGACCGCCTGGGTAAGCGGAGTCTGCGAGCCCGCAACATCCTCGATCCGGCCGAGGCGCTTCAGCTCCGGCTTGGTCCACGCTTTGGGCTTGATGCTGTCATTCTTCATGCCGAGCTCCTCAACGCGGCTGGCGGCACGCACGGGTGCGTCAGTCCGGCTCTTAATGCTCAACTACAACAAGAGTTGCAAGGGGCGGCCGACAATTGGCGAATGCCGGTGGGCCGCTCAACCGCCCAGCCGCAGCGTTTCGACCCATGGTCCGGGAAGATCGCCGATGATGGTCTCGCCGCCGACCTCAACCCAGGCGTGGAGGTCGTCGCGCGAGCCGCGCGCTCCCGCCGGGCGGACGGCAATCACCACCGTGTGGCCCAGTCGCCTTCGGCGCAGCATCCAGCTGAGCGCCATCGCCCGCGGCAGGCATTTGAATTCGAGGGGCTGGCGAGTCGCCGCCCACTCGACGAGCGCCGCACAATAACGCGCATCGGCCATCCGGACCGGGCCATCCAGGCCGAGCGTGGCACGCCAGCGGTCGAACCGGGCGAACGCGATCAACAGCCGCGCCCAGGACAGCAGCGTCAGGGCCTCGCCCGTGCCCAATCGCCCGCGCCATCGATCAATCGTCGGCAAGCAGCCCCGTGTCCCTCAGCTGGACCAGCAACGCGTCGACGTCGGCCGCGATCTCGCTTTCCTCGGCGTCGTAGTCGGCAGTGAGCGCGGCGACCAGGGCGCGCCGGTCACGGCTGCCGTCGATCAGACGCCAGATCTCGGCGCTGGTCCCCGACAAAGAGAAGAACTCGCCATTGTCGAGCCGCATGACGACGATCTCGTCGTCGATATCCGCTTCCGTGAACCGGTCGTTGCGCTTGACGAGGGCGTTCATCGCTGTCCGCCATTGACGACGTACTGGGCTGCAAGCGCAACCGATTCCTTGAAGCGCGACCGTTCCCGCGGTCGCTCGAGCCGCGCCATCTTGATCTGGCTTGCGAGGCGGTGGAGATGGGCAAAGTGCGCGGCGCGATCGAAGTGCTGGGCCGCGGCAAATAAATCGGCCGCCGGGTGGTCGCCCCGCAAGCGCACCATGCGCTGAGCGCCGTTGATCGGCTCGATCTCCAGATTCGGCCCTTCCTCGAGGAAGATCAGCTCGGCGATCGGCAGCGCGACGCCGACATCGCCGGCCGCCGGGCTCGCATAATATTTGTCGACCGTCTTCGAGACCGGCTCCTCGGGCGTCGCTCCGGTCAGCTCGATCGCGTCCGGCCTGAGCTTCAGCCGCTTGTGGCCGGGCAGGCAGATCACCTGGTCCGGGTTGGACAAGTCGAGGACCAACGTGTCGTCGCAAAACAGCGGCAGGGCGTAACCGGCGAGCGCCGCGGCAAGGGTCGACTTTCCTCCGGCAGCCGGGGCGCTGAACGCGAACACCCGACCTCCGTGCGCAACCGCCGAGGCGTGGATCGGGACGAGGCCGTTGAGGCTGGCGATCGCCGAATAGACGCTGCCATTGAGCCACAGGGATTCCTCGCTGAGGTCGGCGTCGGGGCCGCGCTCGACCGTGATGCCGTGGCCCTTCCGGTAATGGAAATAATGATGCCCCTCGCCGCGCAGGAGGAAGCGGTCGCCCTGTAGCTGCCAGCTGGTTTCGCCGATGGGCTCGCCGGACAGGGCTTTCGGAACCTCGCCGCAGGTCACGCGCGTCTCGCGCTGCATCATGGTTTGCGCCATCGGGGCGGGGCTGGGCGAGCCTTGCTGTAACGCGACACTGGACACTGCTTGGCCTCGCTTCTGTGGCGCTGGCTGGCCAGCCATAGCCCGACGGGGCGAAGGCTGGTGAGCCCTGCTGGATTCGAACCAGCGACCTACTGATTAAAAGTCAGTTGCTCTACCGACTGAGCTAAGGGCCCCACAAGATTGGCGCGAGCGCCGGTTAGCCGCGCGGGACGCGGCGGGCAAGGCGGTGGGCGAGATGGCGCGCGGTCAGGCGCCCTGCAACTCGCCAGCTCGGGGCGATCGCGGCGAGCGGCTGGAGAACGAAGCTGCGCTTGCCGAACTGGGAATGGGGAATAGTCAGCCGCCGCGAGCGCCATTTGCCGCCGCTCCACAGCGCGACGTCGAGATCGAGCACGCGTGGGCCCCAGCGCTTGCCGCCGCGGCGGCCGAACTCGCGCTCGAGCGCCTTCAGCCGCCGCAGCATCTCGGGCGGCTCCACCGCGCTTTCGACCAGCGCCACGGCATTGGCGAAGTCGCGGCCGGCGCCGCCATGGGCGGAATTGAGCACGATCGGCGAGGCGTCGAACAGGCCGAAGTCCCGGTCGAGCCGCGCGATGGCGGCTTCAACCACGCCCGCGGGGCGGCCGTGGCGGCCGTGCGGGCGGTTCGACCCGATCGCGATGGCGTAGAGGTGGGGCACGGCCTTTCCTTATCCTCCCCTGCATTTGCAGGGGAGGGGGACCGCCGCAGGCGGTGGAGGGGTCTTCGGCCGCTTAAGAAGGCCCCTCCACCAGCTTCGCTGGTCCCCCTCCCCTCGAAATCGAGGGGAGGATACAGGGGTTCATGGCCCAACCCGCCGATTTGTCGCCGATCCCCGAGGCCGAGGCTCCACGCGATTGCCCGTTGTGCCCACGGCTGGTCGCGTTCCGGCGCGAGCTTCGGGCTGAGCACCCGGACTGGTGGAACGCGCCGGTACCGGCGTTCGGCGACCGCGAGGCGTGGCTGGCCATCGTCGGCCTCGCGCCCGGCAAGCACGGCGCCAACCGCACCGGCCGGCCGTTTACCGGCGATTATGCGGGCGATCTGCTGTTCGCGACCTTGCTGAAGTTCGGGCTGGCGACGGGCGAGTATCGCGCCGACCCGCACGATGGGCTGCAGCTCAAGGGGGTGATCATCCTCAACTCCGTCAAATGCCTGCCGCCGCAGAACAAGCCCGAGCCGAGCGAAATCCGCAACTGCCGCAATTATCTCGAGGCCGGGCTCGCCGCGGTGCCGACGGTCCGAGTGCTGATCGGGCTCGGACAGATCGGCCACGTCGCCGCCTGCCG
>DASRAY010000007.1:0-2358 GCA_035637935.1 Sphingomicrobium sp.
CCGGATAGCCGATGACCTGGGCAAGCCACTGGGTGCAGGCATTTTCGATCCGCACCGCGCCCGGCGCAGCCGGCGCGAACCCGGAATATTTGTTCGAGGCGGCGGCGAGCATGTCGCCGAGCGCCGAGAAGAACAGCCCGCCGCCGGGAATATAGCCCATGAAGCGCGGCGAAGTGGTCGCGATGCCCGGCTGCTCGATGCAGGCGCCGAGGTAGTCGAGCACCGATCCGGGCGGCCTCCCCGAGTCCGTGAATTCCGGGTCGAGCCGCTCGGTGAAGACCTCGGACGCCGGGCGCAGGCTCGGCGCGTCCTCGACCCGGTCGAGGAACGCGAGCGCATGGTCGAGCGTCTGCCCGCCGAGCGCGCGGCGTTCGTCGGTATCGGGTTCGAGCGGGCGCGCCTTGGCGCGCAGCGCCTCGATCTCGGCCCGCAGCTGGTCGATCATCCGGCGATCAGGCGCGCGGCATCGACCGCGTGGTAAGTGAGCACCCCGGTCGCCCCGGCGCGCTTGAAGCCGAGCAGTGTCTCGAGGATCAGGGCGTCGCGGTCGCCGGCGCCGGCCGCCGCGGCCGCCTCGATCATCGCATATTCCCCGCTCACCTGGTAGGCGAAGGTCGGCACGCCGAATACCTCCCGGACCCGGGCGACGACGTCGAGATAGGGCAGTCCGGGCTTGACCATCACCATGTCGGCGCCTTCCGCCAGGTCGAGCTCGACCTCGCGCAACGCCTCCTCGATGTTGGCGGGGTCCATCTGGTAGCCGCGCTTGTCGCCTTTCAATCGGCCCAGCGAGCCCACGGCCTCGCGGAACGGGCCGTAGAAGGCCGAGGCATATTTGGCGGCATAGGCCATGATCGCGACATTCTGGTGGCCCGATTCCTCGAGCGCCTGGCGGATTGCCGCGACCCGGCCGTCCATCATGTCGGACGGCGCGACGATGTCGGCCCCGGCCGCGGCCTGGACCAGGGCCTGCTGCGCGAGGATCGCGACGGTGTCGTCATTGAGAACGTAGCCGGCGTCGTCGACCAGCCCGTCATGGCCATGCGCGGTGTAGGGATCGAGCGCGACGTCGGTCAGCACTCCGACCTCGGGCACCGCGTCCTTGATCGCCTTGATCGCCCGGCAGATGAGGTTGTCGGGGTTGAGCGCCTCGCGCGCATCCTCGGTGCGCAGGTCGCTCGGCGTGTTGGGAAACAAGGCGACGCACGGGATGCCGAGTTCGGCGGCGAGGCGGACGCGGCCCGGCAGCTTGTCGACGCTCCACCGTGAAACGCCGGGCAGCGAGCCGATCGGCTCCTCGCAATTTTCGCCCTCGCAGACGAACAAGGGCCAGATGAAGTCGCTCGGGTGGAGCCGGTGCTCGGCGAGCATGTCGCGCATCCACGGCGCGATCCGGCCGCGGCGCATGCGCAGGTTGGGGAAACTACTCATTGCGGCGCTACTAACGGCCCGGCGGCGACCCTGCAAAGCACCTTATCTTGCGCCGCGGGAGGCCAAATGGCATCCTCGGCCGGCCGGATCGTGTCGCTTCTTCGGGGAGGACCGCAGATGAACATCCGGCAAAGACTCAGACTGCGGTGGGCGATTTTGGCGCTTGCGGTCGCAGCCATCCCGACGATCGGGCCGGCGCAACCGTTTCCCAACCCCATCCTCTACCTGACCGGCACCGAATATTACACGACGGGCGGCAAGGCGTTCATCCGCTACCGATACGACGTGCTGAACAAGGGCGCCTATCCGGCTGCGATGTTTGCCGCCGCCCCGAGCCTCCCGCCGTGCGGGCTAAACGCGAATGCCTCGCGCAGCCGGGTCGACTTCTACGACCAGAGCGGCAAGCGCCTGTACGGCTTCTGCGCGCTGGGCGATCCGGCCAACCTCGGCAAGCTGTGGTTCGCGCTCGAGGAGGGGATCATCCCGCCGAGCTACGTCTACATCGAGATCAACGACCGCCAGACCAACACCAGGTACAAGTCGAACCTGGCCGACACGACGCTCTAGCCGACTCAGCCGCTGGGGTTGAGGCGCGCGGTCTGCTCCATACCCGCTTCGGCTTCCTCGATCGCCTCGTCGGGGGTCAGCGGCGGCATCATCCGCTGCGCCTTCCAGCCGCCGTGGAGGTAGAAGCCGATCGCCATCGCCATGTTGGCGAGGGAGCTGACCGGGAAGCTGAGCCACAAGGCGTTTGCGCCGAGCCAGCGGTAGGCGCCGAGCGCGAAGCCGAGCCGCACCGGGTACAGCCCGATGGTGAGGATGATCAGTGGGCCGATCACCGCGCCGTTGGCGCGCACGACGCCGAACAGGATCATCGTCACCCCGAACAGCAGGAAGCTCCACGTCGCCAGGATCTGGATATGCTGG
>DASRAY010000008.1:0-62148 GCA_035637935.1 Sphingomicrobium sp.
CCATTGGCGCGGCGGAAGAGGCGCTCGACGCGATGGTCGAGCGGCTGATGTCGCGCACCGCGTTCGGCAAGACCATCGCCGAGCAGGGGGTGTGGGAAGAACGCGTCGCCAACGCCCGGATCGACATCGAGATGACCCGGCTCTTGTGCCTCAAGGCGGCGGACATGATGGACCGCGCCGGCAACAAGGCGGCGCAGGGCGAGATCGCGATGATCAAGGTCGCCGCCCCGATCATGGCGCTGAAGATCATCGACGACGCGATCCAGGCGTTCGGCGCCGCCGGCGTGTCGGAGGACGCGGGCCTTGCGCGGACCTACGCCTCGATCCGCACGCTCCGCCTGGCGGACGGGCCGGACGAGGTCCACCGCCGCGCCATCGCCCGGCTGGAGTATAAGAAGCACCGGTGAGCGAGCAGGCGATCGACGAGGCGGCGCTCGGCCACTGGCTCGAAGGCAATGTCGAAGGTTTCCTCGGGCCCTTCGAACTGACCAAATTCTCCTGGGGCCAGTCGAACCCGACCTACCGGCTGGTGGCGGCATCGGGCGACTACGTGCTTCGGCGCAAGCCGTTCGGGCAGCTGCTGCCGTCGGCCCATGCCGTCGATCGCGAGTATCGGCTGATCGCGGCGCTTCACCCGCTCGATTTCCCGGTGCCGCGCCCGTTCGCCCTCTGCGACGATCCCGGGGTCATCGGTGCGATCTTCTACGTCATGGAGTTCGCCAAGGGTCGCGTCTACACCGACGGCGCGCTGCCCGAGTTCGACCCGGCGACCCGGCGGCATATGTACCAGCAGCTGGTCGACACGCTCGCCGATCTGCACGTCATCGACCCCGAGGCGGCGGAGCTCGGCGATTTCGGCAAGACCGGCAATTATTTCGAGCGGCAGGTGGCGCGCTGGACGCGGCAATATCGCGATTCCCAGACCGACTATATTCCGGAGGTCGAGCGGCTGATCGCCTTCCTGCCCGAGAGCCTCCCGCACCAGTCTCGCACCTCGATCGTCCATGGCGACTATCGCATCGACAATGTGATGTACGACGGCGATGGGACCCTGACCGCGGTGCTCGACTGGGAGCTGGCGACGCTGGGCGATCCGCTCGCCGATTTCTCCTATCTCGCGATGCAGTGGATGATGCCCGCGGACGGCGGCGCAGGCCTTGCCGGCCTCGATCCCGCCGCGCTCGGCATCCCGGCGCTGGACGAGATTGCAGAGCGATATTCGGCGCGCTCGGGCGTGCCCGTCGCCGACCAGCTCGACTGGTATTTTGCCTACAATCTGTTCCGCCTGACCGGGATCGTCCAGGGCATCAAGAAGCGCGTGATCGACGGGACGGCGAGCAGCACAAAGGCGGCCGAAATGGCCGAGCGCGTACCGATGCTCGCGTCCGCGGCGTGGAGCTTCGCAGTGAAGGCCGGAGCTTAGATCTTGCCGAGCAGCAGCAGGATCACGACGATCACCAGGATGACGCCGAGGATCCCCGACGGGCCGTAGCCCCAGCCGCTGCTGTAGCCCCACCGCGGCAGGGCGCCGATCAGGAACAGGATGAGCAGGATGATGAGGATGGTGCCGAGCACGCGTGCCTCCATTCTTGTTGTTGTTCGGGGTACGTAACGGCCAGATCGGTGGAGGGTTGCAGGATCAGCGGCCGGTGAAGTTCGGCGTGCGCTTCTCGAGGAAGGCGGCGACGCCTTCGCGATAATCGGCGGTGAAGCCCAAGCGCTGCATCGCATCCCGCTGGAGGTCGAGCTCCTGGTCGAGCGTATGGGCCCAGCTCGAGCGGATCATCTGCTTGATCGCGGCGAGGCCGAGCGGGGGCAGGGCGGCGAGCTTGGTGGCGATGGCCGCGACCTCAGCGTCGAGCGCGTCGTCCTCGACCGCTTTCCAGATCATGCCCCAGGCCTCCGCTTTCTCCGCCGGCAGCGGCTCGCCAGTCAGCGCGAGGCCGAGCGCGCGGGCCTGGCCGACGACCCGCGGCAGCGCCCAGGTGCCGCCGCTGTCCGGGATCAGCCCGATTGCCGAGAAGCTCTGGATGAACTTGGCCGACCTCGCGGCGACGACGATGTCGCAGGCGAGCGCGATATTGGCGCCGGCCCCGGCGGCGACTCCGTTGACGCTCGCGATCACCGGCTGGGGGAGCGAGGTCAGCGTGCGGATCAGCGGGTTCCAGCATTGCTCGACGGTCTCGCCGAGGTCGACCGCTTCGCCGGGCGCGACCGCTCGGTCGTTGAGATCCTGCCCGGCACAAAAGCCGCGGCCGGCGCCGGCCAGCACCAGCACCCGCGCTTCGCCGAGGCTGGCGAGCGCGTCGCGCAGCTCCTCGTGCATCCGGGCGGTGAAGCTGTTGAGCCGATCCGGGCGATTGAGCGTGATCCGCGCGATCGGGCCGGGCTCGAACTGGATGGTTTCGTAGGACATTCGGCTAATCCGTCACCCTGAACTCGTTTCAGGGTCCATTTTCGAGACCCATTCCGCCCTACGAACAAAATGGATGCTGAAACAAGTTCAGCATGACAGAAGCGAGCGCATGGATGCAGACGAACTCGCAGCGCGCGTGGCGCATGGCATGCTCGCCGCGGAGGGCACCGGGCCCGCCTGGGGCATCCGGATCGAGGAAGCCCGCGCCGGCTATGCGCGTCTGTCGATGACCGTCCGCGCCGACATGCTGAACGGCCATTGCATCGTCCACGGCGGGATGGTGTTCGCGCTCGCCGACACGGCCTTCGCCTACGTCTGCAACGGCGGCAACGAGAAGACGGTCGCGGCCCAGGCCTCGATCGTCTTCCTCGGCAGCGCGAACGAAGGCGATGTGCTGGTGGCCGAGGCGACAGCGGCCGCGGCGGCCGGCCGCAGCGGGGTCACCCGCGTAGCCGTCCGCACCGCGGACGGCCGTCCGATCGCCGAATTCACCGGCTATTCGCGGACCCTCGGGGGAGCGGTGGTCGAGGTTTGAACGTTACGGTCCCAGAGGCTACATCGCACGCCATGTACACGACCGAACTTCAGAAGACGGCGAAGATCGAGACGCTTGAGGACCCCGCGCTGCTCGAGGCGTTCGAAGCGCGGGTCGCGGCGGACGAGTTCATCGAGCCCAAGGACTGGATGCCGGAGGCCTACCGCCGGACGCTGACCCGGCAGATCAGCCAGCATGCCCACAGCGAGATCGTCGGCATGCTGCCCGAGGGCAATTGGATCACCCGGGCGCCGTCGCTGCGGCGCAAGGCGATCCTGCTCGCCAAGGTCCAGGACGAGGCCGGCCACGGGCTCTATCTGTATTGCGCGGCCGAGACGCTCGGGACGAGCCGCGAGCAAATGATCGAGGCGCTGCACTCGGGCAAAGCCAAATATTCGACCATCTTCAATTACCCGACCCTGACGTGGGCCGACATCGGCGCGATCGGCTGGCTGGTCGACGGCGCGGCGATCATGAACCAGGTGCCGCTGCAGCGGACGTCCTACGGGCCCTACGCCCGGGCAATGGTCCGCGTGTGCAAGGAGGAAAGTTTCCACCAGCGCCAGGGCTATGAGATCATGATCGCGCTTGCCAACGGCACGGCCGAGCAGAAGCGCATGGCGCAAGATGCGCTCGACCGCTGGTGGTGGCCGAGCCTGATGATGTTCGGCCCGCCCGACGACAATTCGCCCAATACCGCGCAGTCGATGCGTTGGCGGATCAAGCGCGAGACCAATGACGAGCTGCGCCAGAAGTTCGTCGACATCACCGTGCCGCAGGCCGACTTCCTCGGGCTGACCGTCCCCGACCCGGCGCTCAAGTGGAACCAGGAGAAGGGCGGTCACGACTTCGGCGAGATCGACTGGGAAGAATTTTACGCCGTCGTGCGCGGCGAGGGCCCGGTCGCCAAGGAACGCATGAAGGCCCGGCGCGAGGCTTGGGACAACGGCGCCTGGGTGCGCGAGGCCGCGGTCGCACATGAGGCGAAGCGCAGGACGAGGAAGGCGGCGTGAGCAGTGACTGGCCGCTCTGGGAGGTCTTCGTCCGCAGCAAGGGCGGCCTGGCGCATCGCCACGTTGGCAGCGTTCATGCTCCTGACGCGGAGCTCGCGCTCCGTCATGCGCGCGACACCTACACGCGGCGCCTCGAAGGAGTGAGCCTGTGGGTCGTGCGGTCGGCCGAGATCGTCGCTAGCGACCCTGACGAAGCGGGCGAGCTGTTCGAGCCGGCGGAGAGCAAGATCTACCGCCACCCGACCTTCTACGAGATCCCCGACGAGGTGAAGCACATATGATCCTCCCCGGAACGGGGAGGGGGACCACGAAGTGGTGGAGGGGGGATGGTGCAGGTCTCCGACCCCCCTCCGTCAGCGCTCCGCGCTGCCACCTCCCCGTGCCGGGGAGGGGCTGATGGACCCGCGCACCGACTATCTCCTCCGCCTCGGCGACGACGCGCTCATCCTCGGGCAGCGCCTGTCCGAGTGGTGCGGGCATGGGCCCGTGCTCGAGGTCGACATCAGCCTCGCCAACCTCGCACTCGACCTGGTCGGGCAGGCGACGCTGCTGCTCAATGAAGCGGGCGACGGCGACAAGCTCGCCTTCCACCGCGACGTGCTCGACTTCAGGAATTGCCTGTTGGTCGAGCAGCCCAACGGCGACTTCGCCCAGACGATCGCTCGGCACCTGCTCTACACCACGTGGCAGCACATGCTGCTCCAGCGGCTGACCCAGTCCAGCGACCAGTTCCTCCGCGAGTTTGCGACCAAGGCGGTCAAGGAGGTCACCTATCACCGCGAGCTCGCAGCCGAATGGACGATCCGCCTCGGCGACGGCACCGAAGAAAGCGCTCGGCGCATGGCCGAGGGGCTCGACTGGACCTGGCGGTTCGTGCCCGAGCTGTTCGAGGTGGACGAGACGCTGGAGCTGTCGATCAGCCCCGGGTTGGCGATCGACCCGCGCGGCTTCGAGGTCGACTATCGCGCCGCGATCGAGGCTGTGCTGGCCGAGGCGAAGCTGGCTTGCCCGGCCGACCAGCGGCCGATCCTCGGCGGCCGCCGGGGCCACCACAGCGAGCATCTCGGCCATTTGCTCGCGGCGATGCAGTTCCTGCCGCGCACCTATCCCGACGCGACCTGGTAGGATGAGCGTTCACTTCCACGCGCTGCGCGTCGCCGGGATCGTTCCCGAGACGAGCGAGGCGAACTCGATCCGCTTCGAGATTCCGCCCGAGCTGCGCGAGGCGTTCGCCTTCCGGGCGGGGCAGCATCTGACTCTGCGCGCGACCATCGACGGGGCCGAAGTGCGGCGCAATTATTCGCTGTGCACCGCTCCCGCCGACGGCGACTGGATGGTCACGGTCAAGCGGATCGGCGGCGGGATCTTCTCCAACTGGGTCGGGGATCATCTGAAGGCCGGCGACACGATCGACGTGATGGTGCCGCACGGCAGCTTCACGACCGAGTTCGATCCGGGCGCCCGGCGTCACCTGGTCGGGATCGCCGGCGGGTCGGGAATCACTCCGGTGATCTCGCTGATCCGGACCGTGCTCCGGGAGGAGCCGAACAGCCGTTTCACCCTGCTTTACGGCAACCGTGACAGCAGCTCGGTGATCTTCCTGGAAGCGCTCGCCAACCTGAAGGACAAATATCTCGGCCGGTTCGAAATCTGCCATTTCCTCGACGCCGAGGAGCAGGACATCGAGCTGTTCAACGGCATGCTCGATCGGGTCCGGCTCGAGGAGGCGATCCCGGCGCTGGTGCCCGACGCGGCCGAGGTCGACGGCTGGTTCATCTGCGGCCCCGGCCCGATGATGGACGCGGCCGAAGGCGCGCTGCTCGACCGCAACGTCGCCAAGGACCGGATCCACATCGAGCGCTTCACCGCCGACCGCCCGCCGGGGGACGTCACGCGCGAGATTGCCGAGCTGCAGACCAAGGCGGAAGGCGTGACCGTCGCCGTCACCCTCGACGGGAGGACGCGCAAGGTGCCGTTCACCGCCGGTAACATCCTCGACAGCGCGCGCGCGTCCGGGCTCCCGGCGCCGTTCGCGTGCAAGGCGGGCGTGTGCGCGACCTGCCGGGCCAAGGTCACCAAGGGCAAGGTCGAGATGGCCGCGCGCTACGGGCTCACCGACGAAGAGGTCGCCGACGGCTATGTGTTGACCTGTCAGTCGGTCCCCCTGGGCGACGGGGTTGCGGTGGACTACGATGCGTGACGACCCGATGGGACAGTCCCCGGCGGGGACTGTCCCCGCGCGGGAGTTCGCGCTAATCGCGCTTCCATGCTGACCCGGACCGACGCGAAGGCCAGAGGTTTGGCCGATCTCCCGCCCGTCGAGAGCGATTCGCTCTTGAAGCTGATCGCGCTCGCCAACGCCGACCCACGGCCCGACAAGATCGACGTTGGGGTCGGGGTGTTCCGCGACGCCGTCGGCAACACGCCGATCCTGAAGGTCATGAAGGAGGCCGAGCAGCGCCTCGTCGATACCCAAGAGAGCAAATCGTACCTCGGCAGCGCCGGCGACAAGCGCTTCGCCGAGCTGCTTCGGCCGATCCTCCTCGGCGAGCATGCCGGGGACGAGCGGATCGCCGGCCTTCAGACGCCCGGCGGCTGTGGCGCGCTGCGCCTCGGCTTCGAGCTGATCGCGACCGTCAATCCCGGCGCGCGCGTGCTGGTCGGGACTCCGACCTGGCCCAACCATCCGCCGATCATCAGCGCGGTCGGGCTCGAACAGGTCGATTACCCATATTACGAGATCGGGCAGGGCGCGATCCGCTTCGAGGACATGCTCGAGGCCCTGGGGAGCGGCGAGCCGGGCGATGTCGCCTTGCTCCACGGCTGCTGCCACAACCCGACCGGCGCCGATCTCAACCCGACCCAGTGGGCCGAGGTGACCGACGTCTGCCACGCGCGGGGGCTGATCCCGCTGGTCGACATCGCCTACCAGGGCTTCGGTCAGGGGCTCGACGAGGATGCGGCCGGGCTGCGCGGGATCCTGTCGCAATGCGACGAGGTGATCATCGCCCAGAGCTGCGACAAGAATTTCAGCGTCTACCGCGACCGCGTCGGCTGCCTGTTCGTCAAGACCGGATCGGCGAGTGCGACCGCGACCGCGATGGGCCACGTCTTCCAGCGCGCGCGCGAGATGTGGTCGATGCCGCCCGACCATGGCGCGGCCGCGGCGCGGATCATCCTCGACGATCCGGCGCTGCGCGCGCGGTGGCTGGTCGAGCTCAAGGGCATGCGCGACCGGATCAACGCGGTCCGTCAACGGATCGCGTCGGCCGATCCGCGGCTGGCTTTCATCGGCCGACAGTTCGGCATGTTCTCGATGCTTCCGCTGAGCGTCGAGCAGGTGCTCAAGCTGCGCGAGGATCACGGCATCTACATGGCGGATTCGGGGCGCTTCAACGTGGTCGGTCTCGGCGACCATGAGATCGACCGATTTATCGCCGCCGTGATCGAGGCGCTGGACGCCTGACCATGGCCGATCGCGACCCGGGCAAGGTGTCCGCCGTGGACTGGCGCGAGGTCGCGAGGCTGGTCCTGACCAGCCGCGAACTGGACCGGATCGAGGAGCAGGAGCTCGTCCCGGCCAAGAAGGTCCTCTACCAATTCTCGGCGCGCGGCCATGACCTGGCCCAGGTGCTGCTCGGGCTGCAGCTCAAGGATGGCGACGGGGTGTTCGGCTATTACCGGTCGCGGCCGCTGCTGCTGTCGCTCGGGGTGCCGCTGGCCGACGCGCTCGGCTCGGGCATGGGCCTCGCCGGCGGCTATTCCGACGGGCGCGACATCGGCGTCGTGTTCAATTACCCCAATCCGGGCGGAGCGCATGCGCTGCCGATGTGCGGCGGGGTCGGCGCGCAATATACGCCGGCGGCGGGCTGGGCGCAGGCGATCGCCTACAAGCAGGAGGTGCTGGCCGACGGGCCCGGCGACGCGATCGCGCTGGTGCTCGGGGGCGATGCGAGCTGCGCGACGGGCGGATTTTGGTCCGCTCTAACAATTGCCACGACACAACAATTGCCACTGCTGATCTATATCGAGGACAATGGCTACGGGATCTCGGTTCCCTCGCAGTATCAAACACCTGGCAAGGATATCGCGGCCAATCTCGCGAGCTTCGCGGGCCTGACCATCTTCAACGGCGACGGCACCGATCCGGCCGAGGCGGCAAAGCTGGTTCACGACGCCGTCAGCCACGTCCGAACCAAGCGCTCACCCGTCCTGCTGCGCCTGACGGTGCCGCGGCTCGAGGGCCACAGCGCGCAGGACACGCAGGCCTATAAGTCCGAAGCGGAGATCGCTGCCGAGTGGGCGCGCGACCCGCTGCCGAGGCTCAAGGCCCATGCCGCGCAATTGCAGGTCGGCGACGAGCAATGGTCGAGCCTCGAGCGGGAGGTGGCGTGGCAGGTCCAGGCCGCGGTCGCGGAAGCCGAGGCGCGCGGCGTCGCTTTGCCGGAAACGGTGACCAGCAAGGTCTTCTTCGACGGCGAGCTGCAGCAGGTTGGGGGGTTGTGGAACAGCGGCTATTGCCCGCCGCCGTCGACCGATGCGCCGAGCCCCGAAGGCCAGCGCATCAACATGGTCACCGCGATTCGCCGGGTGCTCGAGCAGGAGCTCGAGGCGAACCCGCGCCTGCTCGTGTTCGGCGAGGACGTCGGGCCGAAGGGCGGGGTCCATGCCGTGACCCTGGGGATGCAGGAGAAATTCGGGCACGACCGGGTGTTCGACACCAGCCTCAATGAAGAGGGCATCGTCGGCCGCGCCGTGGGCATGGCGCTCGCCGGCCTCATGCCGGTGCCCGAGATCCAGTTTCGCAAATATGCCGAGCCGGCGAGCGAGCAGATCCACGATTGCGGGACGATGCGCTGGCGCACGCACAACCGGTTCGCCGCGCCGATGGTGCTGCGCGTGCCCGGCGGCTTCTTCAAGTGCGGCGACCCGTGGCACTCGATGACCAACGAGGTCGAGTTCGTCCACAATCCCGGCTGGAAAGTCGCGGTCCCGTCCAACGCCGAGGACGCAGTCGGCCTGCTCCGCGAAAGCCTGCGCGGCAACGACCCGGTGCTGTTCTTCGAGCATCGCGCGATGCTCGACGACAGCTGGGCTCGGCGGCCGTGGCCGGGCGACGATTATGTGCTGCCGTTCGGCCGGGCGAAGAAGACTCGCGAAGGCGATCAGATCACCATCGTCACCTGGGGCGCGATGGTCCCGCGCTGCGAAGCCGCCACCGACGGGGTGAGCGCCGACGTCATCGACCTGCGCACGCTGCTGCCGTGGGACCGGGAGATGGTGCTGGACAGCGTTCGCCGGACTCGCCGCTGCCTGATCGTCCACGAAGACCTGCGTACCGGCGGCTTCGGCGCCGAGATCGCCGCGGTCGTCGCCGATGAGGCGTTTCTCGACCTCGACGCGCCGGTCGCTCGGGTGACCATGCCCGACATCCCGAGCCCGCATCATCCCAGGCTGATGGAATGGGCGCTCCCGTCGGCCGAGCGGATCCGCGCCGAGATCGAGCGGCTGGTGGGGTTCTGACGTGATCGACGTCCGCGTTCCCGACGAGCAGGAAGGCACCAAGGCGGTCGTCCGCGCCTGGCTGCGGCAGGTTGGCGATCTGGTGTTCGAGAACGAGCCGCTGGTCGAGCTCG
This sequence comes from Sphingomicrobium sp., assembly GCA_035637935.1. Taxonomy (GTDB): domain Bacteria; phylum Pseudomonadota; class Alphaproteobacteria; order Sphingomonadales; family Sphingomonadaceae; genus Sphingomicrobium. The sequence continues at coordinate 9,601 of DASRAY010000008.1, forward strand.
AGACCGACAAGGTGACGCAGGAGGTGCCGGCGCCGGCGGCGGGGGTGTTGGCGGAAATCGTGCTGGATACGGACGCCGAAGCGGTGCCCGGGGCGCTGCTCGCGCGGATTTCGACCGAGGAAGAGGCAGGCCCGGGTTCCCCGGCGAAGGCCGGGGCCCAGGAGGCGAAGCCTTCTGCAACCTCCGCGGATCAAGCGCCTAGCGGCGCTCCTGGACCCCGGCCTTCGCCGGGGAACGGGCATGAGACCCGCCTTTCCCCCTCCGTGCGCCGAGCCTGCCTGCAGCACGGCATCGACCCGTCCCGCATCCAGGGCACCGGGCGCAACGGTCGGGTGACCCGCGAGGACGTCGACCGCGCGGTCGGCTCGGCGACCGTGGTCAGCGTCGGCGAGCCGGCGACCGCGCAGCCGCGCCGCTTCGCGCCGCAGGACATGCCGCATGACCGGATGCGGCTGACGATTGCCGAGAACATGGCCCGGGCAGTCGCCGAGCAGCCGCACGTCACCGCCGTGTTCGAGGCCGACTTCACCGCCGTGGCGGCGCACAAAGCAGCGCTGGCGGCGAAGGGCGTGAAGCTCAGCTACACCGCCTACATCGTCAAGGCGGCAGCCGACGCGATGGCCGCTGCGCCGGCGATCAACGGCCGCTGGGAAACCGATCAGATTGCGATCTCGCCGACGATCGACATCGGCGTCGGCACCGCGCTTGGCGAGAAGGGCCTGGTCGTGCCGGTGGTGAAGGACGCCGGATCGCTGACGCTCGAGCAGATTGGTGCGAAGCTCGACGAGCTGACCCGCAAGGCCCGCGATGGCAAGCTCGATCGCTCCGACGTGTCGGGGGGAAGCTTCACCATTTCCAACCACGGAGTCTCGGGCTCGCTGCTCGCCGCGCCGATCATCCTTCACCAGGGCCAGGCCGCGATCCTCGGCGTCGGCAAGCTCGAGAAGCGGGTCGTCGTGCGCACGGTCAACGGCCGCGACGCGATGCTGATTCATCCGATGGCCTATGTCACGCTGACCATCGACCACCGAGTCGTAGACGGCCACCAGACCAACGCCTGGCTGACCCGCTTCGTCGAGGTCTTGGAGAGCTGGCCCGCCGATTGACGCCGAGGGACAGTCCGTGGCCAGGGACTGTCCCTTGATTCAAGCTAGACTTCGATCACCGTGTAGCGCTTGCCGAACAGCGGCTGAAGCACGAATTGCGCGACATTGTAGACCGGCTTGCCCAGCGGGGTCTTGCCTTCGTACTTGCCGTGATGGGCATGGCCGTGGACCACCGCCTGGACATGGTCGAAGCGATCGATCGCGTCGGCCAGCCGCTGCGACCCGAGATATTGGAAAATCTCGACCGGCTCGCCGTCCAGCGTCTCGACCGTCGGCGAATAATGAAGCACGGCGACGCTCCGCTCGGTGCGGATCGTCCGCAGCGCATTCTCGAGCTTGCGCGCCTCGTTCATCGCTTCGTCGACGAACGCCTTGGCGATCGGCTCGCCGAACGGCGCCAGTTCACCGCGCCCGTAGCCGCCCATGAACCCCTTGACGCCGGCAAAGCCGACGCCGTCGATCTCGGTCGCTTGCTCGTCGAGCACCGTCATCCCGGCCTCGTGCAGGATGCGCGTAACCTCCTCCGGCTGGCCGCATTCGTAATCGTGATTCCCGAGCACGCCGAGCACCGGAATCGAGCAGGCGCGGAGATCCTCGGCGAGGATTTGCGCTTCGGTCGACTTACCGAAGTTGGTGAGGTCGCCGCACAGCACCAGCACGTCGGCTGCGCTCGAGATCTCGGTGAACAGCTCGCGATAGGGCGCGACACTCTCCTCCATGACATGAAGGTCGCCGATCGCCGCAACTCTGAGCTTCTTGTCAGTCCGCGGCATATTGCTCTTCGAGATTGCCGACGGCTTCGGAGAAGCCCCATTGCTCGACGTCGATCCCATAGTCGCGCGGGGAGAAGATCCGGCCGCGGCAGACCCGCTTGCCCGGCGGCTTGACCATCATCTGGGCGGTCAGCCGGTCGAGCAGCTCCTCCATCAACCAGCGGGGCACGCGGTGGCGTTCGCTCGGGTAGATGAAACGGAAGTTGAGCAGCGCCATCAGCAGCACTTCCCAGTAGAGCTCCATGTGCGACAGCAGCATCTTCCAGTCGATCCGGTCGTGGCACTTCAGGATCATGTGGGTGACGTCGGCGCCGTCGTAGCGATGATGGTCCTGGACGAAGATCTTCGACCAGATGAACTGCGTCGGCGGGACGAGCTTGACCCGCGCCCCGAACAGCTCGCTTTCGGGAGCGTCGACGAACCAGTCGTCAGTGACGTGGGTGGTCACCGTCGGCATGTTGGTAATGACGTCGACGAACAGCTCGTCGCGGGTGATGCGGTTGAGCCAGCGCTCGTCGACCGTCTCGACGGCGAAGCCATGGTCGCGGAAATAGGACAAGAGCTTGAGCGCATCGCCGGCCTTGGCGAAGACGTCGACGTCCTTGGTCGGCCGGTCGATCCCGGTGTAGCTCGCCAGCGCATAGGTGCCCGAGACGAGGAACGGGATGCGCGACCGCGCCATCAGCTGCAGCACTTCGGAATAGAAGGCTTCGGCCGCGGGCGGCGGCTGGATCAGGGAGCCGTTGGGCTTGCGCGCTTGGGTAGCCATGCGGCGCCTCAACGGGAGGCGGGAGCGGCCGGTTCCGTCGCGGACCCACGCCGACGCGTCGGCCCCGCTCCTAACGCTTTGCAATGTCAGCATTTCACCTCGGACACCCGGCGCGGTCGTGATAGCCTTTCCGCGTGGGGCTGAGGGGAGTTCGTAAAATGGACAGTACATTCGGCAATTGGCGGAACGCTATCGTCGGCGTCGGGCTCACCGTCGTCGTGGTTGGCGGAGCGCTCGCGCTGGCATTGATGTCATAAGGTCCGGCCATTCGGCCGGGCGCTCGGCGCCGATCCGCCGGCAAGGCGCGGATTCAACATAAGCTAGTGGATTGGCGCTGAGGATTTTCGTACGTCCATGCCGTCACGCCGGGGGTGGCGCGTATGGTTCAGTATCGCTTGTACTTCATCGACCGGTTCAGCGGTCACATCGAAACCAGTCGCGAATTCCACGCGGACGATGATACGGCCGCGGTCCAGTTCGCGTCCGAACTGCGCACCGGCCAGCCGATGGAGCTCTGGTCGCGCGACCGCAAGGTCAAGCGCTGGGAAGCGGGCTAGCCGGCCCGCGCCTTGCGGTACGTCACCAGCTGCGGGTTCAGACGCTTCAGCAAGTCGTGCCGGATCTGGTGGCCGCTAAGGTGGGAATGGACGTTGAGATAGCCCTCGCGCATCAGCTTGCGCTTCACTTCCTCAACTGAGCCGGACTCCGGGGCGAGCTGGTACGCCCGCTCGATAATATTCACGCCGATCACACTCCGGATTCTACCCCGTGACGGGTACGCAACAACAACATGGAACAGGTTCCGGGCAAAAAGGTTGCGCACCGGCCTCGCTGCCTGCTCCGGTTCGGAGCGGACAGGCGCGCGTTACTTGCCCTCCTCAACCTGATCTCGGGCAATACAAACGGTTGCGCTTCAGTCGTTTACTCGTCATTTGAGTCGGGCAGCGATTTGCGCGCGCAACGGGGCCCATCGGCTTGCTCGGCGGTGGGAACGGGGGAATTTGTGTGACTGCAGACGATTCGCCGGTTGGCGACCAGGCGCCCGAGCAATCCGCGCAGCAGCGTTTCGATCCCGCGCTGTCGGCCTTCATCCTGCTCGCCAAGTTCCTCGGCACGCCGGCCGAAGCGGCGCAGATCGTCCACGACCGCGGCCGCGGCGATGCGCCCTTCACCTACGGCGACCTGGTACGGATCGCGAAGAAGCTGGGGCTGGTCGCGCGAACCCGGACGGTCGGGCTCGCCGAGCTCGGCAAGCTGCCGGTGCCGACCATGCTCGGTACGACCGACGACGGCACGATCATCCTGCTCAAAGTCGACGACAATGCCGATTCGCCGCGCTACCTGCTGCAGCGGCCCGACGGGGACCACCCCGAAATCTGGTCGGTCGAGCAGATGCAGGCCAATTTCGCCGGCCCGGTGCTGCTGCTCACCTCGCGCGAGCGGATCGCCGGCGACAAGCGCAAGTTCGACGTCAGCTGGTTCATTCCGGCCCTGGTCAAATATCGCAGCCCGCTGCGCGACGTGGTGATCGGCAGCTTCTTCCTGCAGCTGGTCGGCCTGGTCTCGCCGGTGTTCTTCCAGCTGGTGATCGACAAGGTGCTGGTGCACCGCTCGATGACCACGCTCGAAGTCCTGGCGTTCGGCCTCGCCGTGGTGCTGATCTTCGAAACGCTGCTGTCTGGGCTTCGCACCTGGCTGTTCGCGCACACCACCAACCGCGTCGATGCCGAGCTTTCGGCCAGCCTGTTCCGCCACCTGATCGCGCTCCCTTTGAGCTATTTCGAAGCGCGGCGCGTCGGCGACAGCGTCGCCCGGGTGCGCGAGCTCGAGAACATCCGCCAGTTCCTGACGTCGAACGCAGTGACCCTGGTCATCGACCTGTTCTTCACCATCGTCTTTTTCGCGGTGATGCTGCTCTATTCGCCGCTGCTGACTTTGATCGTTGCGCTGACCATCCCGATCTACGTCGCGATTTCCGTGTTCATCACCCCGCCGCTGCGCGCCCGGCTCGACGAGAAGTTCAAGCGCGGCGCCGAAAACCAGGCATTCCTGGTCGAGGCAGTGACCGGGATCGGGACGTTGAAGGCGATGGCGGTCGAGCCGCGGATGCGCGACCGCTGGGAAAAGCAGTTCGCGGCCTATGTGAAGACCGGGTTCGGGGTCACCGTGCTGGCGACCTGGGGCAACCATGCGATCCAGCTGGTGTCCAAGCTGACCACCGTCGCGATCCTGTTCTTCGGCGCCAAGGCGGTGATCAACGGCGACCTGTCGGTCGGCGGGCTGGTCGCCTTCAACATGCTCGCCGGGCGGGTGGCGCAGCCGATCCTGCGGCTGTCGCAGCTGTGGCAGGATTTCCAGCAAGTGCGCATTTCCGTCGACCGGCTCGGCGACATCCTCAATACGGCAGCCGAACCCGAACATAACCCCAATCGCGCGAGCCTGCCGCCGATCGACGGCCGGGTCACCTTCGACAAGGTCCGCTTCCGCTACCGCGCCGACGCGCCCGAGGCGCTGCGCGGCGTGTCGCTCGACATCATGGCGGGCGAGATGCTCGGGATCGTCGGACCGTCGGGGTCGGGCAAATCGACTCTGACCAAGCTGGTCCAGCGGCTGTACGTGCCCGAGCAGGGGCGGGTGCAGGTCGACGGCGTCGATCTCGCGCTGGTCGACCCGGCGTGGCTGCGCCGCCAGGTCGGCGTCGTGCTGCAGGAGAACATCCTGTTCAACCGCTCGGTCCGCGAGAACATCTCGCTGGCCGATCCGACCATGCCGATGGAACGGGTGATCGCCGCGGCCGAGCTCGCCGGAGCCCATGAATTCATCCTCAGCCTTAGCCACGGCTATGACACGATCATCGAGGAGCGCGGAGCGAATCTGTCGGGCGGCCAGCGGCAGCGGCTCGCCATCGCCCGGGCGCTGATCGGCGATCCGCGCATCCTGATCCTCGACGAGGCGACCAGCGCGCTCGACGCCGAGAGCGAGGAGATCATTCAGACCAACCTCGCCGCGATCGCCAGGGGGCGTACCGTGATCATCATCGCCCACCGCCTGTCGGCGGTTCGCCCGTGCAACCGGATCATCACCGTCGAGGGGGGCGAGATCACCGAGGCGGGCGATCATGAAAGCCTGCTCAAGGCGGGCGGCCGCTATGCCCAGCTCTACGCCAAACAGATGGGCGTGACGGGGGCGGCGGCATGAGCCGGATGGCGACGCTGGAGCGGCACTGGTCGGTGCTCAAGCTCAGCTGGCGCGACCAGAATGAGCGCGCGGCGCAGGCCAGGCCGCGCGCCGAGCACGAATTCCTGCCCGCCGCGCAGGAGATCATCGAGAAGCCGCCGAGCCCGGGGCTGCGCTGGCTGCTGCTCGGGACGTGCGTGTTCATGGTCCTGGCCCTGGCCTGGGCGTTCATCGGCCGGGTCGATGTGGTCGCGGTGGCGTCGGGCAAGATCGTCGCCGCCGGCAACGCCAAGGTCGTGCAGCCGCTCGAGATCGGCACGGTGCGCGCGATTCACGTCCGCAACGGGCAGTTCGTCCGCGCCGGCCAGCTGCTGCTCGAGCTCGATCCGACGCTGGCCACGGCGGAAGAGGCGCAATCGACCCAGACCTTGGCCAACGCGCGCGTCCTCCAGGCTCGCAATGACGCCTTGCTCGCACATCTGGAGGGCCGCCCGGCTCGGTTCGTCGCTCCGCCCGGTACTCCGCCGGCCGTGGTCCGCACCGAGCAGCAGCTCGTCGCCAATGCCGTCGCCGAATATGACGCGGAGATGGCGAGTCTGCGCCAGCAGCGCGCCGAGAAGCAGGCCGACCTCGCCGCCGCGAACGGCGAAATCGCCAAGCTTCGCGAGTCGCTGCCGTTCATCGACAAGCAACTCGCGGCGCGGCGCGAGCTGACCGACAAGGGCTATTATTCGAAGCTCAACCTGCTCGAATATGAGCAGTCGGCCAACGAGCATGTGCGGAGCATCGACGTCCAGACTGCCAACGCCGCGCGCGCCAGCGCGTCGATCGGGGAGATCGATGCCCAGGTCGCGCGGCTCCGCGGGACCTTCGGCAAGACCGCCGCCAACGACCTCGCCGAGGCCAGCGACAAGGCCGGCCTGGCGAGCGAGGAGCTGCGCAAGTCCGAACGCCGCCGCCAGCTCCAGGAACTGCGGAGCCCTGTCGACGGAGTCGTTCAGCAACTTGCCGTCTCGACCATCGGTGGGGTCGTCCAGGCCGCGCAGCCGGTGCTGGTCGTCGTGCCCTGCTCGACCCGCGGCGGCGTGCCCGACCCGTCGCGCTGCTCGAGCAGCGTCGAGGTCGAGGCGATGGTCCAGAACAAGGACATCGGCTTCGTCAAGGTCGGCCAACGGGTCGCAGTGAAGCTCGAGGCCTTCAACTTCACCGACTTCGGCTTGGTCGAAGGCGTCGTCGACAACATCAGCCGCGACTCGATTGACACGCCGAGCAAGAACAATGATTCCGCGTCGAAGCCGGCGGAGCCAAGCGGGCTGGTCTATGCCGCGCGGATCCGCCTGCTGTGCGAGCCGCGTCAGCCGAAGCGGTCGCCGCTGTGCGACCGGGTCGGGCCGGGCATGGCGGTGCAGGCGGAGATCAAGACCGGCACGCGTCAGATCATCCAATATCTGCTCTCGCCGCTGGCCAAGTCGGTGCAGGAGGCCGGGCGCGAGCGTTGAACAAGAACGCCGCCGAACTAGTCGGCGGTGCCTCCTTGCGGTTCGATCCGGCTAGTTGGTGACGGCGGCGCGGGCGTTGCCGATCTTCTCGGCGCCCATCTTCTTGAGCGTTTCCTCGTCGACCAGCCGCGCGATCAGCGGATGGAGCCGAAGCGACCCTTCCTTCACCACCTGCTTGAAATTGGCGATGACGTTGGTCGTCGCGCGGGTGTCGCCGGCAACGACGTCGAACAGCCAGTTGATCTTGCCCGAATTCCATTCCTCGGGCTTGAGCCGGATCGGGAACACGCCGTTCGCGACCTGCTCGCGAATGCGGGCGTCGACCTCGTCGGAGACGCTGGCCCAGATCGCGAACCCGGCCATGTCGGCCAGAGACGATTGCTGGACGTTGCCGGGATAAGCGATCGCGACCCGGTCGCGGATCAGCGGCTCGAGCACCAAATGCTGCAGGTCGCCGATCGTCTGGTTGCGGTAGCGCGGCGTCATCATCAGCGCCATGACGATCTTGCCGAAGCTTTCGCGCACCTGGCTGCGAACCGCGGCGAGCCGTTTGGCGACCTCCGGGTCGAGTTGCGGGTTAGGGGTCGGCGCGCCCTCCGGAGTCGCGGGCGCGGCCGCCGCACCGTTGGTCTCGGGTTGGTCGATGACCGCGGCCTCGTTCGTCCCGGACTTGGATTGCCGGGCTTCTGGAGCGCCGGCCTTCTTCGACTTCGCCACTGCTTGTCCCCTGCTTGATCGTTCGGCTGGCTCCATTGGTAAGTGCTTAAAAGCGCAAGTCAATCGGGCTTCCGCACGCGGGGACGCGCGCGAACTTCGTGACAGTTCGGTGATGGCAAGGTTGCGGCCAAGTAGCAGCGCTGTTGCGACAAGAAGAAAGCAAAAATTTTGCCGTCGCGGCTATTGCGCAATGTTAATCTTACGTTAGGCTGGCGACTCTTCAGGGGGCACTTGAAGCAACGGTAGGCTCGGACCCGTTGCGGCGGAGCCGCACGTGGTAGCGCTGGGTCGGACGCGATTCAGCGAACGGCGAGGTGCGCGTATGGCGGATGGAATTCGAGCAGTCGCGACCGGCACTGATGCAGTCAGGGCGCCCTCATCACACTCAGACCTAACAAGTCACGCAGCCAGCTGTGGGGGTGCCGATATGCCGATCCGATATGTGCAAGGACAGGCTCGTGCAGTCGACACGGAAACGGGCGAGTATTTCGTCACCAAGTTCTGGCACTACCAGAATCCGACCCGGGACTATTCGCTGTACACGTCGGACGACCGGAAGGTTTTCACCGCGACGGTGACGCAGGACGTGGTCGACGTGAGCGCGGATGGTCATTCCGGCACCTACAAGGTCGATGTCCTGCGCATTGAGGAATTCCATCCGGACGGCTCGACTTCGTTCGTGACCGATGAGCGATCTCCGATCGCCGACAAATTCAGCCGCTTCCTGCGAGTCTTCCTGTTGGATCACCCGGGTATGCAGGCGGCACTGGAAATCGCGTTCCATCTTGAGAACGGGGAGGTCGAATAATGCCGACTCCCGCGGAAATCGTTCAGCAGCGGCTGGCGGCGCTGGAGGCTGAGTTCGCTCAGTTCATCGCCGATCAAGGACAGGGCGGCAGGGTCACCCGCGACCAAATCGCGGACTTCATTCGTACCCATGCGACCGAAGCGAACCTCGAGGTCCCCGGCAGTACGTCGACCGCGCTCTATTCGGGCGAGTTTCCGGACGGCACGAGGGGTTGGCAGTACGCCCAGGACCTTGCCGCTCGGAGCGGACAGAAGATCGCGATCGTCGACGACACGGCACTCGGCAAGTTTATTGCCGATGTCGTTGCCAACCCGCAGGAGTTCACAAGTGATCTCCTCGACGATGCATTCAAGAACAGAAGCTTTTGGGGCGTCGCGTCGGAGAATTTCGTCTCCTACGCCGAAGGCCCGCTAATCACGATAACGCCTTATTCCACTACCGATTCCGTATACTTTCTGGAAGAAATCGGAGCGGTACTGAACAATTCGAAAATCACCTCGATCAACGGAATGACTCGAGAGGAATTGTTCAAGATTATTTCGCATCTCTCTCCGGAGAGTCAGCGAGCCGTGGCCAAAAGCATCTTCGATCGCACCTTTGCCGAAGCCATCGAGAAAGCGGGCGACTCAGCGCTCATCAAATATGCTGCCGCCAACGGAGCTGCTCTCGACATTAGCGCTGAGACGCTCATCAAGCTGGGGATTACCGACCTTGGCGATCTGCGGCCGTTGCTGCGCGGCGGCGGGTCCACCATCCTCCAGGGCACGCAGGTGGCGGAATGGCTGGACGCGTCGATCGCGTTCAACCTCAAGTTCGAGAAGATGGGGGTAACCGCCGGCCCCGGCGCCAACCTGATCCCCAAACTCCAGGAACTCGAAGGCGCTGCGGGCGAGGGAAAGACCGCGGTCGAGCGCCTGGCGACCATGCTCCGCGACCTTCGCGAGGCCGGAATCCGCCTTCTCGAGGATGAAAGCGGCTTCCTCAATCTGGCGAAAATCGAACAGGCTTTCTTGCGCACGTTTCACGGCGACAGCGCCAAGATGGCGACCTTCTCCGAGTATGTCGAAGCCTCGGCGCGCTGGGTCATCAGCTGGGTCGAACTCGGGCTCGCCGAGGTTCCCGCCTTCCTCAAGGGCGGCATCGATCAGCTGATCGCCTCGTTCCACAAGGCCGACGGGTCGATCAACAAGAAGCGCCTGACGCTGACAATTGCCGGCGGCATCCTGGCCGCAGCGACGCTGTGGGCCGAATGGCACAAGCACAAGGACGATCCTGGCGGGTTCACCGGCTGGCTGGCCGAAGAAGGCAAGGAGATTGTCGAAGGCTTCTTCTCGCCGGTCGGTATCGGCCTGCTGATCCTCGGCGAAACGCCGCTCGGCCCAGCGCTGTTCGTCACGCTCGGAGCGGTGGCGGTCTACACCGCGATCCACCTCATCCTGCATGAGGTGGTCGACGCGACAAAGCCCGATGCGGGCGAGGAGCCCAGCTGGCTGTGGCTTCAGCTCGACGCGCTCGACAAGTGGCTGACCACGATCGAGAACAAGGTCGAGACGTGGATCGAGCGCGGCATCAAGGACATCACCGACGGGGTCGAGCGGCTGGTCAGTGAGATCCTGCGCGATGCCTTCCAGTTTGTCGGCGGTGAAGGCGCCGCCATTGTCTCTGAACGGAACGAGATCGTCGTCGGCGACGACGTCGCATTGATCGTTGGCGACGAGCGCAACAACATATTGATTCATCGCGGTGCCGGCGAGGTTTACGGCGATCAGGGCGACGACACGCTGATCGGCTGGCTCCCCCAAACGATCCATTCGGGCGATGCGCTCGAACGGTCGATCCGCGAAGGCGGACAGGGCGGCAACGGCCTGACCGCCGACCACGACTATCACCTGTTGCTCGACGGCGGCGAGGGCAAGGACTGGGTCATCGTCATCGGCGGCGAGGAAGTCACGACGATCGGCGGCGCGGGCCGCGACTGGATCTTCAACACCTCGAAGGACGGCAAGCTTTACGGCGATACGGTCGATGGCCTGACGTCGCCCGAGGACTTCACGCCGATCGAGGACAGCAAGGAGAATTCGGACAATTTCTGGTTCTGGCACGACACCGAGATCGAGGACGCCCAGCATTATGACGTTCTGAAGTTCTTCGGCCTGCCGTTGACCGGCGGCGATGCGGCGGCATCGAGCGTGATGCTCGCGCTGGGCGCCGTCAGCGGCAGCCTGATGATCGCAGGCGGCACGCTGGCGGCTGCGAACGCCGCGGCAATCGCGACCGGCAACAAGGTCTATTTCGATTATCTGCTGCCATTCATGACCTACAAACGCGACGGCAACGACCTGCTCGTCGCCAACGTGTTTGATGGCCTGTTTGCGGCGGTTACCGGACAGTCCGGACTGTTCGACACGATCCCCGACGGCGCCGGCGGTCAGATGAACATCCGTGGCGTGATGCGGATCAAGGACTTCGACTTCAAGAGCAGCATGTGGGGCTTCTCGGCCTTCGAGCTGGGCAACATCATCGGCCAGACGGGCAAGCCCGCAGGCACGATGAACATGGTGTTCAAGGACGGCAATCCGCTGGTCGCGGCGCTCGGCCTGCTCTCGTTCATCCTACCGATGGGCATCGGCTTCGTCCTGCAGGCCTTGACCACCCTCGATGCCGCGCTCGCGGTCGTCGCCGCGGTGCTGCGTTCGGCCAAGGCGGTCGGCTGGTCGGCCGAAGCCGACCCGCTGATCCTCGACCTGGACGGCGACGGCATCGAGACCACCAATCTCGACAATTCGCGGGTCTATTTCGACATCGACGGCGACAAGTTCGCAGAGCGCACGGGCTGGGTGAAGGGCGACGACGGCTTCCTCGTCATCGACAGCAATCACAACGATAAAATCGACGACGTCAGCGAGATGTTCGGGGGCCGCTTCGAAGGCGGCTACCAGGAGCTCGCGGCGTTCGACAGCAACAGCGACGGCAAGATCAGCCTGGCCGACGCGGTGTGGTCCGAGCTTCGCGTCTGGCAGGACCGCAACCAGAACGGCCTGACCGACGCCGGTGAGCTCAAAACGCTCGACCAGATCGGCATCACCGAACTGTCGCTGGGGACGACCCCGATCGGGATCACGACGCCGCAGGGCACGCGCCTGCTGTCCGGGAGCGACATCACCTTCGCCGACGGCACGACGCGACACATGTTCGAGGCGATCTTCACCTCGAGCGACGTCGACACCCGTTACGCCGGCGAGAGCGGCCGGGCGGCGTGGCAGCAGGACCTGCAGATCAATTCGAAGGGGTTCGGCAACATCGCGGACCTCGCCGTTGCGATGGCCAACGACGTCGACCTCGGCGATCTCGCAGCGACGACCGCCGCTGCGATGGTCACGCCGAAACTCAAGACGCTGGTCGAGCAGGTCGGCGACGTCCTCGGCCATTGGGGAATGACGCTCGACCAGACGCGCGAGCTGACGCCGGTGCTGCTCGGAACCGACGCCAACGGCAAGACCGTGCTCGTCGACCGCGCGGTCTACGTCGAGGACGCCACTGGCGGCTATTGGACGCTCGCTTCCGGCAACCCGATCAACGATCCGGTCAGCGGCCAGCCGATTGCCCGTGCGACCTTCGAGGATGTGTTGCGACAGGTCGTGTCGTCGGGGCAGCATTGGCAGGTCGAGCAGTCGTGGTCGCCGGTCAGCCGCGCCACCGACGTCCAGTTCCGCCCCGACGCTCCCTATCTCGTGCACATCGTCGATGGCCGGGCGATCGTCGACGATTGGGGCGTCCAGAATCCGGATGGGACGTGGCGGCTGTTCAGCGGTGCGCCGATCCTCTCCCAGGATGGCCTGCCGGTCGCCTTCCCGACGATCGACGACATTCTGCGCATGCCCCACGCCGACGGCCAGGAATGGCGCACCGAGGCGCTCGGCTACAATCCGCTCGCCAACATCGCGGTCGAGCAGATCGGCGTCCGCTTCACCGACGGAGTCGCGGTCGACTACACGGTTCAGGTCACCGACCAGGACGGCACCTTTTACGTCTGGGCGCGCAATCTCGACCGGGCGCTCGAGCTCGAGGCCAAGACTGGCGATTCGCGCGGCTTCAACCTGCGCAATTACGAGATCGACTTCGACAATCTCGACGAGGTCGGGTCGACCGACGACAGCGTCTATCGAGTCGAGCTGCTGACTCCGGCCCAGTTCAACTTCGCGCTCAGCCTGGGAAGCATCGAATTCCATCCCGAGATGCTGACGGCGGTGCTCAACAATGAGACCGGGCACCTGGCCTATTCGGTGAACTCGAGCGGCGTGACGAGCCTTTCGCCCGACCATTACGAATCGCCGATCAAGCCGATGATCGAGATCCTCGATCAGGCGATGCAGCAATATGTGATCACCAGCCGCCGTCTCGCGGTGCGCCTGGCGCTGCAGGGCGGGCTCAGCGAATTCGCGCAGGGGATCACCTACGATGCCGAGGCGGACAAGTACCGGCCGGTCGGCGGGCGCGAACTGGCCCCGCTGTTCGAGGCCATCTTCGGCTCGGCCCCGCCCAACAACAACAACGACGCGGCGTTCGATTACCTGACCGACTGGAACGAGCTGCTGTGGCAGATCTACCCCGACTACGCGCCCAACAGCCAGGGCAACATGTGGGGCAGCACGGTCGCCGTCGACCAGGCCTACATCTTCCAGATGATGCTCCCGGCGTTCGAGACCACGCCGATCGCCGGTCTTAGCATTCAGGCGGCCGCGCATGCTCTGGCGATCGACGAGACCCGGATCATCACCCATACTGCGAGCCAAAGCGTCGTTCACGGCACCGCCGGCAACGACTTCATCTACATGTCGGCCGGCGACCAGGTGTTCGACGGCGGGTCAGGCTCGGACTATTATTTCGTCGGGGCGGATGCCGGCAGCGACCGGGTCTACGACCGCGACCTCGGCGAGAACGACGAGCTTCGTTTCACGCGGATCGCCTCGAATCAGGTGATTGCGATCCGCGACGGCGAGGATCTCATCCTGCAATATGACGGCGGGTCGCTCCGGGTCACCGACCAGTTCCTCGGCGAGCTCAACGATTACACGACCTCAGGCAAGCAATTCGAAACCGGCGTGAACGCCATCGTTTTCAGCGACGGCGTGATCTGGGATCGGACGCGCCTGGCGATGATGGTCGCCCATCCCGCTGACACGAACGACATCTATCTCGGCTCGGGCTCAGGCGACGTCCTGTGGGGCGGCAAGGGCAACGACGTCCTGCGCGGCGGGGCCGGCGGAGATTATTACATTTTCGAGCGCGGCGACGGGCAGGACGTCATCAGCGAACAGGGCAATTTCTCGTTCGGTCCGGTCAAGGCGGGTCTCGATTTCATTGCGTTCAAGGGCGACATTTCGGCCGACGATCTCTGGCTGATCCGCGACGGGCCGAGCGACAATCTCAAGCTCTACATCCTCGACGAGAACGGACAGCTCAACCGCGACGCGAACGGCCAGATCACCAACGACGGCATCGAGATTGAAGGCCAGTTCGGCGGCATCCGCCTCAACTTCAACGCGTTCGGCGCGGCGCTCGGGAGCTCCGACGGACTCGACTACATTTCACCCAATCTGATCGAGCGGTTCATTTTCGACGACGGCACGTCGCTCGACTTCACGCAGATCGTCGAGCGGGTCCTCAAGAATGCCAGGACCACGGGCGACGACGCGATCTACGGTCTTCTCAACGACAACACGATCGATGGCGGGGCAGGCGACGACTATCTGACCGGCGTGGAGGGCGGCGACACCTACGTGTTCGGCCGCGGCTACGACCATGACGTCGTCGAGGACGCCGACTATTCGATGAAGCTCTTCGGGGCCCCCGACGACCATCTCAAATTCATCGACGACCTGCGCTGGACGGATTTCGACTATCTGCGCGAGGGACCCAGCGACACGCTGACGATGCAGATCAAGGGGACCGAGGACAAGGTCACCCTGGTCGATTACCTGCTGTCGCTGCCGTTCATCGGCTACGTCAACCTGGTCGAGCAGATCCACTTCGGTGACGGCACCAACTGGTCCTACCTCCAGCTGCTGCAGCATTATGTCGAAGTCGCCGAAACCACTGGCGACGACACCGTCTACGGTTTCGAGGGCATATCCGACACGTTCGAGGGCGGGCTCGGCGATGACGTCCTAAAGGGTTTCAGCGGCAACGATCTGTACATCTTCAAGCCGGGGGACGGCCACGACATCATCGAGGATTCGGATGGCGACGACCGGGTCGAGTTCCGCGGGATCGCCTCGACCGACGTCGAGTTCACGCGCACCGACGTCGACCTGATCATCACCGTCGTCGCCACCGGCGAACGGGTCGTCCTGCAGAACCAGTATGTCCGCGACGGCGCGCAGCATTTCGCCGTCGAAAGCCTCGTTTTCTCCGATCGCACGATCGCTTTCACCGACGTCAACCCGGAGGACATCGACCTCGATGCCCGCAACGGCAGCGCGACGTCGGGCGACGACATCATCACCGGCTCCAATTTCGCCGAGACGATCGACGGCCTGCAGGGCAATGACACGCTCATCGGTAACGACGGCGGCGACACCTACAAATTCGACGTCGGCTACGGCTCCGACACGATCATCGACACCAGGGTTCGCGCCTCGTGGAGCGACCGGCGCGGCTTCCGAGTGCCGGTCGACGACGTGGTCAAGTTCGGCAGCGACATCACCGACCTCTACATCCAGGACGAGAACAACCTGGTCTTCACCAAGGACGGCAACGACCTCGTCATTTCGATCCGCAACCGGCCCGACGTCCTGCGCATCCAGAACCAGTTCCGCAGCGCCGACGACGGCGTCGAGAAGTTCACTTTCACCAACGGCTGGTTCCTGACCATCGCCCAGGTCGAGCAGCGGCTCCAGTATGAAGGCGGCAACCGCGGCGACAATATCCTCGGCGACCCCAATTCGCATGCGCCGATGGTGCTCGACGGGCGGCAGGGCTTCGACACGCTGCGCGGCGGCACGGCCGGCGACACCTATGCGTTCAGCGCCGGCTACGACTTCGACCGGATCGAGGAAAAAACCGACGCCGCCGGGGTGATCGACAAGGTCGTGTTCGGCGCCTCGGTGCGGCGCGAGGACCTGGTCATCAGCCGGGCCGGCAACGACCTCGTCGTCGACCTCGGCAATGGTCTCGACGTCCTGACCATCGTCGGCGGAGTGGCGACCACTCGGGTCGAGGAATTCTGGTTTGCCGACGGCAGCATCCTCACCCTCGACCAGATCCTCGACCAGATGCTGACCGGCAACGACGCCGACCAGAACCTGGTCGGTTTCGACAACCGCGCCGACACGATTTCGGGCGGCGGCGGCTCCGATGCGCTGGCGGGCGGCCTCGGCAACGACACCTACAAATTCGGGTTCGGCGACGGCGACGATAGCGTCAGCGATTCCGGCGGAACGATCGACAAGATCGTGTTCGGGGCCGGGGTCACCCAAGACCAGGTCCAGTTCCAGAACATCAACGGCAACATCCTGGTCACGCTGAGCTCGGGCACCGACCGCCTCGTCGTTCTCGGCGGCTATGCCACCAACTCGATCGAAAGCTTCGTGTTCGCCGACGGGACCGCGCTGACCATCGCCGAGGTCCGGTCGCTGATCCGCGACTCGCAGCCCTACGGAAGCCAGGACCTGGTCGACCTGCGGCCGCTCGACCCCGGGACGACGATCGCGCCCGGCGCCGGCAACGACCGGCTCATCATGGCCAACGGCAGTCGCGTCGTGTTCCACTCGGGCGACGGCATCGACCGCGTCGAAATGCCGTCGGGAGTGACCAGCGCAACGGTGGAATTTGCCGATCACGGGCCGGATGACGCGGTGGTCCGCCTGGTCTCGATCGATCCCGCCGACGCGCACAATCAGGATCTGGTCATCGCCTTCCCGTCGACCGGCGACCAGATCGTGATTGCCGGGGCGCTCGGCACCGGCGCACTGCCGTCCATCGTCTTCGCCGACGGCACGACGTGGGACGCCGCGCAGCTCATCCAGCAGTCCATCTCCGCCCAGACGGGCGACGAGGACGATGTCATCATCGGCAGCACCCGCGCGGACGTGATCGCCGGCGGGCGGGGCGACGACCAGCTGCGGGGCGGCGCCGGCAACGACACTTACGAATTCAACCGTGGCGATGGCCGCGACGTCATCGACGACACGAGCGGGACGGAGACGCTCAAGATCACCGGCTACCAGCCGAGCGAGCTGATCGTGCGCCTGTCGGCGCCGGGCCGCAACGAGCTGCTGCTGACCTTCGGCGACGACGTGGATGCGATCCTGCTGCGTTACGACGCCAACCGCAACGGGGTGGACAAGGTCCAGTTCAGCGACGGCACGATCCTGACCCAGGACCAGCTGTTCGACCTGGTCATCGGGACTGGCACGGACGGCGACGACACGCTCCTCGGCACGACCCGCGCGGAGACGTTCGACGGCGGGCTCGGCAACGACCTCATCCAAGGCAATGGCGGCGCCGACGTCTTCCACTTCGATCGCGGCGACGGGCAGGACCGGATCCAGACGATCGGCACGTCGGACGGTCTCGGGATCCTCGAATTCGGCGTGGGGATCGCCCAGGCCGATGTCGCCGTCCGGCGCGACCCGTCGGGCAATCTCGTACTGGCGCTCACCGGAACGGACGACCGGATCACCCTGGTCGACCCGATCAGCGACATCGATCCGGTGGTGATTCGAGTGCGCTTCAGCGACGGCTCGTTCTGGACCGCGGCAGAGCTCGCCATGCGCGCTTTGTCGACCAGCGGCGACGATCATATCATCGTTCCGACCGACGCCGTCGCAGGCGCCAATATCACCGGCGGCGCGGGCAACGACTGGATAGAGGGCGGGCGCGGCGCCGACATCCTCGACGGCGGCAAGGGGGACGATCGGCTCGAGGGCAAGACCGGCTCCGATACCTATTATTTCCAGCGGGGCGACGGCCAGGACGTCGTCATCGACTTCGACGAGGTCAGCAAGACCAACATCGACAGGCTGCGCTTCGGTCCCGGCATCGCGCTTTCCGACCTGCGGTTCACCCGCGTCGGGCCGCGCGACCTCGTCATCTCGCTCGTCGGCACGAGCGATCGCGTGACGATCAGGGACATGTTCACCGACAGTGGCGGACAGACCGACAACGGGATCGAGGAAATCGCCTTCGCCGACAGCTCGACCGTGCTCAACCTGCAGCAGATCTACGACCAGCTCGGGCTCGGCACGACTGCTGACGAGGTGATCGATTTCGGGACCGAGCTGGGGATCGCTGCGACGCTCGACGGCAAGGCGGGCGACGACACGCTCGCCGGCGGCAAGGGCAACACCACCTACAAGTTCGACCGCGGCTACGGACGCGACACGATCATCGAGGTCAACACCAGCGCCTCGAACGACACGCTGCTGCTCGGCGTCGGGATCGTCCCGAGCGACCTGATCATCGTCCGCAGCGGCGGCGACGTGGTCATCCGGATCAAGGGCACCGACGATCGAATCACGATCCAGGGGCAGAACAGCGGCTGGAACCCGATCGAGACGGTCGTCTTCAGCGACGGTACGCATTGGACTGCGGCGCAGCTGCTGAGCTTCGCGATCACGCCCGATGCGGCCGAGGCCCTGCTTCATCCGGCGTCGAACGGCGACCCGTTCGCGAGCTCGCTGTTCAACGGCGCGCCGGGCGGCTCCGGCGGCGGCAACACGAGCGGCGGCGACGACTGGGTCGATCCGGGCACGGGCGGCGGCCCGAGCGGGACCAACGCCAACGAGACGATCTACGGAACGAGCGGCAACGACACGATTTACGGCCTGGCCGGCAATGACGATCTGTTCGGGCGCGACGGCGACGACCTGCTCGACGGTGGCGACGGCCATGACGACATCGAGGGCGAGGGCGGCGACGACACGCTGATCGGCGGCACCGGCGACGACTGGCTGTTCGACGACCAGGGCAACAACGTCTTGTACGGCGGCTCAGGCTATGACTCGCTCTACGCCGGGGCCGGCGACGACTTCCTGTACGGCGGCACCGAGGGCGACTGGCTCTACGGCGGCGCCGGCAACGATTATCTCAGCGCCGGGCTCGGCTATGACGATCTCGACGGCGGTGACGGCGACGACATATTGATCGGCGACAATGAGGCCGATCTGGCGGCGCGCCCGTCGCTCGACCCCGACGGCGCGCTCGCCGCTTATTTCGGTCCGCTCAATCGGCAGCTGATCAACACGCTCGGCGGGCCGGCCGGGTTCGGCAGCGATTCGCTCGACTCCGGCGAATCGTACCGCGACATCGACATTCCGGCGGACTTCCTCGCCGCCGTCGGCGGCCAGCTGATGATCAACGGCTCGCCGACCACCGTGCTGTCGCTCGACGAACGGTGGTTCGAGCTCGGCGACTTCTACATGGAGCCGTGGTGGGCGGACATCGACACCAGCTTCGGCGCGGGCGCGCCCAGCCCGGGCGGCACTTCGCAGGGCACCAATCGCGTGTGGTACGCCTTCGACGCCGCGACCAAGACGATCACCATTACCTGGGATGACGTGGTTCAGGACTGGGACGGCGAGCGTCGCGGGCCTGGCAATGCCTTCCAGGTGCAGATCAAGGTCCTCGATGGCGGCGATCTTGACGTCGTGCTGCGGTTCGAAGACTTGCAGTGGGACGAAGGCTGGTCGATCGCGCCGTACATCAGCGTCGACAACGACGTTGGCGGCCAGCTGCCGTGGGGCGGCACGGCGGCGATGGATACCAGCCCGGGCAACAGCGGCATCGACGGCGTGTGGGTGTTCCAGGTGCGCGACGGGACCGTCATCGGCGGCGACCCGAACTACTCGTGGGAAGAGGACTGGCTGGACGGCGGCGCCGGCAATGACCGGCTCGAAGGCGGCGTCGGCGACGACGATCTCGACGGCGGGACCGGTAACGACACGTTGTTCGGTGGGTCCGGCGGCGACTATATGTACGGCGGCGACGGCGACGACGTGCTCGAAGGCGAATCGGGCGACGACGACATGGACGGCGGCGCCGGCAACGACACGCTGCGCGGCGGCGACGACAACGACTGGCTGTACGGCTACACCGGCAACGACCAGCTCCACGGCGATGCCGGCAATGACTATCTCTACGGCCAGGACGGCGACGATGTGGTCGACGGCGGCGCCGGCGAGGACCTGATCTACGGCGACGCCGGCGATGACACGCTGATCGGCGACACCATCGACGGCACGCCGGTGCCGGTCGATCCGCAGCAGCTCGCTGACCTCGCGACCTATTTCGGAGCGCTCGACAAGCAGCTTGTCACCGGGCTCGGCGGCGACCTCGGCTTCGGCGAGGGCCAGCTGGCGATCGGCGACGACGACGACTTCCTGATCGAGATTCCAGACACCTTCATGTCGGGCACGGTTCTCGCCGGGGGGAATTCGACCGGCTTCGTCACCGTCAACAACAACGGCGTCCTGACCATCGGCGGGGTGCGAATCTCCGTGTGGGGCGGGGACGTCGACACGTCCGGCGGAGCCACGACGCCGAGCACCGGCGGCACCAGCCAAGGCAGCAACCGCATCTGGTACGACTTCGACGAAGCGACGCAGACGCTTACCGTCACCTGGGACGACGTCGGCGAATATCCCTCGGGCGTCAGCCCGGACGCCTTCCAGGTTCAGGTGCGGTTCCTCGCCGGCGGCGACCTCGACGTCGTGCTGCGTTACGAGAACATCAGCTGGTATTCCGAATATTGGTCGATCCCGTCGATCGAGCTCGACGGCCTGGTGCGCGGCCTCATCACCCAGCCCGCGGGCGGGTTCGTCAATATCGAAGACGAGCCCGGCAACATCGGGCTGGTCGGAGTCTGGGTGGCGCAGCTGCGTGCCGGCCAACTCGTCGGGCTGCCGGTCGAGCCGCTCGGCCAGGACGACGAAATCTACGGCGGTGACGGCCAGGACCATCTCTATGGCGGCGCCGGCAGCGACACGCTTGACGGCGGTGCCGGCAACGACATCGTCGAAGGCGGCGCCGGCAACGACGTCCTCAACGACACGCTCGGGAACAACACCCTCATCGGCGGCGGCGGGAGCGACGAGTTCCAGGTCGGCACGGCAGTCACCGCCAACAACACCCTCTATCTCGGCGAGGGCGCCGACCGCGTCGTCGTGCTCGAGCTTAGCGCGTTCGCGGCCGATTTCACCGGCTCGACCCAGATCATGGACTTTGCGGCGGGGCCCGGCGGCGATCGCATCGAGTTCAATCTTCCCGCTGCAGTGCCGGGGCAGACCAGCGCGCCCGTACCCTATCAGCTGTTCCTCGAGCAGGAGGGCGCGGACGTCGTCATCCGCTACACCGTGTTCGACGAGACCGGCAGCTCGACCCGCG
The DNA here is from genome assembly GCA_035637935.1 of Sphingomicrobium sp. Taxonomy (GTDB): domain Bacteria; phylum Pseudomonadota; class Alphaproteobacteria; order Sphingomonadales; family Sphingomonadaceae; genus Sphingomicrobium. The sequence goes on from DASRAY010000008.1 coordinate 30,834, forward strand.
AAGTCATGCGGCTCGTCGGCACCGACGGAAGCCTGCTGACGGCCGACAATTTCATCGGCCTGCCGACCTGGGCCGACTTCGGCTCGACCGCTCCGACCGCCCCGTGGACGTCGGGCGACGACGTCCTGGTCGGGCTCGGCGGCGACGACCGGATCTTCGGCGGCGCCGGCAACGACGTGCTCGACGGCGGCTATGGTGGCAATGACACGCTGATCGGCGGCGACGGCGACGACACGCTGCGCAGCCTCAACCGCGGCAGTGGCAGCGTCTCAATGACCGGCGGCGCCGGCCGCGACCGCTTCGAGCTGTCGCCCGGATCGATCAGCACGATCGAAGACTTCGTCGTCGGCGACAGCGGCGACGTCCTCGCCATCACGCTCAATGGGTACACCCAGATCCTGGTCGTCCAGGATGGAGCGGACACGCGGGTCTACCTCTCCACTCCATCGATTTCCGACCTCAACTTCGCGCCGCTCGTCGCGATCCTGAAGAACGTCGATCGGACGACCCTGACGACCGCCAACTTCGACGGTGCCGCGTTCGACACCTTGTCGGGGATCACGCTGAACGGGGACGATCTCGCCAACACGCTCTACGGCACCCTCGGCAACGACACGATCAGCGCGGCCGGCGGCAACGACATCGTCTATGGCCAGGGCGGCGACGATCATATCGACGGCGGCACCGGCAACGACAGCCTCTACGGCTACGGCGGCGCCGACGTCATCGATGGCGGCGACGGCAACGACTTTATCGATGGCGGCGACGGCGCCGACATCATTCGCGGCGGGGCCGGGGTCGATCAGCTTTATGGCGGCACGGGCATCGACACGCTCGAAGGCGGCGACGGCGACGACCGGCTCAATGCCCAGGGCAGCGATATCCTGACCGGCGGCGCGGGCCGCGACACGTTCGACCTCTATTACGTCACCTACTCGCAATATTACGGCGGGCCGCTCGACTCGGCGGTGATCACCGACTTCCAGGTCGGACCGAACGGCGACATCCTGTGGAATGTGCCGACCCTCTGGGACGGCCAAAATAACGTCATCGTCCGCCAGGCGGGCGCCGACACGCAGATCTACGCGTCGGTCACGAATACCAGCGGCGGCTACGACCTGACGCTTCGCGCGACCCTGCTTGGGGTCGATGCGCGGCAGCTGACCGGCGCGAACTTCAGCAATTCGAGCACCCGCGTCGTCTTCGCCGATCCGGTTACGAATGTCGGAACCAATTCGGCCGACGTCCTGGTCGGCACACTCGGCAACGACACGATCGACGGGCTGTACGGCCCGGACACGATCACCGGCGGCCCGGGCGATGACGTCCTCACCGGCGACAACGGCATCCCGCAGACCGATTATCCCGGCTTCGGGACGACCTATTTCGCCGGCCTGACGAGCTCAATCGTCAACGGGCTGGGCGGTCTCGTCGGCTTTGGCGAGGCAGCGGTCCCGCGCGCCGATTATACCGCCGCGGCCGCCGTCACTCTGCCCTTCCCCAACGACTTCAACGGCGGCAGCCTCACGGTCAACGGGACGCCCGTCACGCAGGTCACGATCGAGCCCGACGGCTGGGTCACAATCGGCTCGATGGTGCTCGCCGTCTGGCCGGGCGCGGGCGTCGACACGGACCGCGGTCCGCTGTCGCCGAGCGCCGGCGGCAACTCGGCCGGAACGAACCAGATCTGGTACGATTTCGACAGCGCCACCAGCACCCTGACGGTCACCTGGGACGACGTCGGCCAGTACAATAACGGGACCACGCCGAACGCCTTCCAGATGCAGGTGAAGATCCTCGGCCCGGACCAGTTCGACGTCACCTACCGCTACGAATCCACGACCTGGGTGTGGAGCAACAGCGCGCCCTACATCCAGCTCGCCGGCGGGGCGATCACCTCCTTCCCGATGCCGAGCGGCGGCATCTCCAATCTCGACACCACCGCGGGCATCACCGGCGTGCCGGGCGTCTATGTCGCGCAGGTCCGCGGCCCGACCGTCATCACCGGCTACGGCTTCGAGAATGATCGGCTCGAGGGCGGCGGCGGCAACGACATCCTCGATGGCGGCCTCGGCGACGACTACCTCGACGGCGGCGCCGGCAACGACGTGCTCACCGGCGGGGTCGGCAACGACAGTCTCAACGACACCGCCGGCGGCGACGACCAATTGTTCGGCGGCGATGGCAATGACACGCTCAACGACACGACCGGCGCCAACATCCTCGACGGCGGCGCCGGCAATGACCAGCTCTACGCGAGCCGGGGCGGCGACACGCTGACCGGCGGAACCGGCAACGACCAGTTCAACGACTGGTGGGGTTGGCGCGGCGGCACCGTCACCACCATCACCGACTTCCAGGCCGGCGCGGGCGGCGACAATCTGTCGGTGTCCTACACGATGTACGACGGCAACCGCTCCTCGGTCCTGATCGGCCAGGTCGGCGCGGACACGATCGTCTACGGCTTCCGCAACCTGTCGACCGGTCCTCAGGTCGAGCAGCGCTTCCGCCTCGTGAACGTCGACGCCTCGACGCTCGTCGCGGCGAACTTCTTCAATTATTCGATCAGCCGGATCGAGAATCAGACGCTGTCCGGCACGACCGGGGCGGATACGATCTACGGCGGGTTCGGCAGCGACACGATCGATGGCGGTGCCGGCGCCGACACGCTGTACGGGTCGATCGGCAACGACCATCTGATCGGCGACCAGGGCCTGACCTCGAGCGGCGACATGGGGACCTATTTCGGGCCTTTGTCGAATGCGCTCGTCGGCGGTCTCGGCGGCGCCATCGGCTTCGGCGAGGCGGCGCTCGCGCGCGGCGACGACTTCAGCAACAACATCACGATCCCGGTGGGGTTCAATGGCGGCGCGCTGGTCGTCAACGGCACCAGCACCTCGATCGTCAACCTCAACAACGACGGCCAGCTGACCGTCGGCTCGCTGATCCTCGGCATTCTCCCGGGCGACGTCGACACCCGCGCCGGCGCCCTGACTCCGAGCCCGGGCGGCAATTCCAAGGGCAGCAACCAGGTCTGGTACGACTTCGATTCGACGACCAACACGATCACCATCACGTGGGACGATGTCGGACGGTTCAGCAACGGGACCCAGCCGAATGCCTTCCAGCTGCAGCTGAAGGCGCTCGGCAACGGCAATTTCGACGTCATCTACCGCTATGAGCAGCTGGACTGGGCGGCCGGCGGGCCGTTCATCGAGATCGCCGGCACCCGCTACACCGTCCCGACGAACGTCTCGACGAACGTCTGGGACACCTCGGCCGGCAACATTGGCCTGCCCGGAGTCTGGGCCTTCCAGGTCCGCGGCAACCAGCTCATCACCGGGCTCAACGAGGGCGACACGCTCGACGGCGACGACGGCGACGACCTGATCGAGGGCGGGATCGGCAACGACATCCTGACCGGCGGTATCGGCGCCGACACGATCATCGGCGGCGAGGGCCATGACGTCTTCAACGACGTGTCCGCCGACTTTTTCGTCGACACGCTGACCGGCGGGACCGGGCACGACGAATATCGCGCGCTCGACCTCAACAATTTCGCCAACGGCTATGTCGAAGACATCATCACCGACTTCGAGGCCGGCGACGGCGGCGACCGGATCATCGTCAACACGACCGGCACCAACCCGTTCGACGACGGCACCCTCCAGGTGCGCAAGTCGGGCACCGACACGGTTATCCTGTACCGCGATTCGAACGGCGTCCGGCGCTCCGTGCTGCGGCTCAAGAACGTCGATGCGACGACGCTCACCGCCTACAACCTCGGCGGGCTCGCCTTCCCGGTCGTGTCCGCGGTCAATATCGACGACAACGACCAGGGCAACATCCTCGCCGGGAGCCAGGAAGGCGACCGCATCTACGGCCATGGCGGCTCCGATACGATCGACGGCTATGACGGCAACGACAGCCTCGCCGGCGGCGCCGACGCCGACATCATCCGCGGTGACCTCGGCGACGACTGGATCGCCGGCCAGGAAGGCCGCGACTCGCTTTACGGCGAAGCCGGCAACGACACGATTTCGGGCGGCTCGGGCGACGACCTCATCTATGGCGACGACACCGCCGGGACGCTCGCCGGCAACGACCGCATGTCAGGCGACGAAGGCGACGACACGCTGGTCGGCGGCCGCGGCGACGACATTTACTATTTCGCGGCGGGCGACGGCCGCGACCGGCTCAACGACATCGCCGGGACCGATCGAATCGTGTTCGGCGCCGGGATCACGGCGGCCCAAGTCTCGGTCGTCCAGCTGAGCGGGGGCGACCTCGAGCTTCGCCTCGCCAACGGCGTCGACCGCATTCGCCTGCTTAGCACCGGCTACCAGGGCACGCGGATCGAGACGGTCGAGTTTGCCGACGGCACGACCTGGACGTGGCAGGACGTGCTCAATCGCTCGATGCTGGCGACGGCGGGCGACGACGTCCTTGCCGGCCTGACCGACGCACTGTCCCCCAACCTGCTCGTCAATGGCAGCTTCGAATCCTTTTCGATGGACTGGGATCAGAGCTGGGGCTGGTCGTCACACACGATTCCGGGCTGGACCAGCAACGATTATTGGAACGACATGGTCGACAGCGGCCATGCCGGAGTGCTGGCAAGCGATGGCTCCTTCTGGGTCGACCTCGACGAGGGCAATTTCAACACCACACTGACCCAGACCGTTTCCGGGCTGACCGCGGGGCAGAGCCTCCTCCTGCAGTTCGATCACGCCAACCGCACCACCGCGGAATCGGGCGCCTTCGAGGTTCTGTGGAACGGGCAGGTTATTGCGACCTACAGCGACGTCGGCCTGCAGATGAAGACCGAGACGCTGATCGTCACGGCGCTCGCCGGCAACAACAGCATCGCCTTCCGCGCCATCGGCCCGGCCGACAGCGTCGGCGCTTCACTCGACAGCGTCCGGCTGCAGGCGATCGATCCGGCGATGATCGCGGGAACCACCCTTTCCGGGCTCGCCGGGAACGATCAGATCACCGGCTCGATCGGCGCCGACACCATTTCCGGCGGAACCGGCGACGATGTGCTAAGCGGCAGCTACGGCGACGACGTCTATTTGTTCAGCCGCGGCGACGGCCAGGACGTCATCCACGATTCGCTCGGGATCAACGAGCTGCGCTTTGGCCCGGGCATCGGCGCGAGCGACGTCCGGCTGGTCCGCGGCACGTCCGAAGCCATCCTCGAGATCGCCGGCACGAGCGACCGGATCGACCTTGGCTCGATCGCCAGCGCGGGGATGGGCATCCAGCGCGTCCGCTTCGACGACGGGACCGTGTGGACGGCCGCCACGCTGCTCGCGATGGCGCTGCAGTCGACCGACGACGCCGACATGCTGTTCGGCAGCGGCGACGCCAATGTCATTACGGGCGGACTTGGCGACGATTCGATCTACGCGTTCGACGGCAACGACGACTTGCAGGGCGATGCGGGGATCGACCGGCTCGAAGGGGGTACCGGCGACGATCTCTACCGTTACGCGCCGGGGCACGGCGCCGACGTCATCTACGATTCGGCGGGCTCCGACCGAATCCTCATCGGCCCCGGGATCGACCCGGCCGACCTCGCCGTCGAGCAGAGCGCCGACGGCAGCAACCTGATCCTCAAGTTCCCGGACGGCGGCCGGATCACGATCGAGGACGGCATGGAGGCCGGCAAGATCGAGCAGGTCCTGTTCAGCGACGTGGCCGGCACGACCCTGACCTACGCCGATCTGCTGGCGCGTGTTTCGACCGCGACCGACGACCTCATCTTCGGGGATTCCGCAGCCAATGTGATGTCCGGCGGCTTCGGCAACGACACGCTGGTCGGCCGCGGCGGCGCGGACACCTATCGGTTTGCACGGGGCGACGGCATCGACACCATCCGCGACGATGCGCTGACCGCCGGCGATACGCTTGAGATCGCAGGCTACGACCTCGCCTCGGCGATCGTCGCGCGCCGCGGCGCGGGCAGCAACGACGTCGTCATCCGCTTCGCCGACAGCGACGACGAGATCCTGATCCTCAATGCGCTGCCGACGCTGGTCAACGGGGTCGATTCGCTCGACGGGATCGAGCTTATCCGCTTCACCGATACCGGCGAGACCCTGACCCAGGCCGACCTGCGCCTCGCGATCATGGCCGGCGCCGCGACCGACGGCGACGACATCATCGACGGCACCGCCAGCAACGACGTGATCAGCGGCGGCCGCGGCAACGACCTGCTGAGCGGCGGCGCCGGCAACGACACCTACCGCTACGCCGCCGGCGACGGCGACGACCGGATCGACGCGCTGGCCAGTGGCGCCGACGTGATCGAACTGATCGGACTCAACATCAGCGACATCGAATCCGCGGTGCGCGGCGGGCCCGACAGCTACGATTTTGTGATCACCTTCAAGACGACCGGCGACCGGCTCGTCCTGAGCGATGCGCTAAGCCCGTCCAATGCCGGCGCCGCCACCGTCACGCTCCGCTTCGCCGACGGCACGGTGTGGAACCGCCCGGCGATGCTGCAGCGCGCCGTGGCCGACGCCGACGGCAGCGGCAACGACAACGTCTATGGCTTCGAAACGGTCGACGACTTCGCCGCGAAGGCGGGGAACGACCTGCTGGTCGGCGGCGACGGATCCGACAATTATTACTTCGCCAGGGGCAGCGGCCAGGATACGATCTCGGATCTCGCGACCTCGACCGCGTTCGCCGACACGGTGCGCTTCCTCGACTTCGCCTCGACCGATGCCGAGGTGTCGCGGATCTACCGCGGCAGTGACACGGTGGTGATCAGCTTCACCTCGTCGCCTGGCGACTCGGTGACCATCATCGATGCGCTGGCGAACGACCGCCGCGGCGTCGAGAGCTATCAATTCTCCGACGGCGTCGTGTGGACGCGGGAGACGATCCGCGCGCTGCTCGACAATCGCGCGCCGGTCGCCAACGACGACGGTTTCTGGTCGGTAATCACCGGGCAGCCCCTGATCATCAAGGCCAGCGACCTGCTGCGCAACGACTTCGACGCGGACGGCAATACGATCCGCGTCGTGTCGGTCGACGCGGGCGAGGCGGGCACTGCCACGCTCAACGCGAGCGGCGACATCGTCTTCACTGCGACCAACGGCTTCTGGGGCGCGACCACGCTGCGCTACACCATCACCGACGGCAACAACGCCTTCTCCGAGGCGGACATCGACGTCCGCGTGCGGCCGATCGCGGAGGCGCGCGACGACCGCGGCTTCACCGTGGCCGAGGACGCTTTCCTGACGATCCGCGTCGAGCGGCTGCTGTCGAACGACCTCGACGGCGACCGGATGATCATCGGCCAGGTGTTCGGCGCGATCGGCGGCACCGTGTCGCTGTCCAGTGACGGCAACATCGGCTTCACCCCGGCCGACAATTTCAACGGCACTGCCTCGTTCCATTACGTCGGAAACACGCCCGAGGGCGGGCGCGCCGAGGGCGTCGTCTATATCGACGTCACCCCGGTCAACGACGCGCCGGTCGCGCGCAACGACAGCGGCTTCGTCACCGCCGAAGGCTCGGCCTTCACCATCGCCCCGGCGACGCTGCTGGCCAACGACACCGACATCGACGGCGACGTGCTGCGCATCGCCTCGGTGGTCTCCAACGCCAACCTCGTGGTCGTGCTCGGTGACGATGGCCTGATCCACGTCACTCCGCGCCCCTATTTCTGGGGCACGACGACGTTCGATTATGTGATCTCCGACGGCGCCGGCGGAACCTCGACGGCGCATGCCACCGTCGTCGTGACCCCGGTCAACGATCCGCCCGAGGCGGTCGCCGACCTGATCACGACCGACGAGGGCCAGCCGATCTACGAAGACAATCCGACGGTCATCAACTGCGACACCCTGCTCGCCAACGACATCGAGCATGACGGCGACACGATGACCGTGACCGCCGTCAGCAACAGCCACGGGGGCACCGCCCGGCTGCTAGAGAACAACACGGTCCTATTCACGCCGTCGGCCAACTTCAACGGCAATGCCTGGTTCGATTACACGGTCGACGACGGGCATGGCGGAGTCGGCACCGCCCGCGCGACGGTGGTCTACCAGCCGGTCAACGACCGGCCGGTGACCCGCGACGATCATTACAACAACACCACTTTGTACATGCTGAAGGGGCTCGAGGATCAGCCGCTTGAGATCGCCATCAGTGAGCTGCTGAAGAACGACTTCGACGTCGAGGGCTTCGCCCTGACCTTCGAGAGCGCCGGCGAATCGGTCCACGGCGACATCGAGATCACCGACCACGGCACGATCATCTTCACCCCCGACGCCGATTATTGGGGCGAGGCCACCTTCGGCTATGTGGTTTCGGACCCCGAAGGCGCAGTCAATGGCGCCAAGGTCACTCTGTGGTTCGACAATGTCGGCGACGGCCCGCCCAACGCCGTGCGCGACACCATCTACGTCTTCGAGGACGTGCCGACGGTCATCCCGATCTCGGCGCTGCTCGGCAACGACACCGACATCGACCGCGACCCGCTGCGCTTCGTCGGCTGGCGCTACGCCAACTTCTTCGACGCCTTCCGCTTCCCCGGCGCGGGGCCGGTCAACGGCACGATCGAATATGACCAGGACGGCAACCTGCTGTTCACCCCGTTCGCCAACGCCGATGCCTCGGGCGGCTTCATTTACACCGTGACCGACGACGCCGACGGCTCGTCGGAAGGCTTCGTCGACATCGTCATGATCCCGTCGAACGACGATCCCACGGCGCAGCTCGACGAAGGCTTCATCACGCCGCTCGACGTGCCGCTGGTGATCCGCGTCAGCGACCTGCTCGCCAACGACTATGACATCGAGCAGGCCGACACCGACGGAGACGGCACGATCGACGTCGACATGGACGATCCCAACCGTCCGCGCCCGACCTTCGTCGGGATCGACGCGGTGCTCGACCCGGCGCAGCTGGCGCTGGGCAACCGGGTCCAGGTCGGCACCGCCGAGATCGTGACGTTCCGCGGCGAGCAGTTCGTCGTCGTCCGCTTCCCGCAGGGCTTCACCGGGCCGGTCACGATCGAATATCGCATCGCCGATACCGAGGGGCTGCAGGATACGGGCTTTGCGCTCGCAAACGTGTCGAGCTTCTACAGCGGCACTCTGCTGGGCACTCCGCGGACCGACCTCATCGAAGGCGCCCCGCTGGTCGGCAACAACATCCAGGGCTTTGGCAGCGACGATTACATCATTGGCGGCGACACCGACGACCGCATCGATGCCGGCTCGGGCGACGACAAGATCGAAACGGGCGGCGGCAACGACCTGATCCTCGGCGGCGCCGGAGCCGACGTCATCGACGGCGGCGCGGGCTTCGACACGGTCGATTTCAGCACCTCGAACACCGGGCTCCGCGCCGATCTCGAATCGCGGGTCGGCCAGGGGGGCGACGCGCAGGGCGACGTCTACATCGGCATCGAGGCGCTCGTCGGCACCTCGCACAATGACGACCTTGGCGGCGATTCGGCGGCCAACAAGCTCTACGGGCAGGGCGGCGCCGATGAGCTCGTCGGCCGCGGCGGCGACGACGAGCTCTATGGCGGCGACGGCAACGACGTCATCGAGGGCGGCGCCGGGTCGGACAAGATCGACGGCGGCGCAGGCAGCGACACGGCCAGCTACGAGTTCGGCAGCGTCGGAGTGAACATCTCGCTCGCCGACGGCAGCGCGAGCGGCGGCGATGCCCAAGGCGACCAGCTGTCCTCGATCGAGAATTTGATTGGCACCGATGTCGCCGACCGGCTCGAGGGCAACGACCAGGCCAACCTGCTGAAGGGTGGCCGCGGCGACGACCTGCTCGTCGGTGGCGCAGGCGACGACATCCTGATCGGCGGGCGCGGCGCCGACACGCTGGTCGGCGGCGACGGCATCGACACGGTGAGCTACGTCGGCTCGGACGGTCCGGTCACGATCGATCTCGCCAATTCCGTCGCCGGCAGCGCCGAGGCCCAGGGCGACATCTTAAGCGGCATCGAGATCGTCGAGGGCTCGAACGACAACGACACGATCCGCGGCGACGACAACGACAACCGCCTGCGCGGTGCGCTCGGGGCCGACGTAATCGACGGCCGCGGCGGCTTCGACATCGCCGATTACTCGACCTCGGACGTCGGCGTAAGCGTCGATCTCGGCGCGGGCGTCGGCACCGCCGGCGACGCGCTCGGCGACACGCTGATCAACGTCGAGATGCTGCTCGGCTCGAACTGGGTCGACACGCTGCGCGGCGGGGCCGGGGACGAGACCTTCGACGGCGGCTACAGCAACGATTTGGTGTTCGGCGGGGCGGGTTCGGACCGCTATCTGTTCGGCTTCGACAGCGGCGAGGACGTGATCACCGAGCTCGGCGACGCGTCGGACATTGACCGCCTGGTGATGAAGCCGGGAATTGCGCCCAAGGACTTCTCGCTGCTGCGCGAGGGCGACGACCTGCTGGTCGAGCTCGAACGCGACGACGGCATCCTGATCGACACCGTTCGGTTCAAGGATCATTTCCTCGGCACCGAGACCGGGATCGAGGAAATCGTCTTCGTCAACGGCGTGACCTGGGACCGCGCCAAGATCGAGGATCTGATCCGCCTCGGCCGGTTCAATGCCGCGGACGATCTTTACCGGTTCGGGACCGAGGACCAGGTCGCGATCCTCGACCCGGCCCAGCTCGTGCTCAACGACGTTACCGCCGACTGGGACCAGCTGACCCTGGTCTCGGTCCAGAACGCGCTGTTCGGCACGGTCAGCATTACCGCGGACGGCAAGATCGCCTTCCTCGGCGACCATGACTACAACGGCGATGCCTGGTTCGATTACACGGTCCGCGACCAGTACGGCCGCGAGTCCACCGCAACCGTCGAGGTCGACCTGTCACCGGTCAACGACGCCCCGGTCGCGGTCGATGACGGCCCGTTCGGCGGAATCGAGGACGTCCCGCTCCGCATCCGCATCGAGAATTTGCTGGTCAACGATTACGACGTCGACGGCGACGCCGACCTCGAGGAGCTGCACATCGTCGACGTCCAGCCGCTGGTCGGGATCGACGGCAACCGGCTCGATCCGTACCGCGACCCGGATTACCAGGGCGAAGGGACCAACGTCGCCTGGAAGTTCGACGGCGCCTATCTGGAGCTCAAGCCGCGGCCCGACTATTTCGGCTTCGCCGGCTTCATCTACACCTTGATGGACGCCTCGGGGGCGACCTCGACGGGCCGGGTGGAGCTCTACTTCGATCCGGTCAACGACGCGCCGCGGCTGCACGACCAGCGCCGCGTGATCCGCCTCGAGCAGACGACGACGATCACCGTCGCCGAGCTGATGGCCGGGACTTACGACGTCGAAGGCGACGCGATCACCTTCGTCGGCCTGCATTATCCGGCGAACGGCAACCCGGCGGTCAACGGCCAGGTAGTGTTCGACCAAGCCGCGGGGACGATCGCCTTCACGCCTGACGCGCTCGGCAATGCGGGCCTGCTGTTCGACACGATCGATGCCCGCGGGGCGACGTCGACGCTGACCTACAATATCTTCGTCCGACCGCTGAACGACGCGCCGATCGCCCGCAACGACTACGGCTTCCGGACGCTCGAGGACCAGATCCTGGTCATCAACCCGGCGCAGCTGCTGGCCAACGACACCGACGAGAACGGCGACACGTTGATCCTCACCGGGGTCGAGCCATTCCCGGACAACGGCAAGGTCCGGATCCGCGACGACGGGCTGATCGAGTTCCGGCCGCGCTCCGACTACAACGGCAACGCCGGCTTCATCTATTACATCAGCGACGGCCGCGGCGGGTTCGACGAGGCCTATGTCTCGATCACCGTCCTGCCGCGCAACGACGGGCCGGTGCTGCGCGACGACGTCGCCTATGGCCTCGAGGACGTCGGCCTGTTCGTGATCCCGGCCGAGGTGTTCGGCAACGACTACGACCTGCAGGGCGATGTGATCTTCTTCAAGAAGGTCACCCTCCTGGGCACGCTCGACAAGCAGTATCTCGGCGAGAATTACAGCGTCACCGCGCTGTTGGGGAACAATACGGCGCTGCCGGGCTGGCTGACGTTCGACGCGACGACGATGACCTTCCGCGGCATCATGCCGGCCGGGCAGACCGAGCCGGTCGACGTCGCCATCTTCCTCCACGACCCGAGCAACAACTCGACCCGCGCGTTCCGATACAGCTTCACGCAGCAGGACGCCGCCAACCTCGCGCAGGGCATTTCCGAGCAGCAGAGCGTGCTCGGCGGCTACATCGTCCGCCATGCCTTCGCGACGGGCAACGAGTTCACCTCGAAGCCGCTGGCGAGCGGAACGGTGGTCACGGCGACGTTGTCCGACGGCACCGCGCTGCCGAACTGGCTGAGCTTCAACGCTGCGACCCTGACGTTCACCGGCACCGCGCCGGAGGGCGTAACCGGGGCGATCGGCGTCGCGCTCAATTTCGCCCGCGGCGGCAACGTCTTCACCGACCACATGACGTTCGATGCCTCGGCGCCGGCGTCAGGCGTCCGCTACGACAGCGATGTCGCCTTGTTCGACATCAGCCACGGCCATTTCACCGCCGGCCTGTTCAACGGCCGCGAACTGCCCGACTGGCTCGAGTTCGACGCTTCGACGATGACCTTCTCGCTCAGCGGCTTCGCGCCCGACGCCGACGCGCCGCTCGCCCGGGTCCGGGTCACCTTCCACGGCGATCCGCGTCAACTGCCCGACAAGACCTATGCGTCGAGCGACGGCGACTTCGCGCTCGAGTTCCTGATCGACCCCGACAACATCCAGCTCGATGCGATCAACGCGTTGCTGCAGAACAATGCCTATTTCGCGGCCCAGGGCCTGTTCGCGGTCGATTTGAGCGCCGCGGCGGCGATCAACGCCCGGCAGGAAACCAATGCGCCGCTGCCGTCATGGCTGACCTTCGATGCCGAGCAGTTGACCTTCTCGGGGATGCCGCCGGCGACCTACATCGGCGCGCTTCCGGTCCGCCTCGACGTCACCGGCGCGGGCGGCCTGCCGACCTTCTCGCTGATCACCGACGTGGTCGTGGACGACACCTTCACCGTCGCCGATCCGCAGGGCGGTTTCGGCGCGACCATCGTCGGCGGCGACCACCTCAACCTGCTCGCTCCGCAGAACTTCGACGGGTCGATCGTCTACAGTTACACCGCGACCGACGAGAAGGGCGGCGTGTCCACCGATCCCGCGATCCTCGTGTTCGACGTGCTGCCGGCAGCCGAGAAGCCGGTCGCGGGCAAGGACCAGGTCAACACGTTCGAAGACCAGCCGGTCACCTTCACGGCGGCCGACCTGCTCAAGAACGACCGCGACGACGACGGCGATGCGCTGCGCGTCACCGCCATCACCCAGCCGACCAACGGTACGCTGACGGTCAATCTCTCGACCATGCTGATCGATGCGCCGGCGACGCTGGCGCAGGCGCCGGGGGCGAGCTGGTCGGTGACCCTCGCCGGCGGCGCGGCTCTGCCGTCATGGATGGCAGTCGATTCGGCGACCGGCCAGGTTACCGCGACCGTGCCGCTCGACCTGCTGGCCAGCTACGATCTGGTCTTCTCGCGGACCCTCGGCGGAACGACGACCAGCGACACGCTGACGCGCGCGTTCAACGGCAACGTTGGAGCGACCTTCACTTATACGCCGAACGACGGTTACGCCGGCAATGACGCGCTGACCTATACCGTCACCGACGATCATCAAGGCAGCTCGACCGGCCAGGTCAGCGTCAAGGTCAACTCGCTGTTCGATCCGCCGACTACCGTCGCGGACCTCGTCAACGGCGTCGAGGACACGCCGCTGACCATCCTTCCGGCGACCCTGCTCGCCAATGATTTCGACGTCGACGGGAATACCATCCGCTTCCTCGGCGTCCTCAATCCCGAGTACGGCAGCGTCTCCTTCGACGGGACGGCGATCACCTTCATCCCGGACCATAATTTCAGCGGCGACGCGCACTTCCAGTATCTCGTCACCGACGACACGCACGGCAGCAGCGTCGGCGAAGTCACGGTCCGCGTGGCATCGACCAACCACGCGCCGGTCGCGGCGGCCGACGTCTATACGATTCCCGAGGACACGCCGTTCGTCATTTCGCGCGCCGGCCTGATCGCCAACGACACGGACGCCGACGGCGACCCGCTGCGCTTCGTCTCCATTACCCGCAGCAGCAATGGCGGACGCCTGATCGAGATGCCCGACGGCCAGTTCCAGTTCGTGCCCAACGAGAATTTCTACGGGCAGACCAGCTTCACTTACTCGGTCACCGACGGGCGCCTGACCCGGACCGGGTCGGTCACGTTCGACGTCCAGCCGGTCAACGACGCGCCGATCGCCAACACCGACGGCATCTATGTCGGGGAGAAGAACACCCCGCTGGTCATCAACCTTAGCGACCTGCTGCTCAACGACCGCGACGTCGAGGGCGACAGCTTCACCCTGGTCGAGGTGTTCGACGGCGACAACGGCGACGTCGTCCAGGTCGGCGACACCGCCGTTTTCACCGCGCGCCAGGATTATGTCGGCAACGCCGGCTTCCACTATCGCGTGACCGATTCGCACGGCGCCGACAGCATCGGCTTCGTGTCGCTGACGATCCGGCCCAACGTGCCGCTGCCGATCGCTGTCTCCGACGCCGGTTTCGAGCTGCTCGAGGACACCTACTTCGACATCGATCCCGCGGTGCTGATGGCCAACGACTATGCGCCGGAGGGCAGCACGCTGACCTTCCTCGGAGTCAACGGCGCGGGCGTGACCCAGCTCGAGAATGGCCTCTACCGCTTCACTCCGGACCACGACTTCTTCGGCACGGTGACGCTGACCTATGCGGTCACCAACGAGAACGGCTTCCCGATCCCGACCACCATCACGCTCGAGGTGCTGCGGGTCGAGGACGCGCCGGTCGCGACCGGCGACCAGCTGGTCCTGACCGAGGACCAGCCGCTGACGATTTTCGCCAGCGACCTCCTGGTCAACGACTATGACGTCGACAACCAGGCGCTGATCTTCTCGCGGGTGGTCGGCGGCAATGGTGTGTCGGCGGTCTACAACCCCAACGGCCAGCTGACGATCACTCCGGAAGCCGATTTCAGCGGCACCGCGACGCTCGATTACGAGATCGAGGATTCGACCGGCCGGACCAGCATCGCGACTGTCACCATCGACGTGACGGCGGTCAACGATGCGCCCGTGATCTCCGCAGTGCCGGTGGTCCGCGGGACCGAGGATCGCGCCTTCTCCGCAGTGCTCCCGGCGGACCTGGTCAGCGATGCCGACCATGACGCGGTCCTGATCGAGCTGCGCTCGCCGGGCGGCGGCGCGCTGCCGTCATGGCTCAGCTACGACACGGCGACCCGGACGCTCAGCGGCCAGCCGCCGGCCAATTTCAACGGCGAGATCCTGCTCGAGGTCGCGGCCGAGGACCAGCTGAGCCGGACAGTGCGGCAGCTCGTCGTGGCGATCACTCCGGCCAATGACTCGCCGGTCCTGATCACTCCTTATGCCGACGTCAGCGTCGCCGAGGACACGGCGGTCGACATCGCGATCCCGGCCAACGCCTTCAGCGACATCGATGGTGACCCGCTGGCGTTGTCGGTGACGCTCGCCGACGGCACGCCGCTGCCGGCCTGGCTGACCTACGCCAACGGCCGCGTCACCGGGCAGCCGCCCGCCAACTTCAACGGTGCACTCGACCTGCGGGTCACGGCGACCGACGGTACGGCGAGCGCGAGCGACGTGTTCCGGTTGACCCTGACTCCGGTCAACGACGCTCCGGTCGTGGTTGCGCCTTACTCCGACGTCAGCGTGGCCGAGGACATGCCGGTCGACATCGCGATTCCGGCGAGCGCGTTCAGCGACGTCGACGGCGATCCGCTGACCCTGTCGGTCACGCTCGCCGGCGGCAGCCCGCTGCCGGGCTGGCTGACCTTTGCCAACGGCCGCTTGACCGGCCAGCCGCCCGCCCAGTTCCACGGCGCGCTCGACATCGCGGTCACCGCGAGCGACGGCGCGGCCAGCGCGAGCGACACCTTCCGGCTGACGGTCTCGTCGGTCAACGACGCCCCGGTGGCGGTCGCGGACGGCGGCTTCTCGGTTACCAACGATTCGTCGCTGACGATCGCCCCGGCGACGCTGCTGGCCAACGACAGCGATCCCGACGGCGACGCCTTGACGCTGACTGCGGTGAGCGGGGCGATCGGCGGAACCGTCAGCCTGAACGGCGGCCAGGTGGTGTTCACGCCCACCGCCGGCTTCACCGGCACGGGCGGGTTCACTTACACCGTCAGCGACGGTGACCTTAGCGCCAGCGCCGCGGTGTCGATCACCGTCAACGCGCCCGCGATCAACGTCATCAACGGCACGGCGGGCGACGACACGCTGGTCGGCCTCAATACGGTCGACCAGATCTTCGGCCTCGCCGGCAACGACACGCTGGTCGGCAACGATGGCGACGATGTGCTCGTCGGCGGTGCCGGTAACGATCTGATCCAGGCCGGTGCCGGCAATGACGTGATCCGGGTCGGGGTTGGCGACGGCTTCGACGCGGTCGACGGTGGTGCGGGCAGCGACACGATCCTCGCCACCGCGGCGGGGACGGTGATCGGGCTGAGCGCGCTGGCGGGCGTCGAGACGATCAGCGCCAATGCATTCGCCAACGTGCTGGTCTCCGGCTCGGCGGCCGATGACACGCTGAACTTCGCCGGCATCAGCCTGGTCGGGATCAATCGCGTCGAGGGCGGCGCCGGGAACGACGTCCTAAGCGGCTTTGCCAACGGCATGACTCTGGTCGGCGGCGCCGGCGACGACTCGATCACCGGCAGCGGCGGCAACGACACCTTCCTGTTCACCGGCACCGGCGACGGCGCCGACTCGATCAGCGGCGGCGCGGGCGTCGACATCGTCCAGGCGACCGCGGTGAACACGGTGATCGGCTTGAGTGCCGTGAGCGGCGTCGAGACGATCAGCTCCGCCGGCTTCAGCGGAGTCAGCATCGCCGGCTCGGCCGGTGCCGACACGTTGAGCTTCACCGGCGTCACCTTGAGCGGAATCACCCGTATCAACGGCGGGGCCGGCAACGACTCGATCGGCGGCGTCACGATCGCCATGACCTACGCCGGCGGCGCGGGCGACGATTCGGTCACTGGCGGCGCGCTCAGCGATATCTTCGAGTTCACCGGCTCCGGCGACGGCTTCGACGCGGTCGACGGTGGCGCCGGCACGGACACGATCCGTGCCACCGCCGCGAACACGGTGATCGGCCTGTCGAGCTTCACCGGCGTCGAGACGATCACCAGCAACGGTTTCACCGGGGTCTCGATCAGCGGCAGCGGCAATGCCGACACGCTCAACTTCACCGGCGTCACCCTGACCGGCATCGGGCGGATCGACGGCGGGATCGGCAACGACGTGATCAGCGGCGTCGCCATCGCCATGACCTTTGCGGGTGGAGCGGGCGACGACACGATCACCGGCAGCGGCCTCAACGATTTCTTCGAGTTCAGCGGCTCCGGCAACGGCTTCGACGCGATCACCGGCGGCGTCGGCACCGACACGATCCGCGCGATGTCGGCCAACACCGTGATCGGGCTGACGAGCTTCGCCACGGTCGAGGCGATCACCGCCAACGGCTTCAGCGGAGTGACGATCAGCGGCTCGGACGCCGCCAACACGCTCAATTTCTCGGGCGTCACGCTGACCAGCATCGCCCGGATCGACGGCGGCGCCGGCAACGACGTGATCAGCGGCGTGACCGCGGCGATGACCTACGCCGGCGGCGCGGGCGACGACACGATCACCGGCGGCACGGGTGCCGACTTCTTCCAGTTCTCGGGCAGCGGGGACGGGTTTGACGCGATCACCGGCGGCAGCGGCACGGACACCATCCGCGCCATGTCGGACAATACGGTCATCGGCCTTAGCAGCCTGACCACGGTCGAGGCGATCACCGCCAACGGCTTCGCCAACGTCCGCATCCTCGGCTCGGCGGCCGCGAACACTTTAAGCTTCAGCAGCACGACGCTGACCAACATCGCGCTGATCGACGGCGGCGCCGGCAACGACACGATCACCGGCTCGGCGGGCAACGACACGATCCGCGGCGGCGCGGGCAACGACATCCTCAACGGCGGCAATGGCGTCGATACGGTCGATTACTCCTACGGGACGGCGAACCAGACCATCAACCTGACGATCACCGCCGCCCAGACCATCTCGACCGGCGACGTCGACACTTTGAGCAACTTCGAGAATGCGACCGGCGGTTCGGGCAACGACACGATCACCGGCACCACCGCCGCCAACGTTCTCAGCGGCGGCGCGGGCGACGACCGGATCACCGGCGGCGCCGGCAACGATACGATCAACGGCGGGGTCGGAACCGACACGTTGGTCCTTGCGGGCGCGCAGAACACTTATACGATCAGCACCGCCGGCGGGGTGGTGACGATCACCGACAACCAGAAGAATCAGGACGGCAACGACGGCACCGACACGCTGGTCGGGATCGAGTTTGTCGAGTTCAAAGGGGGCGTTAGAATGGGCGTGACATCGCCGATCATCCTCGATCTGGATGGGCAGGGCGTTCAGACGCTGTCGGCATCGGACAGCCGGGCGCGGTACGACATGGATGGCGACGGGCTGGCGGACGACACCAGCTGGTTCGGCCGGACCGAGGGCATGCTGTTCCTCGATCGCGACGGCGACGGCAAGGTCAGCAACGCCGGCGAGTTCAGTTTCATCGGCGACGTCGCCGGCGCCCAGACCGACCTCGCCGGGCTGGCCGCATGGGACAGCAACCACGACGGACTCCTGTCGGTCCTCGACGTGCGCTTCAACGACTTCCGCATCTGGCAGGACAAGGACGGCGACGGAGTCGCCGAGGACGGCGAGGTGATGACCCTGACCACCGCCGGAGTGAAGTCGATCAACCTCACCGGGACGCCGGTGACCGGTGACACGGCTCCCGGCGACGTGGTCGTCGCCAACCGCGGCAGCTACACCCGGACCAACGGCTCGACGATGGAGTTCATCGACGCCGCGCTGACCTATTTCTCGGCGCAGGACTTGCTGCCCGCGATCGACGACATCGCCCAGGACTTCACCAAGAAATCGAAGAAGTACGCAATCAGCTTTGCCGGCGGCCAAATGTTCGTCGGCCTCAAGAAGGCCGCCGACGACCTCGATCCGCGCGCCGGCCAGTTGGGCCTCGTCTCGTCGATGAGCTTCAAGGGCAAGCATGCCGGGGTCTTCTCGCCGATCATCCTCGACCTCGACGGCGACGGCGTCGAAATGCGCAAGATGAAGAAAGGCAACACCTATTTCGATGTCGACGGCGACGGCGACCTCGACCGCGTCGGCTGGGCCAGCGGCGGCGACGGCTTCCTGGTCATCGACCGCAACGGCGACGGCAAGATCAGCGACGGGTCCGAGCTGATGTTCGGGGCCGAGGATGCCGACGCGCGCAACGCGCTCGAGGCCTTGTCGGCGCTCGACAACAACAACGACAATGTGATCGACGAGACCGACGCTCGCTTCGACGAGCTCAAGGTCTGGGTCGACTCGAACCGCAATGGCGTGACCGACGCGGGCGAGCTCAAGAGCCTGACCGAGCTCGGCATCAAGTCGATCGGACTGTCGGCGCATCACCTCGAGGGCGAGGCCAAGGTCGGCGCCAACGCGCTGATCTCGACCGCCGTGTTCACCCGGACCGACGGGACCACCGGCACGGTCGGCGACACCGCGCTGGCGTTCAGCAGCGCTTCGTCGAGCGCGCTTTCGGCGCTGGCGTTCAGCAGCGCTTCGGACAGCGCATTCGCCGCGCTCAGCGCGCTGCAGACCCCGATCGGCGACGGCCACGACAGCCTCGAGAGCCTGGCCGCGCGAATCCACGACATGGTGATGCCCAACCGGGCTCCGCTCGACCCGGGGTCACCCGGTACCGGTCAGGACAAGCGATCGATCCCGGTCGCGGACGGTGACGTGGCCCCGGCCGCCGTCACCGCCGTCGACCACGACCGACTGCTCGCGCTGATCACGCAGAATATGGCGACATTCGGGGCCCAGAGCAGCTTCGAGGGACCGTTCGGCTGGCGTGAGCGCGACCTGCCGGCGCGGTTCGACTTCTTCGCGACCTAGGGTCGCGGACCCAACGGGTCGACGCGCTTAGCGGATGACGATCGCGGAGGGCAGCTCGCGGTCGGCGTCGCCGAGCAGGACGCGGCCGTTGAGCGCCGCGAACGAGTCGGTGTCGCCCGACAGGTTGACCGCCTCGACCAGGCCGAGCCCGCCGCTGGCGCGGACGTTCTGGCCGACGATTCCGCTGACCTGCACCGAATTGCCGCGGGTCGGCGCGGCGCGCAGGAACTCGGCCGCGGTATAGAGGTGTACCGGGGAGCGGAAGAACACCGCGACCGGCGAGCCGTCGCGGCGGAAGCCGAGGATGGTCCGGATAAACGGCTTGCGGCCAAGCTCGGCCGGCTTGATCGCATTGGTGCCCTTGGCGACGGCGATCGGGAACGTCTGCAGCCCGTCGTTGCAGATCGAGGCGATCGACCGCGCCACCGGGCGCAGCTCCTCGGTCCGGAGGATCTTCAACCGGCCGTTGCGGTCGACGCACAGCGTCGCGCTGGAGGTGAAGCCGAGCGGGCTGATGATCTGCCCGTTGACCAGAAGCAGACCGGCCGGAGTGGCCGGATCGGTGGTGTAGAAGCCGCCGTTCATGATCAGGCCGGACTTGGTCGCGGCCATCAGCTCGGGCATGTCGTTATAGGTGCCGGACTTGCCGCGCTTGCCCCCGACATAGGCGATCTGCGCCCTGTAGCTCGGGGGAAAGGACACGACCACCGCGGTGGTCCGATAGCGCACCACGCCGGCGCCGGCCTTGAGGCCGACGGCGATCTGATAGTTCTGGACCTGCGGGGCGGCATGTGCCGTCGAAGCGACGGCGGTCGCAACGGCAGCCAGGATCGTCAAAGGTTTCACTAGCCTCTCACCAGCGGCGGTTTGAAGATGTTCATGTACAGGTCGACCGTGACCTTGTTGCATTTGAGGAAGGCGTTGCCGGCCAATTCGGGGTTCTCGGTGAGCTTGATCTTGAGCAGATGCTGATCCTCCGGCCTGCCGGACTTGGTCGACTCCTGGAACCGTTTCCATTGATCGTCGCCGAAGGTGCCGACGGTGAACAGCTGGCCGAACGTCGGATCGATGCTCTTGGTGTAGGGATCGGCGTCGCTGTTGAGGGAGCGGACGACGATCTTGCCGATCGATTCGTCGGGCGCCGATTGCTCGACCGCGCACTCGGGACCGCCGTCGATATGCTGCTTGCGCAGAAAGGCTTCGAACACGATCTGCTGGTAGGCCGTGACCCGCTGCACCGCGTCCTCGTTCGAGCCGAGCGTGAATTGCCGCGGTATCGAGGCGTCGATCACCTTGTTCGAACGATTGACGCCGGCCATCATCTCGTCCTCGACCCCGATCGAAGACAGGATGAAATCGCGCGCGCCCTTTTTCACCGATCCCGGCGATTTGCTGATGATCAGCAGCGCCATCGCCATTGAAACGAGCGGATATACGACCAGCAGCAGGATAACGAGGACTGCGATCCCCTTGCCTTTTGCCGAAAGCTTGCCGAACGCAGCGAAGATAGGCCCGATGAACGGCAAGCTCGCCCCCATGGTTAAGGCGTCAGTGCCCAAGGTCTGGGCCGTAGTCGTCGGCGGCGGAGCCGGTGTCGGCGGCGGTTTTTGTGCTGCTTCATTCCCCATTTGGCCGCCCCGCCAACGCAATTACTGCCCCTTTGACTGGCTTTGCTTATCAGAAATAAGAAGGCGACGGGAGTGAATTTCCGTGCCGATTTCGGACCGCTGGATTTGGACCGGGCGATCAGGCGCGAGCGATGAGGAGGCGGTGAATGGCAAAGGCGCCGGATCTCTCGAAACCCGCCGAGCGCAGGGCCTATCGCCGCGAGCTGATGGCCTATCGGCGGCTCACCCGCCTCGCCGCCCTGGCGATCGTCATCGTCGGATTGGTGATGGTCTTCTGGCCGCGCATCAGCGGGCGCTGGGTCATGGTCGGCGGCCGGCCGCTGCAGGAACTCGGCTGGATCGTCGTCGTCGCCGGCTGGGTCGTGCTGATCACGGTGATCGTTCTCCGCACGCGCTACCACCGCCGACGGATGAGCGGGACGGACTAGCCGCGGACACTCGGATGCGCAGGCTGGGCGGGCGGCCGTAGGTCAGCGAGCGCCAGACCCATTCGAACGGACCCATCGAGAAGCGCGAAAGCCACACGGCCGCGAAGGCCATTTCGATCGCCCAGATGACGGCCGCGGTGAGCCACAGCCCGGCAAGGCTGAGACTGCCCCACAGCGCCAGCCCGAAGCCGGAAAAAATGACGCCGCCAAGGACGCTCTGCATCAGATATCCGGTGAAGGCCATGCGGCCGAGCGCCTGAAGACCCGACAGGCGCCAGCGGAAGGTCTTCCAGCACCACAGGAACAGGCCGGCATGACCGAGCGTCACCAGCAGCCGCGCCGGCTGCATCATCACGGCAGGCAGCCAGAACATCGTGAAGTCGGGCGCGGCAATGCCCGTCATCAAATGCCAGTCGCGGTAGGCTTCGACGGCTTTCAAGGGGACGCCGAGCCCGTAACCGACGACGGCCATGAGCAGGTAGGTTCGGGTCGATGCCTCGCCCTGGAGCCAGCCGAGGCGGAAGAGCAACATTCCGACGAGCATGAACCCGACCGCGTCGAACACCCAGCGCACGTCTCCTTTCCAGTCGATCGACCATTCCCAACTCATCTTCGCGAGATAGCGGAAATTGTCTCCGTAGCTGCCGAGCCTGGCGCGGCGTTCGGTCGCGATCTCCTCGGCGGTTGCCATCCGGCCGGTTCGCCATTCGCGCCAATGCTCGAGCTGCTTCTGGTCGGCAGAAGCCAGATGTTGCCCTGTCGACGCCCGGGCCTCGAGCGCCGGGCCGTTCGCGATTATCTCGCGTTTGGGCAGCTGCTGGTAGACCATGAAGGCCGAAACCCCGGCGAGGACGATCGCCGCGCTGATCATCAGCTTCCGCGGTGTGGCCGTCGCAAACGGCAAGGCAATCAGTCCGGCGATCGCATAGATGTTCAGAATGTCGCCCGGCCAGATCAGAAGGGTCATGTCGAGGACGCCGAACATGAACAGCCAGAAGAGGCGTCGCAGCATCAGCCGGTTCGCCGCCGCTCGCGTGGCGCTGCCGCGCTCGGCCTTGGCCAGGAAAAGCAGCATGCTGGCCCCGAACAGCAACGAGAACAGCCCGCGCATATTGCCGTTCACCAGCAGCATCTGGACCCACCAGAGAATCGTCGACGGCCCGCCGTCGCGAACCCCTCGAACCGGCTCGTCCGAATCCATGAGCCAGCTCATATGCGGCAGGTTGATGAGCAGGATCCCGCAGAGGGCGAAGCCGCGAATGGCGTCGATGACATCGAGCCGCGCTTTTTGGGCCTTTGGTTCCACGAGCGTCCCCCTGCTCGAACCAATGGCGCACCCAAGAGGATTCGAACCTCTGACCTCTGCCTTCGGAGGGCAGCGCTCTATCCAGCTGAGCTATGGGTGCGTGGCGGCCGACTTAGCGATGGCGTCCGCCAGCGGCAAGGCTAGTCGCGCCGCTGCACCTCGGAATAGCGAAAGCAGCCGACCAAATGGTCGTTGACCATGCCCACCGCCTGCATGTGGGCGTAGATGATGGTCGAGCCGACGAAGCTGAACCCGCGCGCCTTGAGGTCCTTGCTGAAGGCGTCGGATTCGGCCGAGGTCGGCGGGACGTCCGCGATCGTCTTCCGGCGATTGAGTTTCGGCCGCCCGTCGACGAAGCGCCAGCAATAAGCGTCGAAGCTTCCGAATTCGTCCTGAACTGCGAGGAACTGGCGCGCATTGCGAACTGCGGCTTCGATCTTCGCGCGGTTGCGGATGATCGTGGCATCGCGGATCAGCTTGGCGATCCGCTTCTCGGTGAAGCGCGCGACCTTCTCCGGGTCGAAATCGGCGAAGGCTTGGCGATAGCCTTCGCGGCGCTTGAGGATGGTCGCCCAGCTCAAGCCGGCCTGCGCCCCTTCGAGCACCAGGAACTCGAAGTGCTTTTGGTCATCATGGACCGGCACGCCCCACTCGCGGTCGTGATATTCGACCATCACCGGATCGTCGGGCCCGACCCAGTCGCAGCGCATCTTCGATCCACTCACGCTCGGTCTCCGTCGCGAAGGAAGTCCGCGAGCGCCGTGTGAAGGGCGGAGCGGGCCGAGCCGACGATCATCCCGACGTGGCCCGAGGCAATGGCAAGCGATGGACCGGCGGGCGCGGTGTCGGGCGGGGCGATCCGGTCATGTCCGGCCAGGATGTGGAGCGTTGGGACCGCGAGCGCATCACGTGCCGGCTGTCCGCCGATCGCCCACCGGCCGGATCCCGGCAGGTCGCGGCCGAACAGATCTTCGATCAATTCCTGCGCGGCCGGGTAGGGCAGGGCCTCGCCCTCATTGGCCCAGTCCTCGAGCGACACGAAGCGCCGTGCTTCGGCGCTCTCCGGGTCGAGCCGGCCGAACTCGGCGAACTTGCGCACGGTTCGCTCGGGGTCGAGCGACCAGAAGGCGGCCTGGAGCACCTCCATCGGCAGTGCGCCGAGCGCGCGTGAAGCGACCTGCGCCGCGCTCCACATCTCCGCGAGGGCGGCGCGCGACGCGTCCGGATATTGCGCAAAGGTCCACGGCGCGGCGAGCGTTGCGACCCGCTCGGTCGCGACGATGCCCGCGGCCGCGATCGCCATCGTTCCGCCGAGGCAATAGCCGATTACGGCGGGCGGCTCGGCGATGCTGCGCAGCAAAGGGTGCAGCAATTGCTCGACGTGCCCCGCCACCGACAGGTCGCCGCGCTGGTCGGCCGGGCCCCAATCGAGGAGATAGACGCGCCGGCCCATCCCGCTGATCGCGGCGGCCAGCGATGTCGCGGGGTCGAGGTCGAGGATCCGCGGGGGGTTGATCAGCGAGGGGATCAGTACGGCCGGCGGGCCACCGCCCCCGTGGTCGCGCAAGCAGGCGCCGCGCACCCGTGCGGCTTCCGGCTGCGCCGCCGGTACAGCATGACGCACTGCCGACTGATAGGCCTTGAGCCCGGCGAGCGCCGCGCGGGCGAGATCGGGGTCGCGATCCGACACTTGCCGCACCAGCTCGAGGAACAGCGGCAGCGGGCGCGGCGCTCGTTGGGTGACGCGTTCATGTTGCAGCGCACTATGCTCCGGTAGTAGGGCCATGCGCCGACGAGTTTGGGAGCGATCCATGGCCAAGTCCACCGCCAAGGTGACGATCAAGAAGTACGCCAACCGGCGGCTCTACGACACCGAGAGCTCGACCTACATCACGCTCGACCGGCTGGCGCAAATGGTGCGCGAAGGCCGCGAGTTCGAGGTGGTCGACGCCAAGACCGGCGACGACATCACTCGCCAGGTGCTGACCCAAATCATCGTAGACGAGGAAGCCCGCGGCGGGGAAACGATGCTGCCGCTCAATTTCCTCAAGCAGCTGATCGGGCTCTACGGCAACTCGATGCAGAATTTCGTCCCGCAGTATCTCGAGGCGGCGATGGACGCCTTCCAGCGCAACCAGAATGCGGTCCGCGACGCGTTCGGCGGCAACGTCTTCGCCGACATCGCCAAGCGCAACATGGCGATGTTCGAGGACGCCGCCCAGGCCTTCAGCGGCAAGGCCAAGGCGGAGTCGAAAGCGAACGGCAATGCGAGCGAGGTCGACCAGCTCAAGGCGGAGCTCGATGCGCTCCGCGCCAAGGTCGACAAGCTGAGTCGCTGACGGTCATGCGAATTGTGATTGCTGCGGCGCTTGCGCTGATCGCCCCGGACGCGCTTTCCGCCCAGACCGTTTCGCTCGACCTGTCGACGGCGATGCCGATTGCCGGAAGCTGGACCTATGCGGCCGTTCCGGGGGGCAGCGAGGCGACCTTCGCCAATCCCTCGGCGATGCCGCAGCTGACCGTTCGCTGCACCCGCGCGACCCGCCGGGTGGCGATCGCCAAGCCGGCGACGGGCGCAGCGCCGTTCCTCGCGATCTGGACCGACAGCAGCGTGCGCAGCGTTCCAGCGAGCTTCAATCCGCAGACCGCGCGGCTGACCGCCGATTTGCCGGCCTATGATGCCTTGCTCGATGCGGTCGCGTTCAGCCGCGGCCGGATCGGCGTGACGGTGACGGGTGTTCCGGCGCTGATCGTTCCGGCCTTTCCGGAAATCGCGCGGGTGATCGAGGACTGCCGCAGCTGACTTCGGCCGCCGCGGAAGGCACGGAAGATTGCCGAATCTTCACATCATTACAAGTCTTGCGCTCGCGCACATAAAGACTCATCTTCCGTTGCAGCTTCAACGCAGCGAAAGGAGGTGATCCGATGTCTCATGGTTCAGCAGGGAGGTCGGAGAGGGGTGTTCGCAGGCCCTGAGTGCTGAGCGAACGGCCGTCACCTTCGGCCGCTGACCATGTCGAAGGGCATCGTCGCGCAACGCCGCGGCGGTGCCCTTTACATATTCACGAAACTGCAAATTGATTTGTGCGTCGGCTCCATTAGGGAACCGTTGCAGCTATAGATTGTCTTTTCCGTAAACGGAGGGAGATCAACATGGCCAGAGCCGCGAAAAAGAGTTCGTCGACTGCCTCGTCCCGGTCGGGGTCCAAAACCAAGTCCAAATCCACGGTGAACAAGATCGCCAAGGCGGCGATGAGCAAGGAAATGCTCGCCGCCGGCCTCGCCGCGGCCGCGGCGGCGATCAGCGCGAGCCCGAAGGCGCGCAAGAAAATCCGCGACGCCGGGCTCGACGCGGCCGACACCGCGCAGCAGGCGGCGACCAACGTCGCGTCGAGCGCGGCCCGGCTCGGCGCGCTGATCGCCGAAGCGGTCGCCGATGCCGCGACGCGGGTCATGTCCGGCAAATGGGATGCGGCGCCGGGTGCTGCGTCGACCGGCACGACGCGCAGGCCTGCGGCCAAGCGCAAGACCACCGCGAAGCGCAAGACGACGGCGAAGCGCAAGACGACGGCGAAGCGCGCCACTGCGGCGCGCGCCAAGTCGAGCGCAACCGGCGCGACCCGCGCGTCCACTGCACGCAAGCCCGCCGCCAAGCGGGCGACGGCGAAGCGTGCCACGGCAAAGCCGGCGAGCAGCGCGCCGAAAGCGTCGCGCAAGACGACCGCCCGCAAGCCGGCCGCACGCAAGTCGACGACGCGCAAGCGCACCACCCGGCGCGCTCCGAGCGGCGGCGGAGCGACCGCCTAAGCCGCGCGATCCTCGAACTGCAGGCGCGCGAGCCGCGCATAGAGTCCCTCGCGGCGAGTCAGGGTCGCGTGCGTGCCTTCCTCGACGATCCGGCCGTCGTCCATGACGACGATGCGATCGGCCGCGCGCACCGTCGCGAGGCGATGCGCGATGACGATCGTCGTCCGGTGCTCCATCAGCCGGTCGAGCGCGTCCTGGACCAGCCGCTCGCTTTCGGCATCGAGCGCCGACGTCGCTTCGTCGAGCAGCAGCAAAGGCGCATCGCGCAGCAGCGCGCGGGCGATGGCGATGCGCTGGCGCTGGCCGCCGGACAGGCGCGCTCCGCCTTCGCCCATGTAGGTGTCGAGCCCGTCGGGCAGCGCGCGCAGGAAGTCGGCGGCATTGGCGTCGCCGGCCGCCTGCCACAGCTGCTCCTCGCTCGCGTCCCAATTGCCGTAGCGCAAATTGTCGCGCGCGCTGGCGGCGAACATCACCGTGTCTTGCGGAACCATCGCGATTCGCTGGCGGACGTCGGCCGGGTCGGCGTCGCGCAGGTCGACGCCGTCCAGGAGCACACGGCCGCTCTGCGGGTCGTAGAAGCGCTCGGCGAGCTGGAAGATCGTCGTTTTGCCCGCACCTGACGGGCCGACCACCGCCAGCCGCTCGCGCGGCTTCACGACCAGGCTGAAGTCGTTGAGCGCGGACGTCTCGCGGCGCGTCGGATAGTGGAAGGTCACGCGGTCGAACGCGAGCTCGCCGCGCGGCGGGTCGGGCAGCGCGGCGGGGCTCGCCGGCGCGCGGATGTCGGGCTCGGCCTCGAGCAGCTCGGCCAGGCGCTCGGAGGCGCCCGCCGCGCGGAGCAGGTCGCCGACGACTTCGGAGAGCGCGCCGAACGCGCCGCCGAGCAGACCGCCGCACAGCACGAAGGCGGCGATGGTGCCGCCGCTCATCACCCCGGCCGCGACGTCGGCCGCGCCCTGCCAGATCACCATGACGATGGCGCCGATCATCAGGAAGATGATCAGAGCGGTGAGGATCGCGCGCAGCAGGATGCGCCGCTTGGCGGTCCCGAACACGCGCTCGACCGCATCGGCGAAGCGCACCCGCTCGCGCTCCTGCTGGTTGAACGCCTGGACGATCTTCATCGCGCCCAGAACCTCGGTGGTGACGGTGCCGACGCTGGCGATGCGATCCTGGTTGGTGGTCGAGATCCTCCGCACCTGGCGGCCGAGCAGGAGCATCGGGCCGATCACCACCGGAATCCCGAGCAGCATCAGTCCCGCGAGCTTCGGTGCCAGGACGAACATGGTGATGACGCAGCCGAGCGCCATGACGACGTTGCGCAGCGCGACCGAGACGGTCGTGCCCACCACTTGCTCGATGATCGTCGTGTCGACCGTCATGCGCGAGGCGATCTCCGCCGGCCGGTTCTCCTCGAAGAAGCCGGGGGACAGGCGCAGCAGGTTGCGATGGACGGCGAGCCGGATGTCGGCGACGGTCCGCTCGCCCAGCCATGACACGAAATAGAAGCGGGTCGCGGTGGCGACCGCCATCACGGCGACGATCCCGAGCAGGATCTCGAACCACGGCGCGATCGCGCTCGGGTGTCCCGCGCCCGGCCCGAACCCCTTGTCGATGACGAACTTGAAGCCCCAGGGGATCGACACCGTTGCCGCGGCCGCGACCAGCAAGGCCAGTGCCGCGACCGCGATATGCCCGGGGTAGCGAAGCGCGAACCGCCACACCATCCGCAGGTTCCTGATCGACCGGCCCCGGGGGCGGCTGGTGAGGTTGGTGGCCATCGCCGTTTCCCTAACAGCCTGCCCCGCGCGCCTCAAACGCCTTGATGCGGCGGCCGTGGTTTTCCACAGGTTCGGCTTCGCAGGTGCAGCATTGGCTTGCAATGGGGCCGCCGGGCGGCCACATCCCTCTGGCGGGAGCGGCAATTTAAGAGGTCCGATGCTTTACGACGCCTATGAGGTCCAGCGCTCCTTTCTCGCAGGCGCGAGCAAGCTCGCAGGGTTCGGAGCCGGGTGGCTCAACAATCCCGCCAATCCATGGGGTTACAGTTCGATGGGACCGCTGGTCGCGGCCAGCCTCGAGGTGTTCGCCCATGCCTCGGCGCCGCGCGGCAAGCCCGAGTTCGGGATCGAATCGGTCCACATCCGCGGCAAGGACGTGCCCGTCCACGAGGAGATCCTGCTGCGCAAGCCGTTCGGGCAGTTGAAGCATTTCTGCCGCGAGGGTCATGACAAGGGCCCGCACCTCTTGATCGTCGCGCCGATGTCGGGCCACTATGCGACCCTGCTGCGCGGCACGGTGCAGCGGCTGCTGCCGAGCTTCGACGTGTACATCACCGACTGGCGCGATGCGAAGCTGGTGCCACTGGCGGACGGCCATTTCGATCTCGACGATTATATCGATTATCTGGTCGAGTTCCTGGAGCTGATCGGCCAGAAGACCGGTGAGCGGCCGCACCTGCTCGCGGTGTGCCAGCCGGCGGTGCCGGCGTTCGCAGCGACGGCGCTGATGGGCGAGGACCGCAACCCCTACCGGCCCAGGACCCTGACCATGATGGGCGGGCCGATCGACACCCGGAAGGCGCCGACCGCGGTCAACACGCTCGCGACGCAGCGGCCGTTCGGCTGGTTCGAGCAGAATGTGATCGCGACCGTGCCGCTGATCTACCCCGGCGCCGGCCGCAAGGTCTATCCGGGCTTCCTCCAGCTCGCCGGCTTCATGACCATGAACCTGGGCTCGCACCTCATCAGCCACTGGGAGATGTTCAAGCATCTCGTCGTCGGCGACGAGGAGGGCGCCGAGCCGACCCAGCAATTCTATGACGAATATCGCTCGGTCTGCGACATGACCGCCGAATTCTACCTGCAGACCGTCGACGCCGTGTTCCAGCGCCAGCTCCTGCCCAAGGGCGAGCTCGAGCATCGCGACCGGCTGGTCAGGCCGCAGGCGATCCACGACACGGCCTTGCTCGCGATCGAGGGCGAGCGCGACGACATTTCCGGCATCGGCCAGACCCGCGCCGCGCTGGATATTGCAACGAAGCTGCCGGAATCGCAGAAGAAATATTTCCTCGCCAAGGACGTCGGCCACTACGGCATCTTCAACGGCCGCAAATGGCGCGAGAAGATCGCGCCCGTGGTCGAGAAGTTCATCCGCGCCAACGACTAGAGTCCCGCTTCCGACATTTTTGCGCTAACGTCCTGCCGAGCAGGGGAGACGGCGATGGCTTCGGTCGCGGTCCCGGCGCGCCGAGCGTCGGTCGGCAAGTTCTATGTCGCAATGGCGGGCGTTTTTGTCGCCATCGCCTTCGGCGGCTTCTTCGGCACCTATTGGCTGCAGGTCGCCCGCGGCACCTTCACCGGTTCGCCGCTACTCCACCTACACGGGCTGCTGTTCTCGCTCTGGACCCTGCTCTTCTTCTCTCAAGCGACCCTGATGGCCAACCGCAAGGTGCGGCAGCATCGGAGCTGGGGCCTGCTCGGGATCTCGCTCGCGACGGCAATGCTGTTTACGGGCCTGATGGTCGCGGTTGAGGGCCTGCACAATCGCATCGAGGCTGGTTACGGTGATGCCGCGCGGGCATTCGCAATCACCCCGGTTTCCGCAGTCGTCTTGTTTGCTGGACTGGTTACGGCAGCGATCTTCAACCTGCGACGACCGGAATGGCACAAGCGCTTCATGCTGGTCGCGACCGCCAGCATCCTCCAGGCGCCGATCGCGCGCTTCTTCTTCCTCGCCGCGACCGGTGGCGGGCCGGGCGTGCGGCCCGGGCTTGGTCCACCTCCGCCGGTCGAGCGCGGCATCGGCGCCGGACTGTTGGTCGCGTCGCTCGTAGTTGCGGCCATAATCCACGACTGGCGGACCCGCGGCCGGGTGCATCCCGCGTACTGGTGGGGTTTTGGCGCTCTGATGGCCGTGCAAGCGTCACGACTGCTCGTGTCGCACACGCAGGCCTGGTATCGCTTCACGGACTTCCTGCTCGCCTTTTAGAGTCGCTCC
>DASRAY010000009.1:0-23989 GCA_035637935.1 Sphingomicrobium sp.
GACCCAGGTTTCGGCGCAGCCGCCGGCTCCCGCGCCGGGCCAGCCGCAGGGCAACCTCCGCGGCAACTGGCTCCAGGCCGACCAGACCCGCCAGCAGGCCCAGGAGCGCGCGGACATGATGTTCCAGCGGCTCGACTCCAACCACGACGGCACCCTGACCCGTCAGGAAGCCGAGCAGGCGGCGGCGCAGATGGGGCAGGGCGGGCAGGGCGGGCGCGGCAACCGTTTCGCCGCGCGGATGATCGACCGCCTGTTCAGCCAGGGCGACAGCGTCACCTTGGCGCAGTTCCAGGCGCAGGCGCTGGCCCGGTTCGATCGCCAGGACCTCAACCACGACGGCACCGTCACCGCCGACGAACGCCAGCAGGCGCGCGCCGCACGGCAGCAGGAACGCGGGAACTAGGCTCTCGCGGTCATGCTGAACTTGTTTTAGCGTCCATGGTGGCGACGCGCACTGCGGGTCTCGAAAATGCGCCCTGGAACAAGTTCAGGGCGACGGAAGGGACCCGGCGGGCCGAGTCAGTAAACCCGGCGTTGCGCCGAGACGAGCATCCGCAGGAGCATGGCGACGGGGCGGGGCACGCCGACCTTTCCCTCGAGCCACAGGCTGACCGCCGAGCGCGACACGCCAATCGCCTGGGCGAGGTCGTTCTGGGTGCGGTAGCCGAGGCTGCGCATCGAGCTCCGCAGCTCATCCGGAGACATCGAGGCGAGGCGCTCATCGAGCATCAGCGACCTCTCTAGCCAAGCTGCGGGGAGCGAGAAAGGGCGCTATCCACAGGTTCGTTCGCGTCGCCGTCATGCTGTACTTATTTCAGCATCCATTGCGAGGACGAGCGCTGCGCTGCTCGAAAATGGGTTCTGAAACGACTTCAGGATGACGAGTTGTCACCCGTCAAATCGCGTCCCCGCCGCGATCGCCGGTGCGGATCCGGATCGCCTGCTCGACGTCGATCACGAAAATCTTGCCGTCGCCGATGCGCCCGGTGCGGGCGGCATTCTCGATCGCCTCGATGGCGTTGTCGACCATCGAGTCCTCGACCACCACTTCGACTTTCACCTTGGGCAGGAAGTCGATCACATATTCGGCGCCGCGGTAGAGTTCGGTATGGCCCTTCTGCCGACCGAAGCCCTTGACCTCGGCGACCGTGATTCCACTGACGCCCACCTCGTGCAACGCGTCCTTGACGTCGTCGAGCTTGAACGGCTTGATGATCGCCTCGATCTTCTTCACGCAGTGGCCCTCGATTGGATCGCCATTGTGCTAATGCCCAATCGCCGCCGTATTTGAAAGGCAGGGCCCACGCCAACATGAAAGCCATCATTCTTTCCGCCGGCCAGGGCTCGCGCCTCGGCCATCTCGTCGACAATCGGCCCAAGTGCCTGATCGAGTTCAGCGGCCGCACCTTGCTCGACCGCCAGCTCGACACGCTCGCGGCCAACGGCGTCCATGAGGCGGTGGTCGTCACCGGCTTCCACGACGAGCTGATCGAGCAGGCGATCGCCCGTCGCAGCGGCGGCCCCAAGGTGCGGACGATTTTCAACCCCTTCTACAAGGTCGCCGACAACACCGGCTCGCTGTACATGGCGCGCCAGGAGCTGGCGGGCGACTGCCTGGTGTGGAACGGCGATACGCTCGTGTCGCAGACGCTGATGGCCAAGGTCGTCGGCAACGACCGCAGCGGCATTTGCGTCACGATCGACCGCAAGGCCGACGGCTATGACGACGACGACATGAAGGTGGCCGAGGAGGGCGGGCGCCTGAAGGCGATCGGCAAGCGCATCAGCGAGGGCGTCAACGCCGAGTCGATCGGCCTGCTCGCCTTTCGCGCCGGCGGTGCCGAGCAGTTCCGCGAGGCGATCGAGGCGGCGATGCGGACGCCCGAGGGCACGACCATCTGGTATCTCCGAGTCATCAACCAGATCGCGCAAGGCGGTGACGTGTGGACCTTCGACATCGCCGGCGAGGAGTGGGGCGAGGTCGACTTCCCGCCCGACGTCGACAACGCCCAGGCGCTGACGGCGCGCTGGGACGCGGCGAAGAAGGCCGCCGCCTAGGCTTCCGGCGAAAGGAAGCGGCCGATCACGTCGCGGGCGAGCCGCGCGGGGCGCAGGCTCGCGGCGTCGAGGCAGCACCAGCAGCTCTGGATCTCGCTCAACACGTCCTCGCCACGCTTGAGCACGGTGTGGAAGAAGGCACGGGCGCCCTCGACCTTCTCGGCGATAACCTCGGCGACCACCGCATCCTGAAGGAAGGTCGGCTTGCGGTACGTGATCTCATGCTTGAGCGCGACCCACAGATGCCGCGCGACTGCGTCGGGCGGGGCGACGCTGCGCCAGTAATCGATGACCGCCTCCTGCACCCATTTCAGGTACACGGCATTATTGACGTGACCCATATGGTCGATGTCGGCCTGGTCGATCGCGATCGGATGGCGAAACATGGTGGCCCCACGCTCTCATTCACTGACAAACGTGTCAATAAGCAGCGCTTGCGCCTCGTCGGGTCAATAAGGCGGCCGGTCGAAGCCGTCGGGGCTCCTGGTAAAGATCTCGCAGCCGTCGTCGGTGATGCCGATCGAATGCTCGAACTGGGCCGACAGCGAGCGGTCGCGGGTCACCGCCGTCCAGCCGTCGTCGAGCACCTTCACGTCCGCGCGGCCGATGTTGATCATCGGCTCGACGGTGAAGATCATGCCGGGCCTGAGCTCGGGGCCGGTGCCGGGGCGCCCGGCGTGGATCACTTCGGGGCTGTCGTGGAACAGCCGCCCGACGCCATGGCCGCAGAAGTCGCGGACGACGCTGTAGCGCTGGGCCTCGGCATGGGACTGGATGGCATTGGCGATGTCGCCGAGGTGGTTCCCGGGCTTCGCCTGTTCGAGCCCGAGCACCAGGCAGTCGTAGGTCACGTCGACCAGCTTGCGCGCCTTCAGCGGAACGTCGCCGACCAGGTACATGCGGCTGGTGTCGCCGTGCCAGCCGTCGACGATCGGGGTCACGTCGATGTTGACGATGTCGCCGTCCTTCAAGGTCTTCTCGCTCGGGATTCCGTGGCACACGACATGGTTGACCGAGACGCAGCAGCTCTTGGTGTAGCCGCGATAGCCCAACGTCGCCGGAATCCCGCCGCCGTCGAGCGTCATGCGATGGACGATGTCGTCGAGCTCCTGCGTCGCGACGCCCGGCACCACGTGCGGGACGAGGGCGTCGAGAATCTCGGCGGCCAGCCGGCCGGCCTTGCGCATCCCCGCGAACGCTTCGGGGCCATGGAGCTTGATCACTCCGTTCTTGGCCTCGGCCCGATCGTCGGCGGCGACGGTGATATATTGAGTCATGGCTCCTAGATAGGCATTCGGGCGGCCGAAGTCACCGGAGGCGGCGTGGACGAGCAAGCAAGAGTGTGGACGGCCGCACTGGTGGTCATCGGGGATGAGATTCTGTCCGGCCGGACCCAGGACAAGAATGTCGGCCAGGTCGCGCTGTGGCTGAACGACCACGGCATCCGCCTCGCCGAGGTGCGGATCGTGCCCGACGACCCCGAGCGCATCGGCGCGACGGTCAATGAACTGCGCGCGGCTCACGACTATCTCTTCACGACCGGCGGGATCGGCCCGACCCACGACGACATCACGGTCGACGCGATCGCCGCGGCGTTCGGCGTCCCGGTGGTCGTCCACCCCGAGGCCCGGCGAGTCCTCGAGGACTATTACCGCGACCGCCCCGGCGGGCTGACGGAGGCGCGGTTACGGATGGCGCGGACTCCGGAAGGCGCCGAGCTGATCCCCAATCCGACGTCGGGCGCCCCGGGGGTCAGGATCGGCAATGTCTATATCCTCGCCGGCGTGCCGCACATCGCGGCGAGCATGCTCGAGGCGATGACCGGCAAGCTCGAAGGCGGCCGGCCGGTGGTCTCGGTGACCATCGGCGCGCGCGCCCCGGAGAGCGACGTCGCCGATTTGCTGCGCGAGACCGAGGGCGATCACCCCGGGGTCGCGATCGGCAGCTATCCGTTCTTCAAGGACGGCCGCTACGGCGCCAATTTCGTGATTCGCTCCGCCGACGGCGAGCTGGCGCGAACCACCAGCGAGGACCTCTCGCGACGTCTGCGCGAGGCGGGATACGAGCCGGTCTATGGCGGGATTTAGGATGGCGCCGCCGCCCGCTTTGGGTTGAAGCGGACATTTGTCTACGCGCCGTCGCAGTCCCCTGCCGTCAAATTAGGGTCAGCGCGAGCAAAGTTAAGACGGGCCATCGAGACTACCAGGCCGCCTGCTGGTTTACGGCACCCTCCGCAACGCGGCGCCAGGTCGTGGCAGGCACCTGACTGAAGCTTGGCGAAGCAAGGTCCGCAGCCAGGTGCATCATTCCTTCAGACGTCAGTCCTCGAAGGCATGTTCGGCCTTTACGCAGTCGCCGAAGGTGTCGAATTCATCAGCGAAATTAACCGGATCGAGCAAGCGATAGGATTGGCAGAAAAACGTGTGAAATCCTTCCTCGGAGGTCCGGTTGAAGCCAACGCACCGACCAAGGTTGGATTCGGGAAAATCGGTTACAATTGCATCCCTGCAAAATGCGACATCATCCGTTGCTGCCTGCGCCTGGGCGGGCGTTGCCTGGGCGGGCGTTGGGACGATGACGGGGGTAGCGACGGCCAATGACGCTGCCCCGAAGATCAAGAAAGGCTTTTTCATCATTTCCTCCTGTCGACAAGATGAGCGACAAAGAAAGCGTGCACTCATTGCACCGCTCCTCTGCATCTCGTGAGCAGGCGATCCTATTCGGGAGTGCGTTTGACCAGCGTTAGGACAGCGTGATTGGGCCGTTAAATCGACCTGATGGGCCTTTACTGGACGCCACGTCGCGGATCAGGCATTCTCCGCGCGAGGCACAAGGGGGCGAAAAATGCTCCGGCCGCATCAGCAACTGGTCGCCGGAACCGCATTGCGCGGTTGCGTGGTCGGACTCGCCCCGTGAACAAGCCGATCCAGTCCGGAACGCGAATGCGGTTGTCCTGCCTCGGTCAGCTGCGTCTGCAGGACCAGGCGGGCAACGAGCTGACGCCGCGCACCCGCAAGGCGAGGGCTCTGCTGGCCGTGCTTGCCCTGTCGGGCCGGCCCTGCTCACGCGAGGGGTTGGCAGACCTGTTATGGAGCGACCGCGGCGGCGATCAAGCTCGATCGAGCTTCCGCCAGGCGATTTTCGAGCTGCGGCACCTTGAAAATGCCGGAGCCGCCGTCACCTCGCCGGTGCGCGACACGGTGTCTCTCAACGCCGAGTTGATCACGACAGATTTGTGGGCAATCCGCGCGGCGGCGGAGGCCGACGATTTCGAGAGCCTGGAAGCCGTGTTGAGTTCGAGCGGTTCAGGGCTGTTGACCGATCTGGATGGACTCGATTCCGAGTTCGACGCCTGGCTGCAAGTCGAGCGGGCCCAGGAACCGTCGCGCACCCTGGCGACCGCCGTTGCGGCTGCGGAACGCTGTCTGGAGCAGTTTGGCTTGCATGCGGCGCGTGGCATCGTCGCCGAAGTGCAGAGGCTCGACCCCAGTTCGGAGGAGGCGGCGCGCCTGGCTATGCGGATCGCCCACCGGCAGGGAGACAGCGGATCTCTCAATCGCCATTTCGAATTATTGCGCGAACGCCTTCGGGCCGATTTCGATGCGGAGCCTTCGCGCGAAACGCAGGAATTGTTCAACGAGCTCAGCGCCAGCCACGCCTCGTCAGACCGTCCTGCGTTGGTTGCGAGCAGGGCCGACAGCATGGGCGATGCCACCTCGGCGCCCGCGACCGACGGAACGCCATTGGCCGGCACCCTTGCCCGGGGCTCCAGAGCGACGCGCACATTCAGCCTGAAGCGCTGGTCGCTGGCGATACCGGCGCTCGTCGTGGTGGGCGGATTGGCGGTCTTGGCCTGGAAGCCGGAATCCAAGCCCACTTTACCCGCCGAACTGCCGCTCGTCGCGGTGCTTCCGTTCGAGCAATATCCGAAGGGCGACGGGGCGCTGGCCGAAGGCCTGTGGGACGACACACGTGCCCTTCTCTCGCAGAATGGTACGGTCCGCGTACTCGGCCGCACGACAAGCCAGGCTATCGCGAACGATAAACTTGCTCCGCGGAGTTACCGTGACCGGCTCGGCGTAACCTACATCCTCGACGGCAGCGTTCAGCAACAAGGCGATCGCGTTCGGGTGAACGTCAGCCTGACCCGCACCAGCGACGGAGTCAGCATCTGGGGCCATAGCTTCGACGGTCGCCTCGGCGACGCGTTCGCGCTCCAGGGCGCCGTCGCCCAAGGCATTGAAGGGCGCATTCGCGGACGCCTGGCGCGCGGCGGGGGTGCCCGCGCCGACCAGATTGCAACAAGCCCGGAAGTCTACGCGCTGTACAGCGAAGCTCGCGCGCTGCTGCGCGCGCGTGACCGGGACCAGGCTAATGCGGCCGAAGGGCTTCTACGCCGGGCGGTTGCGCTTGACGCGAACTACGCCCCGGCTTGGGCGTCGCTCGGCGCTGCCCTGTATTTTGGCAGACATGACCCGCAACGAAGCGCGGAACGGCGGGCGCTATCGCTGGCCTATGTCCATCGCGCACTGGCGCTCGCCCCCAATCTTGCGCATGCGCACGCCACGCTGGCACTGATCGCAGGGAAAAGCCCTTCCTCCGAGGAATCCTTGGAGCGCGCGGTCGCGCTTGACCCGGGCTATGGCGAGGCCTGGCTGTGGCTCGGCAATGTGCGTACCCCGGAAAGGCGTCGAGAGGCAGTGGCGGCTTATGCACGGGCGGTCGAAATCGACCCTTTGTGGTGGCCCGCGGCGCAGAATATGGCGGCGCGACTGACCGAACTTGGCGACCGCCCTTCGTTCGACCGCCTGGTAGCGCGGGTGAGCAGGGCCGGTGCCGACCGCGAATTCATCCTTTCCATCCACGCCGAGGCTGACCTGCTTCGCGGCGATTACTCGCAAGTGGTCGGTCCGTTGCTCGCCGTTCGCCGCGAGCGGCCCGGAAAGTCGCTCGAAGCCGGTAGGTTAGCTGTCATCGATGGCCTGCTCCGCCTCGGTTATCAGGACGAAGCCGGCAAGCTTTGGAACCAGCCCAAATGGTTTGGACCGTTATTGCGAAGCGAGATGCTCCCTTCGGATCGGATGTCGGACGAGCCGGTTGGCCCGAAGGACTTCTGGGCGGTACCCGATTTTCCGGCTTTCACGAGCCGCGCTATGCTCAATCTAGGTCGCGGGCGCGGTCTCGTCGAAATCTACCATCGCGGATTCCGCTCCCGCGACGAGTTCGTCCAGGCACTGGACGGCAACCAGTCCCTCCTCGCAGCGATCCCCAACGTCGCGGTCGCCCTGAGGACAGTGGGCGACGATGAGGACGCGCGTTATCTCCTGGCGGCGGCCGAAAAGCGCGTGGAACTCGGGCTGGCGAGCGTTCCCGGCGACCGCGACCTTTCGTGGGAGCTGGGGAGGATTCGGGCCGCGCAGAGACGCCCGGACGATGCGCTCCAGCTTATCGCCGGTGCGGTCGCTCGCGGCTGGCTGCCGGACGGGAATTGGTATGCGCTCGACCTTGCCCAGGAGCCCTCACTCCGGAGCCTGCGCGGCGATCCACGCTTTAAGGCGCTTCGCGCCCGCATCCTGGCCCATATCGCTCGCGAGAGGGCGGAGCTTGGACCCGTCGAAATCTGAACGCAGCCGGCTCATTTATGGGCGAGCGGGACCAGCGGTGCGGTGGACGGCTCGCGTGCGCTCCAAAAATCAAACTGCCGCCGCAGCTCGATTCTTGGAGCGGGTAACGGGAATCGAACCCGTGCGTTCAGCTTGGGAAGCTGACAGGCTACCATTACATCATACCCGCCCGAGGGCGCTTCAGCCGACGCTCACCTAGGTTCGGCCGCCGATCCCGTCAACGCGACATGAAATCTCGTTCATCCGAGGAACGGCAATGCCGTTCAAGTGTTGCTTAATATAAGCACACTTACTATGTCCGTTGCCTATGGAAAATATTCTCCCTGAGATCGGCGAGACCGCGCACGCGCTGCGCAAGGCGTTTACCCGGCGCGCGGCCAGCCTCGGCGTCACCGGCGCGCAGTGGAAGGTGCTGTTCAAGCTGACGCTTCGGCCAGGCCTCCGCCAGACCGACCTTGCCGACATGCTCGACATCGAGCCGATCACGCTGACCCGGATCATCGATCGCCTGCAGGAGGCCGGCCTGGTCGAGCGCACCGCCGACCCCGCGGATCGGCGAGCCTGGCGTCTGCACGTGACCGCCAAGGCGCAACCGGTGGTCGAGAAACTCCGCGACATCGCCGAGGAAATGACCACCGACGCGTTCGCCGGAGTCGATCCAAAGGACATCGAAACGACCCGCAGAGTGCTCGCCCAGGTGCGTGAACGTGCCGGCCAGCACGGACTGATGAGCAAGGCAGCCAATCAATGAACCGGATGACGACCGCCAAGCTGAGCGGCACGGAAGCCGAAGCTCCCGCGCTCGAGCGCGCGCCCGCGCGAAGCCCAAAGCGTTTCCTGCGGCCCCTCCTGATGCTGATCGTTCCCGCGCTGCT
The DNA here is from genome assembly GCA_035637935.1 of Sphingomicrobium sp. Classification (GTDB taxonomy): domain Bacteria; phylum Pseudomonadota; class Alphaproteobacteria; order Sphingomonadales; family Sphingomonadaceae; genus Sphingomicrobium. The sequence goes on from DASRAY010000009.1 coordinate 8,558, forward strand.
GCTGCTCGGCGGCGGCTATTACTGGCTGGCGAGCGGCGGCAGCGTGTCGACCGACGACGCGCAGGTGAAGCAGGACATCGTCTCGGTGAGCCCGCAGGTGAACGGACAGATTGTAGCCGTGTTCGTTCGCGACGGCGCCCGCGTGAAGCGCGGCCAGCTGCTGTTCCGCATCGACCCGCAGCCCTTCCAGGTCGCGCTCGAGCAGGCCGAGGCGCAGCTCGCCAACGCCCGCCTGCAGACTACGCAGCTCAAGACCCAGGCGGCGGGCACCGGTGGCGACATCATCGGCTCGCAGGCCAACCTCAAGATCAAGCAGAATGCGCTCGCCCGCCAGCAGGTGCTGCTCAAGCGGGGCTTCACCACCCGCGCCGACTATGACGACGCATTCAACGAAGTCCGGACCGCGGAAATGCAATTGTCCGACGCCCGCGCCCGCGCCGCCAACGCCAATGCTGCGATCGCGCCCGGCGAGCAGCCGTCGATCGCTCAGGCCCAGGCCGCGGTCGACAAGGCGCGGCTCGACCTGTCGCGCACCGAGGTCCGGGCGCCGATGGACGGCGTGGTCGAAAATGCCGACAATCTCCAGGTCGGCCAGATGGCCATCACCGGGCTCGGCATGCTGTCGCTGGTCCACAGCCAGTCCGCCTGGGTCGAGGCCAACTTCAAGGAGAAGGACGTCGGCCGGATGGTCCGCGGCCAACGCGCGACGGTCGAGGTCGACGCATATCCCGGGCAGAAATTCGAAGGCGAGGTGCAGAGCGTCGGCGCCGGCACGGGGAGCGAGTTTTCGCTCCTGCCGGCTCAGAACGCCAACGGCAATTGGGTCAAGGTGACCCAGCGCGTGCCGGTCCGGATCAAGTTCGACGGCAATCCGGCCAAGCCGATGATCGCCGGCCTGTCGGTCACCGCGACCGTCTATTTCGACGACAGCCGCAAGAAGTAAGCCCGCGCATGGCCACCCTGGCCGGAAACGTCACGCATCCGCTGCCGATCGGCGAACGCCTGATCGTCACCATCGGGGTGATGATGGCGGTGCTCCTCCAGGTGCTCGACACGACCATCGCCAACGTCGCGCTGCCTCACATGCAGGCCAGCCTCAGCGCGACCCAGGACACGATCAACTGGGTCCTGACGAGCTATATCGTCGCCTCGGCGATCGCGCTTCCGATCAGCGGCTGGCTCGCCGACAAGGTCGGCCGCAAACGCCTGCTCCTCACCTCCGTGGTCGTGTTCACCGCCGCTTCGGTCCTCTGCGCTACGGCGACGTCGCTGCCGGAAATGGTCCTGTTCCGGGCTCTCCAGGGCGTTGGCGGCGCGTTCATCGTTCCACTCGCCCAGGCCACTTTGTTCGACATCAACCCGCGTGAGAAGCACGGCCAGGCGATGGCGCTGTTCGGCGGCGGCGTGATGATCGGCCCGATCCTCGGCCCGGTGCTCGGCGGCTGGCTGACCGACAATTACAACTGGCGGTGGGTGTTTCTCGTCAATCTGCCCGTCGGCGTCCTCTGCGCACTGCTGATGGCGCGCTACATGCCCAAGACCGAAACCCACGACCGCAAGTTCGACATGTTCGGCTTTGCCCTGCTCGCGCTCGCGCTCGGGGCGCTGCAATTCTGTCTAGACCGGGGCGAGCAGAATGACTGGTTTTCGAGCTGGGAGACGATCGTCGAAGCGGGTCTGGCAGTCGCCGCAGGCTGGATGTTCGTCGTTCACATGCTGACCGCGAAGCAGCCCTTGTTCGAACGTGCCATGTTCGCGGACCGCAATTTCGCGACGAGTCTTTTGCTCATGGCGGTCACCGGAGTGCTGCTGCTCGCTGGTCTCGCGCTTTTGCCGCCGCTGCTCCAGAACATGTACGGCTATTCCGTGCTGCAGTCGGGTTTCCTCACGGCGCCGCGCGGAGTCGGGACCTTGATCTCGATGCTGCTCGCCGGCCGGCTCACCGGAAAGATCGACGCCCGTCTGCTGGTCGGGCTGGGCGTCGTGCTGATGGGTGTCTCGCTCTACATGATGACCGGCTTTGCAATCGACCAGCCGTCGCGCCCCGTCATCGTCAGCGGCATCGTCCAGGGCCTCGGCCTCGGCCTGATTTTCGTACCGCTGCAAACGCTGGCCTTCGAGACCCTTTCGTCGCGGCTCAGGACGACCGGGGCGGCACTCCTCAACCTGTCGCGCAACATCGGCGGCTCGATCGGCATTTCGATCGTCGGTACCCAGTTGGTGCGGATGACTCAGGTCGCTCATGCCGACCTCGCCCAGAATATCACCCAGCAGACCATCCCGACCGCCAATCCCGAGCTGCTGCAGACAGTGGCTCCGGTCGCGGGTCCGGCGGCGCTCGCCTATCTAAACGGGATGGTCACCAAGCAGGCGCTGTTCATCGCCTATCTCGACGACTTCAAGCTGATGATGTTCGTCACCTTCGCCGTCCTGCCGCTCCTGTTCTTCATGCGCCGCGGCAAGTGAGTGCGATCCTCGCCATTCGGGTGACGCCCCGCTCGGCGAGGCCCGGGATCGGGCGCTGGCGCGCCGGTCCGGACGGACGCGAGGAATTGGAAGTGCGGGTCGCCGAGGCGCCGGCCGACGGCGCGGCCAATGAGGCGGTCGTGAAGCTGCTGGCGAAGGCGCTCGGGACCAGCCGTTCCGAAGTTTCGATCATTTCCGGAGCGGCCTCTCGGCACAAGCGAGTCGCCGTCCCATGTGAGCCGGACGACATTCGCCGCCGGCTCGGCGGCTGACCAAAAGGAGGACCTCCATGCACCAGATCGGAACGCGCCGGCTCGGCACCAACGGACCCGAAGTCTCCGCCATCGGCCTCGGCTGCATGGGCATGAGCGAATTCTACGGCGCCGGGGACGATGCCGAGTCGATTGCCACCATCCACCACGCGCTCGACCGCGGCGTGACCTTCCTCGACACCGCCGACATGTACGGCGTCGGCCGCAACGAGGAGCTGGTCGGGCGCGCCATCCGCGACCGCCGCGACGAAGTGTTCCTCGCGACCAAGTTCGGCAACGTCCGCGGCGAGAACGGCGAGTTCCTCGGCGTCAAGGGCGACCCCGCCTACGTTCGCGGGGCGTGCGAGGCGAGCCTGCGCCGCCTGGGGATCGAGGTCATCGACCTTTATTATCAGCACCGCGTCGACCCCAGCGTGCCGATCGAGGATACGGTCGGAGCAATGGTCCGGCTCAAGGAGCAGGGAAAGATCCGCTTCCTCGGCCTTAGCGAAGCCGCGCCGCAGACGATCCGCAAGGCGCACGCAACCCATCCGATCACCGCAGTCCAGACCGAGCTGTCGCTCTGGAGCAGAGACGCCGAAGCGGAGGTGTTGCCGACCGTGCGCGAACTCGGCATCGGCTACGTCGCTTATTCACCGCTCGGCCGCGGCTTCCTGACCGGGCAGATCCAATCGCCGGACGATTTCCCGGACGACGACTTCCGCAAGTTCCACCCACGCTTCCAGGGCGCGAATTTCGAGAAGAACATCGCGCTTGTCCGCGAGGTGGAGGCGCTCGCGGCTGAGAAGCGCTGCACCACCGCGCAGCTGGCGCTGGCCTGGGTGCTGGCGAAGGGCGACGATATCGTGCCGATCCCCGGAACCAAGCACATTCGTTACCTCGATCAGAATATCGGCGCGCTCGACGTCAAGCTGAGCGAGGCGGACCTAAATCGGCTCGACGAGATCCTCCCGCCCGGCGCAGCGGCCGGCCAGCGCTACCACGAGCGCGGGATGGAAACCGTCAACCGTTAGGGCGCTCGTCGATCAGGCTCATGCAGGTGACTCCCGCTTCGGCCTTCTGAAGCTCGGAGACATCCACTTCCGTCACCTGGAATCCGCGATCTCGCAGCGCGCCTGCGGTGCGCGGGTTTCCGGCCGGCAGGATCAGCCGGCTGCCGACGCGGAGGCAATTGGCGGCGGCTTCCTCACCGTCGGCGACCGCGACCGCCTCGACCCCGGCGAACTGGCGCGGATCGACCGCCCGCTCGCTGTACAGCAGAACCGGCACGCCGTGTGCGTCCGGCCCGGCGAAGGTCGCTCCGGACTTGAGGTGCAGGCAGCCGCGCAGTTCCGCCTCGACGACCTCGTAGCCGAGCGGCGCCGCCGCCTCCCGCAGCGATCCCAATCCCTCGGCATTGGTCCGCGTCGATCGCCCGACGTAGAGCGTTCGCCGGATGCGGAGTACGTCGCCGCCGTCGAGCGAGCCGCTGCCCAGCGGGTGGACGTCGAAATAAGCGGCCAATCCGGTCGCCGTGGATTCGGTCTCGTTCGCCCGCGACGCCACTCCGGGCCGAAGGATGATTGCATGGCCGTCGAGCAGGAGCGCAGTGTCCTCGACGAACACCGCGTCCGGATGGTCGGGCAGGGCGGCGAGGCGAACCACCTCGTACCCGGCGTCTGTGAGCGCATCTTCATAGGCCGAGTGCTGCAGATTCGCCGCGCGCGGGTCGATCGGCGCGCGGTCGAGATGGGTCAGCTCGCACTCGGCAAGCTTCAGGCTGACCGCCCGGGTGAAGGCGCGTGGCACTAAGGCGCCTTTCGCGGCAGCTTGGCGACGATCTTGATCTCGGTGATGCCGCTGTTGGGGATCAGGCGCGACACGCCGATCGCGGTCCATGCCGGGGGCGGGTCGCGCATGTATTTCTTCTTCACCGCGACGATCGCGGGCATCTGGGTGGTGAGGTCGGTGTGGAAGCTGGTGATGTCGACCACGTCGTCCCAGCTTGCGCCGCTGCGCTCGAGCACCTTGCCGATCCGCGCGAACGCGCGATCGTAGGCTAGCTTGAGGTCGGTTTCGCCGTCGCGCAGCCCGGCGACGACTCCGGACAGGTAGACCGTGTCGCCCGCGATCACCGCGTCGGCATAGCCCCAATCCTGCTGGAATTTCCGTTCCCCAGGATCCTCCGACAGGAGCACGGTCGCCTGTTGACGCGAGCCCGCCTGAGCGGCGCCGGCGAAAAGCAGGATCGGCAGTGAAATCCATTGAACGAGTTTCATGGCGTATCCTTTGGTGATCTAGCTAGCGATCGTCGCTTCGAACCAATTTGCCGCCCTTCATGACCAGAGTGATGTGGCGCACCGCCGAGATGTCGCGGGTCGGATCGCCATCAACCGCGACGAGGTCCGCCAGCAGTCCCGGCTTGACCTGTCCGCGATCACTCAAGTGGAAGATCCGCGCGTTGCTCGACGTGGCAGAGATCAGCACTTGCGCGGGGGGCATGCCGGCGCGCTGCATCGCGTCCATTTCGAGCCAATTCTGCCCGTGGGTGTAGACGCCGACATCGCCGCCCATGCAAATCGGGACGCCGGCCTTCATCGCCAGGGCGAACGAGCGGCGGTTTTCCTGCACGCTGTCGGGCGCGGGCTCACGCCCGTCCCAATGCTCGAAATAGCGCGCATAGGCTTCCGAGGCGGCGATCGTCGCGCACAGCGCGATTCCGCGGTCGTGCATCATTTTGAAGACTTCGGCCGTGCCGCCATAGCCGTGCTCGATCGTGTCGGCTCCGGCGAGGATCGCGCGGCGCATCCCCTCGGCGGTGGTGGCGTGGACGGCGACGAGCCGCCCGGCGTCGCGCGCGGCCGAGACCCCGGCGTTGAGCTCGGCCTGGGACAGGGTGGTCCGCGCCGGCTCGCCCTTGCCCCAATGGTAGTCGGCGTAGAATTTGACGATGTCTGCTCCGCCGGCAATCTGGTCACGAACCGCGCGCACGATCTCATCGGGTCCGGCGACCTCCTGCGCTCCCTGGGGAATCGCCAGGCCCGGCTCGAAGCCCTTGGGCCCGTAAGCGCCGCGGGCGACGATTGCCTTGGTCGAAACCAGCAGGCGCGGGCCGGGGACGATCCCCTGGTCGATCGCTTGTTTGAGCCCGACGTCGGCGAATCCGGCGCCCTCGGTGCCGAGGTCGCGCTCGGTGGTGAAGCCGGCCCACAACGTCCGCTGAGCCTGGACGACGGCGCGGGCGGTGCGCAGCGCGAGCGGCTCGTGCAGCACCTGATCGTCCCACAATGTCTCGTTGTAGGGGTGGAGGAAGAGATGCGAATGGCCCTCGATCAGGCCGGGCATCAGGGTCGCGCCGGGGAGGTCGACCGTCACAGCACCAGCCGGCGCAGCAAGATTCGGGCCGACCGCGACGATGCGGTCGCCGTCGACCAGCACACTCCAGCCATCGTGCGGCGCCGGGTTGACCCCGTCGAACACCCGCGCCGGCTTGAGCAGGATCGGCTCGGCCATGCCGGCCGAGGGCAGGAGCAGGGCCAGCAGCAACTGGATCAGGCGGCGCATCGCAATACCCCCTCGTGAGCGCAGCCTAGAATCGAAAAGGGCGGCTGGGAATGTCCCAACCGCCCTTCCCGCGACGTCGGCGAGATCAGGCCGGCTTGGCCTTCGCGCCGCACTTCACGAAATGGCCCCTCGAGTTGCGGCACTTGTGCGCGACCGTGGCGGCGGCCGCATGATGTTGCGGGCATTTGACGAAATGGCCCTTGGTGTCGCGGCACCGATGCGGGACCGCGGCGGTCGCGGCGGAGCCGGCGAACAGGCTCAGCGCGGACAAGGCGATGACAAACCTCTTCATGATCTTCTCCCTCGAGCAGTGGGAAGTCGACGCCTAGGCCACCCGGCCCGAAGCGGCAGTGGAGGGAAGATTAAATTGCGTTCGCAAACAGAAAGGGCGGCCGGAGACCGGCCGCCCGTTTCCTCCCCTCGATTTCGAGGGGAGGGGGACCAGCGAAGCTGGTGGTAGGGTCTTTCTGTTCGTCGAGGGAAGAAGGCCCCTCCACCGCACTTCGTGCGGTCCCCCTCCCCTGCAAAGGCAGGGGAGGAAAAAACGTTTAGCGCTTCGAGAACTGGAAGCTGCGGCGGGCCTTGGCGCGGCCGTACTTCTTGCGCTCGACGGCGCGGCTGTCGCGGGTCAGGAAGCCGGCCTGCTTGACCGTCGTGCGGAGCGCCGGCTCGTAACGGGAGAGCGCCTGGGCGATGCCGTGCTTCACCGCTCCGGCCTGGCCCGACAGGCCGCCGCCGACGACGGTCGCGACCACGTCATACTGGCCGCGGCGATCGGCGACGTCGAACGGCTGGTTGATCACCAGGCGTAGCGTCGGCCGGGCGAAATAGACTTCCTGCTCGCGGCCGTTGATCTCGATCCGGCCCGACCCCGGCTTCAGCCAGACGCGCGCGACGGCGTCCTTGCGGCGGCCGGTCGCATAGGCGCGGCCGTGCTTGTCGAGTTGCTGCTCGCGCAGCACCGCCTGGATCTGCGGGCCCTGGGTCGAAACACCATGATCCGTGACCGCCTCTTCCTTGCCGCGGCGGCCTTCCCGGCCGGATGAAGGGGCCCGGGCGGGTTCGGCGGCAGCTTCGGCCGCGGGAGCCGGTGCGGCGGTTTCGGCAGGGGCTTCAGCCTCGACCGTTGCGGGAGCTTCGGCCGGAGCCTCGGGCTTGGGGTTGGTCAGATCGGCGAGATCGGAAAGGGACTTCTTGTCGGCCATTATGCGCCCACCTTGTTCTTGCGGTTCATCGACGCGACGTCGAGGGTCTGCGGGTTCTGGCCGCCGTGCGGGTGCTCGGTGCCGTTATAGAGATGCAAAGCGCGCATCTGGTCGCGGCCCAGCGGCCCGCGCGGGATCATGCGCTCGATCGCTTTTTCGAGGATTCGCTCGGGGAAGCGGCCCTCGAGCACCTTGCCGGCGGTGACCTCCTTGAGGCCGCCGGGATAGCCGGTGTGCTTGTAATAGAGCTTCTGCTCGAGCTTGCGGCCGGTGAAGCGGACCTTGTCGGCGTTGACGATGACGACATGGTCGCCGCAGTCGACGTGCGGGGTGTAGCTTGGCTTGTGCTTGCCGCGCAGGATGTTGGCAACGATCGTCGCGAGCCGGCCGACGATGAGGCCGTCGGCGTCGACCAGATGCCATTTCTTTTCGACCTCGGCCGGCTTGGCCGACTTGGTCGTCTTCATCAGCGCCTTCATGGCGGTTGACCCTTCTCAAAACGAAAAACGCGCCGCCTCGAAGACCGCGCTTGAGCGCCGCTATTTGCGTCCGAGGCGTCGAAAGTCAAGCAAAAGCGGGCATTTCCAGACGGGTAAAATAATACCCAAGTTCTTACGGCGGGGTCAGGGCGCGGCGTCGGATGTGCAGGTAATTGCCGTTGAACCCGGCCGCTTCGCGCAGCGCGCTGACGTCGGGAATGGTCAGCGTGCCGCTGCCGATTTCGATCAAATTGTCGCTGCGCAGGCGTTGCAGGGTTCGATTGACGTGGACGGGGGTCAGACCGGTCGCGTCGGCGAGCTGCTCCTGGGTGAGCGGGAGCGCAAAGCGGTCCCCGTCGACCAGGCCGACCATTTTCATCCGGACGTGCGTCTCACACAGCAGATGGGCGATGCGTTCCATCGCGTTGCGGCGGCCGACGTTCAGGATCCACTCGCGCAGGACCCCCTCGTCGACCAGGGTCGCCCACCATAGAGCCTTTGTGAGGCCATTGTGATCCGAGGTGAGCGCATCCAGCTCCGCGCTCGGGATGTAGGCGACCCGGCAGCGCGTCAGCGCGACGATGCCGTGGTCCATGTGGCCGAGGATGGCGACGTGCAGGTCGCAAAAATCGCCCGGAATGAGGAAGGCGACGATTTGCCGCGCCCCACTCGGCAGCGTCTTGTAGCGCGCCGCCCAGCCTTCGCAGATCACATGGACGTGATCGGGCCGCTCGCCTTCCGACAGGATGTCCTGCTTGGCGGGGACGGTGCGCACGTCGTCGCACAGCCCGATGAGCAGCTCGACGTCGCTTTCGCAAAGGTCGGCGACCGTCGCGAGCTTGGCAACCAATGGGCCGTGGCGCACGATTCACTTCCAGGAACGGTCTTCCTTACACTGATGTAGGTCAGGATGGTGCGGAACGAAAGTGTTGCCGTTTCGTCTGTTTAGCGTCGCTGTGCATCGGTTACCCGGCACGGCAGCGATTGAGAGTGCAGCAGCTCCCGCCACGCCTCGGGAGACGCCGCCGTGCCCAGATACCGCTTCCATCTTTATAACGACGTTCATACGGTCGATCACGAAGGCCGCGACTTTGCCGACTTCGGCACCGCGCGGATCGAGGCGATCGCCACTGCCCGCGAATTGATGGCTTCGGAAATCCAGACGAAGGGCGAAATCAATCTAAGTCACTGGATCGAGCTCGAGGACGACTCGGGCGAGCTGCTAGTCGTGCCGTTCGGCGATGCGGTGACGGTCAGGCAGTAGCGCGAAGCGATTGTTCGGGCTCGCGCGCAGCGATGGCGGCCGCGAGCTCGTCATAGCGTTCCGCCATCTGGAGATGGGCTTCGCGCGCCTTTGCACAACTGGCCTCTCTGGCAACGGCCCGTTCCTCGTGTGCCCGACGGCTGAAGTAGACGGCATCACTCTGCATTTACGCACCCTCCCCAAGGCGACTGGCTCAGCCCCATGGTTGAACCAGAGTTATCCACATACTCCTGAGTCCGAGTCGACTTCAGCAACCTAGATCAGGATCGCCGCAATCGTCGTGAACAGGGGCATTCGCCCCGCCCAGGCAACGCTGCATCTCGCGGTTGCGCTCGGGTGGGAGCAGTCTTAGGCGCTGCCTCGTTCATTGATTTGCGGCCAAGCCTTCGGAGCAGCTTAACCGTGCCCAGACGAGTGAAGGATTTCATCGAGATCAGCGACTATACGTCGCTCGAAACGCTGATCCGCTATTTAGAGACGATCCGCGACAATTTGCCGGCGGACCATGAGGCGGCGCTGCAGATCCGCGGCGACGAGGTGTTCGGGCGGCGGCTGACCATCACCTACTTCCGTGAGCAGACGCCGGAGGAAGCCGAGCTCGAAGCGCGCTACGGCGGCTCCGACGGCGCCAATGCGGCCATCGACCGGCTGCAGCGCCGGCTCAACGAAGTGCCGTTCGAAGCGCGCCGCAACAAGCGCTGCTAGCCGACGCTGTCTTCGACCCAGTCGGCGTAGGCGCCGAGCAATTTGTCGACCGGCCACGTGACGATGCACGGCACCGCATAGCTGTGCAGCCCGGCGATCCGGGTGATCAAAGCATCGACCTGGTCATGGCGGGTCTTGAAGATGGCGGCGACCTCGTCTGCGGACTCGATCGCGCCGTGCCAGCGGTAGATCGATCGGATCGGCCCGAGCAGGTTGACGCACGCCGCCAGCTGCTCCTCGACCATGGCGCGGCCGATGCGCTCGACCTCGTCGGCGTCGGCGAACACGGCGTAGACCGAGACGACGCTCATCGCTCTCCCCTTGTTAACCGGACGGTGCGATCATGCACCGGCAAAGGGGGACTGTCATGCGCTGGATTGCCGTCCTGATGCTCGGCGCCGTCATGTATCTCGGCGTGCCCTATTTATGGACCCGGGCGATGGTCGCGCAGGTCAACAAGGTGTCGTCGGACCCGGCGACCTTTCCCGAGATGAACGCCATGGTCGCGACCAATCTCTCGTTCGATCAGAATGTGATTAACGCGGTCAATCCGACGGTGACCATCAACACCGAGGAATATGAGCGGATCGCGGTGCAAGGCCAGGCCGATCAGGCGATGCGCCAGGCCCGGGCCGCGTCCGACCGGGCGTGGGCCGCGACCCACTAATTTCCCTCTCCCCTGGGAGAGGGTGCCGACCCCGGCCTTAGCCGGGGAAGGCGGGTGAGGTCGGCCTCACCCTTCCGCGGCCTTCGGCTTCGCCCTCCCTCTCCCGGCGGGAGAGGGTTTGCCGACCTCGTGGGCGCCCCATACGGTTGAGGCGAGGAGCAGGGCGCCGACGGCCTGGTGAAGCGCCGCGAGCCCGATCGCGACGCCGCTCATCACCGTCGCGATGCCGAGCAGAACCTGGGTTCCGAACGCGCTGTGGATGGCGATCGAGGCCGGGCGCGAGGCCTTGCGGACGCGGCGGGCGAACAGGACCAAAGCGGCCACCACCACCCATGCCCACCAGCGGTGGAGGAAATGGATCAGATAGGGGTCGTTGGTGAGCGCCCACAGCGTGCCCCGGCTCCAGTCGATCCCCTCGGGGACGAAGCGGCCCTGCATCAGCGGCCAGTCGGGGGCGACCTGACCGGCGTTGAGCCCCGCCACCCACGCGCCGAGCATCAGCTGCACGGCCAGGATGAGGAGGGTCAGCGCCGTCGGGCCGGCGAGGCGCGACGGCCGGTCCTCCCCGGTGGCGTCCAGGCGCCGAAGATCGAGCGCAACCCAGATCAAAGCGCTCATGATCGCCAGTGCGAGCAGGAGGTGCGCGGAGAGGCGGAAATGGCTGACGTCGGTGCGCTGCGACAAGCCGGACATCACCATGTACCAGCCGAGCAGCCCCTGCGCCCCGCCGAGGCCGAGCAGGCCGACCATCCTCCACCCGTAGCCTTTTGGGATCGCGCGCCGCAGCGCGAACCACAGCAGCCCGGCGCCGAACACCAGCCCGATCAGGCGGCCGAGCAGGCGGTGCGCGAACTCCCACCAATAGATATGCCGGAAGGTCGCCAGGGTCATGCCCGCTGGGCCGTTGATCTGCTGATATTCGGGGGTCGTCTGGTAGAGGTCGAAGGCGCGGACCCAGTCGGCATGGGTCAGCGGCGGGATCGCGCCGCTGATCGGCTTCCACTCGGTGATCGACAGGCCGCTTTCGGTGAGGCGGGTGATCCCCCCGACGACAACCATCGCGAACACCAGGGCCGCGACGAAAAACAGCAGCCGCGACAAAGCGAGGGGCCGGGCGCGCGCGGCGGACGCACCGATCGGCTTCGAGGGGGAGGCGGTCATTGGCGGCGCCTATCGACGCAACCATAGGCCTAGGCAAGGCACCCGGGATCGTTCGTCCTGAGCGAAGTCGAAGGGCGATGGCACGGCGGTCGGGCGAGACGCCCTTCGACTACGCGCCTTCGGCGCTCCGCTCAGGACGAACGGAATTTTTTGGTGACCGTGACTGGGATGTAATGTTGTAACTTCTCGGTCCGTACGTTATATCCTTGCGAGCATGCTTCAGCTGTCGATTCCTGCTGGCCGGCTCGACCGGATCGCGATGGGCGTTTCCGGGCTGTGCCTGGTGCATTGCCTCGCGACCGCGGTGCTGCTCGGCCTGGTGTCGGCCGCCGGCGGGTTCCTCGGCGCGCCGATCATCCACGAGGTCGGCCTGACGCTGGCGATGCTGCTCGGCAGCGTCGCGCTCGGCCGCGGCATCTTCGAGCATGGCTTCATGATGCCGAGCGCGGTCGGCGGGCTTGGCCTCGGCGTGATGGCCGGAGCTTTGACCCTCCCGCATGACGGGACCGAAGCGGCCTACACTGTCGCCGGCGTGCTGATCTTGGCGCTCGGCCACCGCCTCAATGTGATGGCGTCGGAATAACATCGCATGTTGCCCGCAAATGCCGTGGGGTCTATCGATCCGCTGTTCATGGCCCGCCACGATCATCAGCTGCACGAAGGCGACGCGCTCCGCTCCGCCGCGCGCAAACGGCTGACCGAGGAAGGCGAGCAGTGGACCGACATGCGCGCCGCGGTGTTCGATGCACTGGCCAGTTTCGACAAGCCGGCGAGCGCCTATGACATCGCCGAGGCGGTGTCGAAAAAGCAGGGCCGGCGGGTCGCCGCCAACAGCGTCTACCGGATTCTCGATTTGTTTGTGAACGCCAACCTGTCGCGGCGCGTCGAAAGCGCTAATGCCTATGTCGCGAACCAGCACCCCGACTGCCTGCACGACTGCATCTTCCTGATCTGCGATACGTGCGGCCAGACCGTGCACATCGACGACGACAGCCTGTCCGGCGGAGTCCGTCAGGCGGCCAAGAGCGCCGGCTTCACGGCGCCGCGGCCGGTGATCGAGGTCCGCGGCACCTGCGGCGATTGCGAGGAGCAATAAGAAGGGCGCCGCAGGCCGCCGCGACGCCCTCCGTTTCACGGACTTGGACTGGCTAGAGCCGAGCGCCGCCCGACGTGTCGATGATCTGACCTGTAACCCAGGCGCTGTCGGGCCCGGCGAGGAAGCCGGCGACGCCCGCGATGTCGTCGACCTGGCCAATGCGCTTCAGCGCCTGCATCGCCTTGACCTGCTCCTTGCCCTCATCGGTGCCGATGAAGCCGGCGGCCATGTCGGTGTCGATCGCGCCCGGGGCGATGGCGTTGACGCGGATGCCACGCTCGCCGAGCTCGGCGGCGAGGTAGCGGGTCAGCGTATCGATCGCGCCCTTGGTGACGGCATAGGCCGTGGCGCCGGGGAAATGGTTGTCGGCGACGACCGAGCTCAGGAACAGCACGCGCCCATCCTTGGCGAGCGTGTCCACCAGGGCGTTGGTCAGCTGGTAGGGCGCGCGGACGTTGACCGCGAGGAGACGATCGAGAACCGTCGGGTCGCTGTCGCCGAGCGTCCAGTAATCGAGAATCCCGGCATTGTTGACGAGGACGTCGAGATTGCGGTCGCCGAGCCTGGCCTTGATGTCGTCGATCAGGCCGTTGACCGCGTCGACGTCTTCGAGGTTGGCAGCAATGGCTTCGGCCGACCCGCCGGCCTGCTCGATTTCGGCGACCAGTTCGTCGGCCTTGTTCGACGAGCTGTTGTAGTGGACGAACACATGCGCGCCGTCGGCGGCGAGGCGCCTGGCGATGGCGCGGCCGATGCCGCGCGAGGCGCCGGTGACGAGTGCAGTCTTGTTGGCAAGTGGCTTGGTCATTGGAAACTCCTGTGGGTTCCCCGGAAGTGGGTGCGCCGCCAAATTAGTTCAAGATATCCGAACAACGGAATATTGGAATTTTTGAAATTCGTTCTATATCAAGCGCATGGCCCAGTTCACTCATCCCAGCCTCAAGGACGTTCCGCTGGCGAGCGTGCTCCACGCACTGTCCGATCCGACGCGGCTGGCGATCGTCCGCTGCCTCGATGCCGACTTCGCCAAGGCCGGCGAGGGCCTGCCGTGCAACGGCGCGGCGCCGGGCGACTTGCCGCGTGCGACTGTGTCGAACCATTTCACCGTCCTGCGCAGCTCGGGCCTGATCGAGAGCCGCAAGGACGGGACTCGGGTCGTCAACCGGCTCCGCCGGGGGGAGGTCGACGCGCGCTTTCCCGGGCTGCTCGACGCGGTGCTCGCCGCGCCGGGCTGAGCATTTCCTGAGCAATCGCTGAAATCGTCCCGCGTTACGGGCAGGTTGGTGACTTCCGCACTTCCTCCGCGTAAGTGCCACCGCCAATGACCGATCGCCCCGAAACGCCGTTGCTCGACACGGTCCAGTTTCCCGCGGACCTCCGCGCGCTCAGGAAGGAGCAGCTCCGGCAGCTCGCCGACGAGCTGCGCCAGGAGGTGATCTCGACCGTGTCGGTGACCGGCGGCCACCTCGGCGCCGGGCTCGGCGTGGTCGAGCTGACCGTCGCCGCCCATTATGTGTTCGACACGCCCCGCGACACATTAATCTGGGACGTCGGCCACCAGGCCTATCCGCACAAGATCCTGACCGGGCGCCGCGACCGCATCCGCACGCTCCGCCAGGGCGGCGGCCTCTCCGGCTTCACCCGGCGCAGCGAGAGCGAGTACGACCCGTTCGGCGCGGCGCACAGCTCGACCTCGATCTCGGCCGCGCTCGGATTCGCCATCGCCAACAAGCTGTCGGGCGCGCCGGGCCGGGCGATCGCGGTGATCGGCGACGGCGCCTTGAGCGCCGGAATGGCCTATGAGGCGATGAACAATGCCGCGGCAGCCGGCAACCGACTGATCGTCATCCTCAACGACAACGACATGTCGATCGCGCCGCCGGTCGGGAGCTTGCGCAACAGCCTCGCCCGACTGGTCAGCTCGAACAAATATCTCGCCCCGCGCAAGGTCGCGCAGAGGATCGCCCGGGCGATGCCAGACGCGATCCACGACTGGGCGCGCAAGGTCGAGGAATATACCCGCGGCTGGGTCACCGGCGGGACGCTGTTCGAGGAGCTCGGCTTTTATTATGTCGGCCCGGTCGATGGGCATGACGTGCGGGCGCTGGTCGAGGTGCTCGAAAATGTCCGCGACGCCGACATCGGGCCGATGCTGGTCCATGTCGTAACCAAGAAGGGCAAGGGCTACGCCCCGGCCGAGAATGCCGCCGACAAATATCATGGCGTGGTCAAGTTCGACGTGATCTCGGGCGTCCAGGCCAAGGCGGCCGCGGGCGCGCCAAGCTACACCGCCGTTTATGCCAAGGCACTGTCCGCGGAGATGGCGCGCGACGAGAAGGTTGTTGCGATCACTGCGGCGATGCCCTCGGGCACCGGCCTCGACAAGGTCGCCGACGCCTTTCCCGAGCGCACCTTCGACGTCGGCATCGCCGAGCAGCATGCGGTGACCTTCGCCGCGGGCCTGGCGGCGCAGGGCTATCGGCCGTTCGCGACCATCTATTCGACCTTCCTGCAGCGCGCCTACGACCAGGTCGTCCACGACGTCGCGATCCAGAACCTGCCGGTGCGCTTCGC
>DASRAY010000010.1:0-5391 GCA_035637935.1 Sphingomicrobium sp.
CTATTTCGGGGCAGCGGGGGGCGGCGCGACCCAGGGCTTGAACGCGCCGCCGGGCACCGCCGAGGCGACCGGGCTCTCGAACCCGTCCTTGCTCACCGACGACACGCCGAACACCCAATCGTCGACGCGGATTCCGTTCAACACGGCTTCGCAATACGATTCGCCAGACCTCTCACCCGTCTGTTTGTTGCGGATGAGTGCGATGGTGCAGTCGCCAGGATGCCGCGGCCCAATTTCGCGACTGTGTTCCCATTGGTTTGAGTCCGTGCGCCGCCAACGAACGACATAGTGGTCGGCCGGCATGTCTCTCAGGAAACGCATTGTATTCCACGTCAGCTTCGTATCCGTGCTCACCGCACCCTCGACCTTCGGCTCGGGCGGTGGCGGGGCGCTGGCAATGGCGGCGAGGGCGGCGACGTTCAGTTTCGTGACCTTGGCGAGATAGGGGAAGTCCATATTCTCGATCATGTCGCCGTATTTGATGCCCTTCTCGACCCGCAAATCCTGGTGCTGCCAATTGTAATTCTCGACCGCGACGGTGAAGCGCACCGCGGGGAAGCCGAGGTTGAGGAATTCAGTATGGTCGCCGCCGCGGCCGAAGCGGTCGTTGCGCCACACCTGGCGGACGTCGAGCCCGATGTTCAGCCGGTCGGCGAGCCTGTCGAGGAAGCGCGAGATGTTGCGCGACGGGCTGTCGTTCTCGCCGCCGAAGCTGCGGATCTGCTTGGCCAGCTCCTCATGTCCCTGCCACCGCGGCCCTTCGGAGAAGATGCGCACATGCGTGTCGTCGCGAACGCCGTCCGAGCCGAGGCTGTTGCCGATGATGTCGTTGTTCAAATTGGCGATGACGTTCCAGCCCTGCGCCCTGGCGTAGGCCGCAATCACCTTCGCCCCGTACAGCCCCTGCTCCTCGCCCGAATCGAGCGAATAGACGATCGTGCCGGGGAACTTGTGCTTGGAGAGGATGCGCGCCGCCTCGAGCACCGCGGCCGAGCCCGACCCGTCGTCGTTGGCCCCAGGCGCGTCCTTCACCGCGTCGAGCGGGTCACTCACCCGGCTGTCGATATGGCCGGTGATGATCACCACATCGTTGGGCCGCTCGGTGCCGTGCTGGATCGCGACCATGTCGCACACCCGCGTCGGCTTGGGGATGCGGTCGCCGGTGAAACTGTCGCACGGCCGCTCGGTCGGCAGTCCGAGTGCGCGGAACTCGCCCTGAGTCCAATCGAGCGCCGCGCCGATCCCGCGCTTCGGGTCGGTTTGCGACGACAAAGTGTGGCGCGTGCCGAAGCTGACGAGCTTCTCGACCGTCGCCTTCATCCGCGCCGCGCTCACCGGTTCGACGATCGCGCGCAACCTGGCGTCGGGGGAGGGCGGCGGCGCCGCGCCGATCAGGACCAGGCCGGACAATGCAACCGCACCACGCATGCGAATCTCCTTCCAAGCCTGAGCTTGAGCCGTATTGGCGGTTGAGCGGCCCTTCGGCTAGGGTCGTTCGTTCGCGCTGACAGGGGGATTGTGGCGATGCGTGCATATCAGGCTTTGTTGTTTGCGGGTTCGAGCGTGCTCGGTTCGGCGGCTCTGGCGGCGCCGGCCGCGATCCCGCCGATTCTGACCGGCGCACCGACCGGCGCCCAGGTCACCCAGCGCTGCAATCTAATGGTCGGACGCAGCACGGCGATGCGCATCGCGCTCGAGAAGTCCAAGGGCCCGGCGACCCTCGCCACCACGCTCGCCGCCTACGACCGGCTGAACGAGGTCATCGGCGGCGGGTCCGGCGAAGCCACGCTCTATCGCGAGACCGGCGCGACCGCCGCCGCCCGCACCGCGGGCGAGAAATGCGAAGTGCGGATGGCCAGCGAAGGCACCAAGCTGTCGCTGTCGCGTCCGATCTACGAGCGGATCAAGGCGATCAAGCCGCCCGCGGATGCCCAGACCAAGCTCTACCTGGCGCGGGTCATCGGCGGGTTCGAACGGGCCGGCGTTGGTCTCGACGCTGCGGGGCGCGCCAAGGCGCAGACGGTGACCGACGAAGCTTCAAAGCTGTCGACCGAGTTCGAAGCCAATATCCCCAAGGGCCAGCGGACGATCACCGTCACGGCCGCCGAACTCGACGGGCTGCCGCAGGATTTCATCGACGCGCACAAGCCGGGATCCGACGGCAAGATCACCCTGCGCACCGACGCGACCGATTATGTCCCGGTCCTGACCTACGCCAAGAGCGGCGATGTCCGGCAGCGTTTCTATCGCGAGTATCAGCTGCGCGCTTACCCGGCGAACGAGGCGGTGCTGCGCGATATGATCAACAAGCGCGACGAGCTCGCGCGGCTGGTCGGGCGCCCCAATTATGCGACTCTCAATTTCGAGGATCGCATGCTCAATACGCCGGACAAGGTCCAGTCGCTGATGGACCAGATGGCCTCGGCGTCTCGTCCGGCGGCGGACCGCGACTATGCCAAGAAGCTGGCGCTGTTGCAGCAGCTTCAGCCGGGCGCCACAAGGCTCGAGCCGTGGGACAATAGCTACGTCGGCCGGCTCGTGCAGAAGCAGTCCTACGGCTACGACCGCCAGGAGGCGCGCAACTATTTCGCCTATGACAGGGTCCGCGACGGCATCCTCAAGCTCACCGAGGACATGTTCGGCGTTGACATCCGGCCGTGGAAGACGCCGACCTGGGACCCGTTGGTCGAAGCCTATGAGATGTACGATCACGGCAAGCTGATCGGTCGCTTTTATTTCGACTCGCACCCGCGGCCGGGCAAATATGAGCACGCCAACGCCGTGCCGTTGCGCACCGGCGTTGGGGGCAGGATTCCGGTCGCCGCGCTGGTCATGAACCTGCCCGCCGGCAAAGGCCTGATGGAGCATGGCGACGTCGTCACCTTCCTCCATGAATATGGCCATTTGCTTCACGCAATCTTCGCTGGGCAGAACCAGCGCTGGGCCTATCTGAGCGGCATTGCGACCGAATGGGACTTCGTCGAAGCCCCATCGCAGATGCTCGAGAATTGGGTCTACGATTACGACACGCTGAAGGGCTTCGCGGTCGATGCGTCGGGCAAGACCATCCCGCGCGACCTCGTCGAAAAGATGAATCGGGCGCGCTATTTCAGCATCGGCATGGACGACGGGCGGCAACTCGGGCTGACCAACGTCTCGCTGCAATATTATCTGGGGCAGGCCCCGGTCGACCTCGGCGCGACCGCGCGGGCGAACGACGCCAAATACGACCTGCTGCCGCCGGCGCCCTTCTCCCAATTCCAGGACGCCTTCCCGCATCTCGCCGGCTACGGCGCGGCCTATTACACCTACCGCTGGTCGATCGTGATCGCCGACGACATGTTTACCGAGTTCCAGAAGAACGGCCTGCGCGATCGGGCGACCGCCGCGCGCTACCGCAAGCTGGTGCTCGCGCCGGGCGGGACCAAGCCGGCCGGCGACCTGGTCGCCGACTTCCTCGGCCGGCCAATCAGCATCGACGCCTACAAAGCGAAGATGGAAAAGGATCAATGAGATGATCCTGGCGGCAGCGGCGCTGATGGCGATTTCCGCCCCGCCGCAGCCGCCGCCGGTCGGGGACGCCATCTATCACTACATCCGGTCCAACGGCGACGGGACCGAGGCTGAGCATGTCGTCCACTTTCGCCCGACGCGGACCCGGATCGCAGTCTACAAATGGGTCGAGAAATGCACCACCGCGGCCTACGTCACGGCCGAGATGGAGCCGGACCTCAATGAGGGACGGCTGTTCGTCGCAGGCAAGGTCGCGAAGGACGGCAGCCAGGCGCGGTTCGGGACCCTGACTTTCGATCCTAAGGCACCGTCGCTGACGGTGGACGTAACCCCGCCAGGCAGCACCGAGCGGATTCAGGAGACCCACAAGCTCCAGCGCCGGCCGTATTTGCTCTACGATTTCGACTTCGCCGACTTGAATGCGTTCTTCCAGGAGCATCGCGACGCAATGCATGAGTCGTTCGCCTTGCCGGTCATCTGGCCGATCGCGGGGCCGACCGTCTTCCGCGATTACGGCACGCTCCACGTCAGCCTCGGCGGCGAGGAGGTGCGGGCGGGGCTCAAGACCAAGCGCTTCGACCTCGGCGTCGAGGGCCCGACGGCGGCGACCGGCGCGGTCTGGGTCGACGCCGCCGACGGGCATATCGTCGAGGCCGAGCTCGGGCTGCCCAACCACCTCGGCTATCAGGACTTCCGGCTGAAGCTCGAGCGGGTCGAGCCCGGTGGGAAGACGGCCTGGGATGCGCTGACCCGAAGCCAATATGCGAACTGCCCAACTGGAAAATAGAACGAGGCGGGTCTAGGGGAGCCGCGACCCCAATCCAGACCAGTCAGGACGCGTATCCATGCTTCGCAGCATCGACCATTTCATCGGCGGCTCCAGCTTCGCTTCGGGCGAGCGGCAAGGAGACGTCTTCGACCCCAACCAGGGCCAGGTCCAGGCCAACGTCCGCTTCGGCACCGCGGCCGACCTGCAGAAGGCGGTCGACGCCGCCAAGGCCGCGCAGCCGGGCTGGGCCGCGACCAACCCGCAGCGCCGCGCCCGGGTGATGTTCAAATATAAGGAGTTGGTCGAGCGCAACATGGACCAGCTCGCCCACCTGCTGTCGAGCGAGCACGGCAAGGTCATCGCCGACGCCAAGGGCGACATCCAGCGCGGGCTCGAGGTGATCGAATATTGTTGCGGCATCCCGCAGGCGCTGAAGGGCGAATATACCGTCGGTGCCGGGCCCGGGATCGACGTTTACTCGATGCGCCAGCCGCTCGGCATCGGCGCGGGCATCACGCCGTTCAACTTTCCGGCGATGATCCCGATGTGGATGTTCGGCATGGCGATCGCCTGCGGCAACGCCTTCATCCTGAAGCCCTCCGAGCGCGACCCGAGCGTTCCCGTGCGCCTGGCCGAGCTGATGAAGGAAGCGGGCTTGCCCGACGGCGTGCTCAACGTCGTCCATGGCGACAAGGAGATGGTCGACGCAATCCTCGACCATGACGAGATCAGGGCGATCAGCTTCGTCGGCTCGTCCGACATCGCCCACTACATCTACAGCCGCGGCACCGCGAACGGGAAGCGCGTCCAGGCCTTTGGCGGCGCCAAGAATCACGGCATCGTCATGCCCGACGCCGACCTCGACCAGGTCGTCAACGACCTTGCCGGCGCCGCCTTCGGCTCGGCCGGCGAGCGCTGCATGGCTCTTCCGGTGGTTGTGCCAGTCGGCGACGAAACCGCCGACCGCCTCCGCGAAAAACTTATCCCGGCGATCCAGAGTCTCCGCGTCGGCGTCTCGACCGACCCCGAGGCGCATTACGGCCCGGTCGTCAGCAAGGCCCACAAGGAGCGCATCGAGCATTACATCCAGATGTGCATCGATGAAGGCG
>DASRAY010000011.1:0-15068 GCA_035637935.1 Sphingomicrobium sp.
GCTGCTGCCGCGCCTCGGCCAGGATGTCCAGCGGTGGCTTGTGATCGTGGCCGAGCAGGCCATGCGAGTGGCCGGCGAAGCGATTGCGCGGCAGGCCCGTATCGAGAACCGTGACCTTGCGGCGCGCACGGCCGAGCTGCAGGGCGCCGGCGAGGCCGGCAAAGCTGCCGCCGATGATGATGACGTCATCCACGGTGATGGGCTCCGTTTGTCGAATTGCGCCCAGCCAGCGCCCGCACAGCATCGCGGCCCGCGGCAAGAATGCGATCGGACAAATCCGTCCCCTCGGCGGTTCGGGCGAGCTGAACCGAGCCGATCAGGGTTGCATAGATGGCTATCGCCACCGCCTCGGGATCCTTCGTCTTCGCTGGCAAGGCTGAGGCCAGCTCACGGGCGAGGGCGAGGAAATTGTCGGCATAGACGCGCCGTGTCTCCAGCGGCTGGCGAGCGAGCTCGGGCAGGAGCGCGGCCAGCGGACAGCCTTGTCCCGGATCGTCGCGATGTTCCTGCGACAGGTAGTTGGCAATGGCCGCCTCCAGGCCCTCTTCGGCAATGAAGGTCCCGAACCTGGTGGCACTTGTGGCGGCTGCGACGGTTTCGCGGACGAGATCGGCCTTGGACTGAAAGTGCGGATAAAAGGCGCCGTTGGTCATTCCGGCGTCGCTCATGATCGCGGCCAGGCCCGTGGCAGCGATGCCGTCGGCGCGAAAGCGCTCGGCCGCGACCTCCATGATCTTCTGGCGCGACGCATCCTTGCGTCCCTTCTCATATCGCATTGAGCGCTCCTGTAGATTTTTCCGTTTGCATTACGATCATAATATCACTAAGTGGTCGTAATTCAATACCTGCTATCGGCAAATCGCACAAGGAAAATGTCATGAGACTCACTGGTCGCACCATCCTCATCACCGGCGGGTCGGCCGGCATTGGCCTGGCCCTCGCCCTAAAGTTTCTCGAGCTCGGCAACGAAGTCATCGTCACAGGCCGCCGCCAGTCGGTGCTCGATGCAGTGAAGGCGCAGTATCCGGGACTTCACACGATCCAGAGCGACGTCGCGGATCCCGATCAGATCGCTGGGCTCGCGGTGCAGGTGAAGTGGGACTTTCCCAAGCTCGACGTGCTGATCAACAACGCGGGCGTTGGCATCGCGAAGAATCTTAGGGGCTCGGTCGGCGATCTCAGCGGCCTAATGGCCGAGATGGAAATTAATGTCGGCGGCGTGATCCGCACGACCTCAGCGCTGATTGACATCCTTACTGCCAACAAGGGCACGGTGATCAACGTCTCTTCTGCTCTCGCCTTCGTCCCTGTTCCGGCGATGCCAATCTACAGCGCCACCAAGGCAGCGGTCCACTCCTACACCCAGTCCCTTCGCTTCCAGCTGGAGGATAGCGGGGTGGAGGTCATCGAACTGATGCCGCCTGCGGTCCAGACGAACATGACGAGCGAGTTCGACGAAGCCGGGATCAGCACGATCACTACCGACGAGCTGGTGAAGCAGGCCATCGCGGCGTTGCGTGCCGGCAAGCAGGAGATTCGACCCGGACAGTCCAACCTGCTGGCCCTCATGCGTCGCCTCGCGCCCAGCTTCATCAACCGCCAGCTGTGGAAGGCTTCAAGACCCCTCGTGCCAGCTGAGGCTGCGTGAGGCCGGGCATGACGATCTCGTTGCCCGCTCGCTTGACCGCAGCCTTTGCCATTCCCGCAGTGCTTGCCGGCTGCGGGCAGTCCGCCGCCGACCCTCGGACGAAGCCTCCACTGGTTCGGATCGCCACCGCCGGAGAGGTGGACGGAACGAGCCGCGAGTTCACTGGCGTTGTGGGCGCGCGCGTGCAGAGTGACCTCGGATTCCGTGTCGGCGGCAAGGTCGTGGCTCGACTGGTCGACGCCGGGCAGGTCGTCCATCGCGGACAGCCGCTGATGCGTATTGATGCGACGGACTACGCGCTAGCCGCACAGGCGTCGGCGCACAGCGTCGCTGCCGCTCGCGCTCGCGCGGTCCAGACCAGCGCCGACGAATTACGGTTTCGTAAGCTCATAGCTCCGGGCTTCGTCTCAGCCATCGACTATGATCAAAAGAAGGCGGTCGCGCTTGCCGCCCGCGCCGATCTTGCGGCGGCGGAGTCGCAGGCCCGGGCCAGCCGGAACAACGCCGCCTATACGGTCCTTGTCGCCGACGCCGACGGCACCGTCGCCGAAACGCTGGCCGAACCAGGCCAGGTGGTGGGCGCGGGTCAGGTCGTCGTGCGGCTCGCGCGCTCCGGTCCGCGTGAAGCCGTTGTTGCCCTGCCGGAGACGCTTCGCCCGCCGCTGGGCACGGCGGCCCAGGCGCGGACCTACAGCGGCCTCGTCGGCGAAGCTCGGCTGCGGCAGCTGAGCGACGCGGCCGATCCGACAACGCGGACCTTCGATGCCCGGTTCACATTGGCCGGCGCGCCGGCCAACGCGCCGCTTGGTTCCACCGTTACAATCAAACTGAGCGTTCCTGGCCTGACGGCCGGGATGTCTGTCCCCCTTGGCGCGATCTATGATCGTGGCCAGGGACCCGGCGTCTGGGTGGTGGGCGGTCAGAGCACAATCAGCTGGCGTCCGGTGAGACTCGCCGCCGTCGGCGAGGAAACCGCGGTCGTGGCCGCGGGGCTCCAGCCTGGCGAACGCTTTGTCGCCCTCGGCGCGCACATGCTCCATCAGGGTGAACCGGTTCGCATCGATGCTGGAGCCGTCCGGTGAACCACGCTCCGCAGCCGAAGAGCGGGTTCAACCTGTCCGCACTCGCTGTCCGCGAGAGAGCGGTGACGCTCTTCTTCATTATCGTCATCTCGATCGCCGGGATCGTCGCTTTCCTCAGCCTCGGCCGCGCTGAAGATCCGAGCTTCACCATCAAGACCATTACGATCGTGACCAGCTGGCCGGGCGCCACTGCGGAGGAAATGCAGGACCAAGTCGCGGAGCCGCTCGAAAAGCGGCTGCAGGAATTGCGCTGGTATGACCGCACTGAAACCTTCACCCGGCCGGGCCTCGCCTTCACCACGCTGACGCTGCGCGACGATACGCCACCGTCCGAGGTCCAGTCCGAGTTCTACCAGGCGCGCAAGAAGATGCAGGACGAAGCGCCGAACCTCCCCCGCGGCGTCGCCGGCCCGTTCGTCAACGACGAATATGGCGATGTGACCTTCGCCCTCTACGCGCTGAAGGCGAGAGGCGAACCGCAGCGGGAACTCGCACGGCGGGCGGACACGTTGCGCCAGCGGCTGCTGCATGTCCCGGGGGTCAAGAAGGTCAACATCATCGGCGAGCGGCCGGAAAGGATCTTCGTCGAGTTCGCGCACGATCGTCTCGCCACGCTCGGCGTTTCGCCGCAGGCGATCTTGTCAGCGCTGTCACAGCAGAACCTGCTCACTCCTGCCGGCTCAATCGACGTGGACGGCCCGCAAGTGCAGGTGCGCATCGACGGCTCGTTCGACGATCTCGACAAGATCAGGAACGTTCCGATCGTCGCCAACGGCAAGACACTGCGCCTCGCCGACATCGCCGATGTCCACCGCGGATACGAAGATCCCGCGACCTTCTTGGTTCGCAGCCAAGGCGAACCCGCGCTGCTGCTCGGCGTGGTCATGCGCGAGGGCTGGAATGGGCTTCAGCTCGGCAAATCACTGCAGACCGAGGTGCATGCAATCGCCTCGGAGTTGCCACTCGGAATGTCACTCACCCGGGTCACGGATCAGTCGGTGAACATCACCCAGGCCGTCAACCAGTTCATGCGAACGTTCCTCGAAGCACTGGCGATCGTCATGATCGTCAGCCTGATCGCCCTCGGCTGGCGCGGCGGCATTGTTGTCGCGGCCGCGGTGCCGCTGACCCTGGCGATCGTCCTCGTAATCATGTGGGGAACCGGGCGAGTGCTCGACCGAATCACGCTGGGCTCGTTGGTTCTCGCCCTCGGTCTTCTTGTCGACGACGCGATCATCGCGATCGAGATGATGGTCGTGAAGATGGAAGAGGGCTTCGACCGCGTCAGAGCCTCGGCCTATGCCTGGAGCCATACTGCAGCGCCGATGCTGGCGGGCACGCTCGTCACTGTGATCGGCCTCATGCCGGTTGGCTTCGCCAAATCCACGGCCGGCGAATATGCGGGCAACATCTTCTGGATCGTTGGCTTCGCCCTACTCGCGTCGTGGTTCGTCGCCGTGGTTTTCACGCCCTATCTCGGCGTCAAGTTGCTCCCGAACGTGAAGCCGATCGCGGGCGGCAACGAAGCGATCTACCAGACGCCGCGATACCAGAAGCTGCGGCGGCTGATCCGGCAGGCGGTCGAGCACAAGCGGCTGGTCGCGATTGCGACGCTTGCAGCATTCCTAGTCGCCGCGGCGGGCATGCCGCTCGTCAAAAAGCAGTTCTTCCCCACCTCCGACCGGCCCGAGGTGCTCGTCGAGATCCAAATGCCCAAGGGCACTTCGATCGAGCAGACCAGCGCCGCGACGGAGCAGGTCGAAACATGGCTCCGCAAGCAACCGGAAGCGAAAATCGTCACGGCCTACGTCGGTCAGGGAGCGCCGCGCTTCTTCATGTCGCTCTCGCCCGAACTGCCCGATCCCTCGTTCGCGAAGATCGTCGTTCGCACGTCCTCGGAAGAGCAGCGGGACGCTCTGAAGGAACGCCTGCGGGCTGCGGCGGCAAACGGCCTCGCTCCTGCGGCGCGGGTGCGGGTGACACAGCTCGTCTTTGGTCCCCCTTCGCCCTACCCGGTGGCCTTCCGCGTGGGTGGCTCCGACGTGGGTCAGGTGCGCGCGATCGCCGACAAGGTCCGAACGATCATGATCAGCGATCCGATGATGCGGACGGTCAATAGCGACTGGGGCGAGCGCGTGCCGACGCTCCATCTGATGCTCGACCAGGATCGCCTGCGCGCCATTGGCCTTACGTCAGCCGATGTCGGCCAGCAGCTTCAGTTCCTGCTATCGGGAGTCACCGTCTCGCAAGTCCGAGAGGACATCCGCACGGTCGATGTCGTCGCTCGCTCTGCCGGTCCGGCGCGCCTCGACCCGGCACGGCTCTCTGGTTTCACGCTGACGGCCTCGAACGGTGCGCGCGTTCCGCTGACCCAAGTAGGCAATTTCGAGCTCCGTATGGAGGACCCGATCCTGCTGCGCCGCGATCGTGTGCCGACCATCACAGTCCGCGGCGACATCGCGAATGGTCTTCAGCCGCCGGATGTCTCGACTGCGATGTTCAAGAAGCTGCAGCCGATGATCGCTAGTCTACCAGCCGGCTACCAGATCACGATGGGCGGCTCGATCGAGGAGGCGGGCAAGGCCAACAGCGCGCTGGCACCGATTTTCCCGATCATGTTCCTTCTGATGATGATCGTCATCATGCTGCAGGTCCGTCGCTTCTCGGACATGACGATCGTCCTCTTAACGGGGCCGCTGGGCCTGATCGGCGTGGTGCCGACGCTGCTGCTGACCGGCCAGCCGTTCGGCTTCAACGCAATCCTCGGCCTGATAGCGCTTGCAGGCATTCTCATGCGCAACACGCTCATCCTGATCGGCCAGATCGAGGAGAACCGAGCGCATGGTCTCACGCCCTTCGACGCCGTGGTCGAAGCGACCGTGCAACGATCGCGGCCGGTGATCCTGACAGCTCTGGCGGCCGTGCTTGCCTTCGTCCCGCTGACCCATTCGGTCTTCTGGGGGGCGATGGCGTTCACGCTGATCGGCGGGACATTGGGCGGAACCGTCCTGACTCTAATGTTCCTGCCGGCGCTCTACGCTCTCTGGTATCGGATCACGCCTGACGAGCGCGGCTCGCCAGTAGCCGCCCTGGATATTCACGAAGCGCCGGAGATCGGCTCCGATGGCTTGCAACCCCTTACGGCTTAGCAAGCGGAGAAGCGCAGTTTGCACCTGCAGTGTTCGGGTGGTTCAAAGTGAACTAGAACGGTTGCCGAAACCCATTTTCATTGGTCAAATCGGCTTCTTCGCTTACTTAGAAGCACGAAAAATCAACAGGTTAGCTGAGGCTGCTCGTGTTGACATCGCAGGGGTCGCAAGTTCAATCCTTGCCACGCCCACCATTTTTCACTTTTGATAGAATGTGTTGAGCTCCGCCCCCTTAGTGCGGTGAGCCGGGCTGGCCGGTGGGGATGCTCTGGCCTTCGGTGACGCGCAGGCTGGCCGGCTTGCGTTCGCGCTCGGCGTCCTCGATCGCCCATTCCTCGGCGGTCTTGCATTTGCGGCCGTGGCGGATGCGGCTGCCGGTCTCCCGCTCGCTCGAGCGGCAGATCAGCATCGGCTTGGGCGGTGCGGCGGCCGCCGGCTCAGCGGCAGGCGCGGTGGCGAGTGCGGCGATCAGGAGTGCGAGCGGCATGATCATCCCCTTGCTCCTGCCGGAAAATCGAACGCCCGGTCGGGGAAGTCAACACCGGCTCGACCGACGGCGGTGTCGTTGCGATCGTGCAACGTTTAGCGATGTCCTAACGCCGGGTTACGCGAGTTCCATCCTTCGACGCTCCATAGGGTGAGGCCCAGTCGAGGTCGTGAACCGGGGCCGTGGGGTCATCGCCCGGCTCGCGGATCGCGGGGAGGATCGCGGTCGCGATGAAATTGTTGAGGTAGCGGCCACCGCGGCGGTTCGAATAATTGCCGCCCATGGTCGTCACCACCAGGTCGAGTTCGGGAATGACGAACACCAGCTGCCCGCCGGCGCCGCGCGCCGAGTAACCGAGCAGCTTGCGGTTCTTGTACGGGTAATATTCGACCCACCAGAGGTCGCTGTAGTAGATGTTGCGCAGGTGGTATTGCGGCGTCGCCACGGCCTTGGCGTAGCTTGCGTCGAGAATCCGCCGGCCGTTCCACACGCCGCCGTTGAGCATCAGCTGCCCGAACTTCATGAAGTCGCGCGCGCGGAGCGCGACGCTGCCGCCGCCGTAGGGCCGGCCGTTGGTGTCGAGCGGCCAGGAGTAATTGGCGATCTGCAGCGGCCCGGCAACCAGCCGGTCGAAGAAGCGCAACGGCGACTGGTGGGTCGCTTCCTGGAGCATGGCGAGCGCGAGATGCGGCTGCATGCTGCAATAGACGCTGTTGGCACCGGGATCGGTGGCCATCGGCACCGACATGAAATAGCCGACGACGTCGGGCGGCTGCAGCTGGTCGCCGATATAATCCTCGTTGCCCGGAGCCTTGTCGTCGGTGTCGTCGCAATAATGGCCCGACGACATGGTCAGCAGGTTGTCGAGGGTCATCGCCCGCTTGCGCGGTTCGAGGCCGGCCGGGAAGGTCCCGCCGTTCATCACCTGGTAGACGCGGCTGTCGAGCCGCAGCGGGGCGCCGGCGTGGATCGCCGCGCCGATCACCGTCCCCGAGATGCTCTTGCCGGCGGAGCGCAGCGTGTGGAGTTTGTCGCGCGAGAAGCCGTGGAAATATTCCTCGAGCACCAGCCGGCCGTGGCGCGCGACGAGCAACGCGTGGATCTCAGGCGCGTCGGCCTGGTCCATCGGCATGTCGATGATCGACTGGACCAGGCGCTCCATCGCCGGCTGGTCGATGCGCTCCGCGGCGAGGGTCGCGGTCGGCCAGCCGTCGCCCAGCCCGGGCGGCGGCGCATAACGGTAAGGCTCGTCCGGCCGCGGGCGCGGGTAAGCGAGACTGGCGCCGTCGTCCCGTTTGAAGTCGTAGCTCCCGCCGCGGTTGGGAAAGGTCAGTGAGAAGCCGGCCATGTCGGGGTGGAGGCGGCCTGAGGCCAGCACCCGCTCCGGCGCTCCGCCGCGCTTCGCCATCAGGCGGACCGCGTCGCCGTCGCGGACCAGGCCGCTCACGCCCTGTTGATTGCCGAGGTCGAAATCGGGATTCCGCAGCACCGCCGCATAAGCGCCGTCCGGGCGCGGGTGCGCGAAGATGTAGAAGGCAAATTCCTCGTCGCCCGGATCGACCGTGCCGAGCCAGCGGTTGGGTCCGGAGGCGCGCAGCACCACGGGCGAGGCGCTCCGGCCATAGGAGATGGCGGACGGCGGCCGGAACCAGCTTCCGCGGATGAGGCCGCTGCCCTCGAAGCGGCCGGTGAAGGCACCCGCGTCCCCGGGCAGCTCGAACGACAGCTCCTGGCCCTTCCGGATGACCGGTGCGGAACGACCGGCGATGTCGGCGCGCAGGCCGGCGTTCGATCGCTCGATGATCAGCCGGCCGCGAATCTCCGGACCGAACCATTTCTTCGCGGCCCAAAGTCCGCTGAGGTCGGTTGCCGGCGGGGTCGGCGCCTGGGCCAACGCCGGGAGCGGGCCCAGCGACAAAGCGCACAAGGCCAGCCGAGTGAAACGCATTCGTCGGTCTCCTCGCTTAGGTTCGGTCAGGTCGAATGGCCGGGCGCAGCGCCCGGGACGGTCGGGGCGGTCGGCGCGGTCGGAGCCGTCGGTGCGGTTGGCGCGGTTGGCGCCGTCGGCGCCGTCGGGATGGTCACGCCGGGCGGCGGGTGCGGGCCGATTTCCGCCATGCGCCGGCGGTAGGCGGCGAGCTTGCGGCGATAATCGCCTTGTTGCGCCCGATAGGCCTGACGCTCGGCGCCATAGCGCTCGAGCTCGGCGCCATAGACATCCTTCTCGCGGTCATATTGCGCGAGTTCCCGGTTATATTGGGCAAGCTCCCGGGAATAGCGCTCGAGCTCCCGGGCATAGGCGTCCGGTTCGCCCGGCCTCGGCGACGATTCGGTCGCGGCGGCTTCAGCAACCGTCGGAGCGGGTCGAGGGTGACGTGCCGGAACCGGCGACGGCGGCACCGGCGTCTGGGCCGATTCCGGCGCGGGCGGCGCCGGGGCGAGCGGTGCGCCGGGGCGGATGAATGTCCGAGCCGGCGCCGCGCTCGCGACGGGCGCCCGCGCAGACACCGGAACGACCGTCGCGACGAGCACCCCGGCGAACGCCGCCAAGGTCGCGGCGAAGGTGACGAAGAGGATCCCCGCCCGGCGCCGCCGGCCCGGCCCGAGGATCGACCGCAGCCGAAGCTCGAGGTCGTTGCGCCCCGACATGCCGAGCGCGGCGGCGGCGAGTCGGGGCTGGAGCGCGCACGCGCTATCGAGCAGGTCGCGGGCGTAAGCGGTGGCCTCGGCGCCGTTGGCCAGCACCAGGTCGTCGCACGCCTGCTCCTGGGCGAGGCGCATCTGGCGCAGCGCATGCCAGGCGAGGGGGTTGGGCCAATGCAGCGCACACACCGCCTGGGCGATGAGGGCGCCGACGCTGTCGTAGCGCGAAACATGCCCGAGCTCGTGGAGGAGCACACTGCGCAACCGGTCGCGGCTCCAGCCGAGCGCGTCCCGTGGCAGCAGGATCCGCGGGCGGATCGCGCCCCAGGTCATCGGCACGGTCGGCGTCGCCGCCATCCGCATCGCGACCGGGCGGTGGATGCCGAGCAAGTCGCAGACTCGCCCCAACTCGGCGCTCCACTCGGCGACCGGCGCCGCCTTGCGCCACAGCCGCTCGAGCAGCGCTCGGCCGAGCGCCAGGCGGGCGAGCAGCAGCGCCGCGACCGCGGCATAGACCAGCAGCAACGGATCGAGCCGCGACACGCCCGGCGCCGGCGTCACGGCGGCTGCCGCCGTGACGCGGATCGGAAGCGCCTGGGCGACCGGCTCCGGCGGCAGGATCGGCAGTCCAATCGGGGGCAGCAGCCAGGCCAGCAGCGGCAGGGCGCCGATCGTCGCGAAGCCGAGCATCCACATCGCGTGCCGGGTCGCGGCCGAGCCGCCGCGCAGTCGGACGGCCGCCGCCGCCAGCCAGGCGCAGGCCAGGAGGGCGCTCGAGCGAAGCGCGAGGTCGGCGGCGAACGTCGGGGTCACTTCTTCGCCTCGCGCCCGGCGGCTTCGTCGAGCAGGCGCGACAGGCGCGCATATTCCTCGCCCGTCAGCGGGGAGCTCTCGATCAGCGCGGCGACGACGCTGCTCACCGAGCCGTCGAAGAAGGTGCGGACGACATGGCCTAGCGCCGACTTGCGGACCTCCTGCTTGGCCGCGGTGGGCAGGTAGACGTAGCGCGGGCCGTCCTCCTCGTGGCGGACCAGCCCCTTGTCCTCGAGGTAGCGGAGCATGGCCCGAACCGAGGAATAAGATGGCGGGTCGGGCACCGTCTCAAGCACCTCCGCGACGGTGGCTCGGCCGCGGGCGTATAGCGCATCCATGATCTGCCGCTCGCGCTTGCCGAGCCGGGCCGCCGGGTCGGACGCTGGATGGCCTCGCCGCATGCACACCCTCCGTTCGAGTCGATGCGAATCAATTAGCACTATGCTAATGGATTAGCAAACCAACAATCGGCGACAGACTGTTCCGCGCGCTCGTCCGGTGCCCGGCGAACAGCGGTCAGCGCTTCCTGCGGCTCTTCGAACGAGCGGGCCTTGGCCGAGACGAGGCCGCGGCAATCTTGCTCGGGGATGCGCGGCCGGGCGGGGGCGGCATCTTCAGTCCGTGCCGGCGCGCCTCCTCGAGCACGGTGATCACGAGCGAAACATTGCTGCGGCGCCCAGCGAACCAGCTCCCCACCAGAAGGACGGCGCAGGCGAGCGTCAGGAACAGCCAGCGATGGAGGTGAAGCGGCTCGAAGAGGAAGAAACAGCTGGCGACTATGCACCGCTCGCGAACAACCGGCTCGAGCAGAATGCCGGCGAGAGGGGTTGCGACCGTCAGGACGATCAGGACGGGGATGAGGTCCCGCCACGCGATGTGCCGTCCGCGAAAATGGCCGATCGCTGGCGCGTCCCGATACGCGGTGAAGTTGGCATCCCAGACTTCATTCTGCCTCTCCGGATTTCGCTGAAGCGCATCAAGGCCGGAGAAGGGCTTGAGCTCGGCCTTTTCGGCTACGGCATCCGAAAAGGCCCAATAGCTTGGGTAGGAATGACGCCGCGGCTTGGTGCCGCCCGGACCGGGCTTGATTCCCCGGACTCCGCGGGGGAACAGCAGCCACTGCTTTGCGCGCAGGGGCAACATGTCCTGGACCGCCGACAGGACAACGGTCGCGAAGGCGACTCCGACGCCCGCGGCGACCGCGAGCTGACCTATGTTGTTGAAGAGGTCTCGTGCTTGCTTGTCCCAAGTCGCGAGGCCCGCAACGGCCGACAGCCAGGCAAGGGTTACCGGAACGGCAAAATTGGCCACCGCCAGCGCGCGCGGCGATTCGCCCGTTTCGCTCCCCTTTGCCTTGGTCGGCATGTGCGTCCCCGCGCTCGATCATAGCGCAAAACCTGACGCGGGTCGTGGGTGCATTCCCATCGGAAACTGGGGGCGCAGCACCAAGCGCTCCCAGCGTTGCGCGCCCCGGCCTTGTCGCCATCTGGCGAGCGCGAGCCGGCTGTTCTACGCTTGGGGAATGGCGGCCGGCGCGCACTTCCATTCGGCAGCATATCGCCGCGAACGGCTCGACGCGGGGTCGAGCATTCCACGGCACCGGCATCGCGACGGCTACATCACCGTCGTCCTCGGCGGCGGCTATCATGAGGCCGGCCTCGATGGACGCTGGGACTTGGAGCCGGGCAGCGTCGTCGTCCATCGGCCCTATGACGCTCACGTCGACCATATCGGAGCGTCGGGCGCGGAGCTGATCAACCTGCCGCTGCCGGTGGATCTTTGCCTGCCGGTCGCGTTCACGATCGCCGACCCGGACGCGATCGCTCATCTCGCGGAAACGGACCTCCAGGCGGCGGCGGCGGCGCTCGCCCCGCAAGCGACCGTCGCGGCCGCGTCGGACTGGCCCGATCGCCTCGCCGCCGACCTCGCCCGGCAGACGGGCCTGCGGCTCGGCGACTGGGCGGATGCCGCCGGGCTTGCGGCCGAGACGCTGAGCCGCGGCTTTCGGCTCGCGTTCGGGCTGACTCCGGCGCGATTCCGGGCCGAAATCCGGGCGCGGCAGGCGATCATCATGGTCGAGCACAGTGACTTGGGCCTGGCCGCGATCGCCGCCGATTGCGGTTATGCGGATCAGCCGCACCTCAACCGCGCGCTGGTCGAGCTGACCGGCCTTCCGCCGGGGACGTGGCGGAGGTCAAATCCGTTCAAGCGCCGCGGCGGGCCGCCGATCTAAGCCATCGCCTCACCGGTGATGGAGGTCCGACTTGCACGCTTTCTTTGCCCTTGCCGCAGCAGCCGCGAGCACGGCGGCCCAGACACCGCCGGCAATTTCCGAGGCGCTGGGGGCTGCGCTCCAGGCCGATTCGGCGCGGGCGCTGTCGCTGCTCGACGGAATCGATGTCGCCGCCCTGGCGCCAAGGGACCAGGCGACAGTCATCTGCATGCGCCAGCGGCTCGACCAACCGGCCAAGGCGGCCGAGACGCCGGCTCCCGGGCTCACCGAGCGGGCCCTCGCGATCTACCGCGGCTACTGGGTCGCGGCGATGGCCCGGCCGCAAGACCGGGACGCGGAGGAGCGCAAGCTGACCGACGCGGTGCGCAGCCTGCTCGGCGCTCCGGCCGGGACGGACCTCGACGCGCTCGAGCCGCTGTTGGCGAAGGCGATCGAGGCCGACGGCTATCATTCGCTCGAGGGACGGACGGGGCTGCTGCGGGAGCTGATGGTCTGGTCGCGGCAGGACGAGCGAACGATGCGGGTTGCCCTGCCCGAAGGCGAACGCGCGGTGAAGGTCGAGCTGCTCGACGGGTTCAAGAGCTTCGGCTGGAGCAATTACGCGACCTGCGGCCGGGCCTCGACCGGCGGCTGGACGACCGACGACGCGCTGTTCGCAGTGGTGCCGCGCTACGCCAGCCTGGACGGCGAAGAGTTCCGCGTGTCCTTCCTCGGCCATGAAGCCCAGCATTTCGCCGACAAGGCGCGGTTCAAGGACTTGAAGCCGTGGGAGCTCGAATATCGTGCCAAGCTGACCGAGCTGGCGCAGGCCCGGGACACGCGCGCCAAGGTACTCGGCAAGTTCATCATCGACCAGGGCGACGACCCGGCCTCGCCGCACAGCTATGCCAATCGCCGAGTGCTGAGCGAGCTGGTCGAGCGGCTGCGGCTCGCGGACGCCAGCGCACTGATCGCCGCCGATGGTGCGGCGGTTCAGGCGGCCGCGGTCGGCCTGCTGCGCGAGGACACCGGCCGGAGGACGGTCGCGCAGCGCTAGGCGGTTAGAGGCAGGCCTCGAGGTAAGGCTGGTCGAAGCCGAACTGCTTGGCTTTCTCCAGCGTGTAGGGTCGCAGGCCCATCGAGCGATATTCGCCGATGATCTTGCCGTCGGCGGTCTCGTCGAGATACTCGAACTTGAACAGCTCCTGGGTGACGATCACGTCGCCCTCCATCCCGATCACCTCGGTTATGTTGGTGGTGCGGCGCGAGCCGTCGCGCAGGCGCTTGACCTGGACGATGAGATCGACCGAGTCCGCGATCTGGCGGCTGATCGCCTCCTTCGGGATCTTGATGTCCGACATCATCACCATGTTCTCCATACGCGCGAGGCATTCGCGCGGGGAGTTGGAGTGAAGGGTCGCCATCGAGCCGTCGTGGCCGGTGTTCATGGCGGCGAGCAGGTCGAAGCACTCCGACCCGCGAATCTCGCCGAGGATGATGCGGTCGGGGCGCATACGCAGCGCGTTGATGACGAGGTCGCGGATGGTGATCTGGCCCTGGCCCTCGAGGTTGGCGGGGCGGGTCTCGAGCGGCAGCCAGTGCGGCTGCTGCAGCCGCAGCTCGGCCGCGTCCTCGATGGTGATCACGCGCTCGCCCGGGTCGATCATTTTCGACAGCGCGTTGAGCATGGTCGTCTTACCCGAGCCGGTACCGCCCGAGATGATGACGTTCATGCGGCTCGCGCCGGCGATCTTGAGCACCGTCGCCATTTTTTCCGACATCGAGCCGAAGCTCTTCATCATGTCGATGGTGATCGGCTTCTCGGAGAATTTGCGGATCGAGATGGCGGTGCCGCGCAGCGACAGCGGCGGGACGATGACGTTGACGCGGCTGCCGTCCTGCAGGCGGGCGTCGCACAATGGGGTGGTCTGGTCGATCCGGCGGCCGACCTTGTTAACGATCCGCTGCGCGATCTGGAACAGATGCTCCTCGTCGCGGAACTGGATCTGGGCGATTTCGAGCTTGCCCTTGCGCTCGACGTAGGTCTGGTCGGGGCCGTTGACCATGATGTCGCTGATCGCCGGGTCGGCGAGCAGCTCCTCGAGCGGCCCGAGGCCGAGCAGCTCGTCGACCAGCACCTTCTCGAGCGCGAACTGCTCGCGGCGGTTGAGGTTGATCTTGAGCTCGGTCAGCACCTCACCGATGATCGGCCGGAATTCCTCGGCCAGCTCGTCCTTGGAAAGAGTCGCCGCCGCTTCGGGGTCGACGCGCTCGAGCAGGCGCGGCAGCACCTGCTCCTTGATCCGGTGGACCGAAGCCTCGAAGCCCTCCGACTTGCTGCTGCCCTGGTCGCCGCTGGCGTTCTGGCGCGCCGTCAGGCGGTCCATCGCGCCCAACGGAGTCACGCCGCTGTCCGGGACCGGCGCTTCGGCCGGCGGGGTCAATTCGTCGAGCGGCGGGAACTGGTCGCCGCCCTGAGGCTCCGACGGAATCGCCTGGGCCTTGCCCGTGCCGCTGCCCTTCATCGGCTTCGCCACGCCGAAGCTCGGCCGTCCGCCACCCATGCCGCCACGCTTGCCGAATGCGCTCATTCCACCCGTTCCACTCGCAGTTTCCGCGGAAATCGGGTCGTGATTACGGGCTAAACTTTTAGAAAAGCCTAATTGCGTTAATCGCGCGGTATCGGAGAGGATTAACCGGCGCTCTCCGCGAGCACGGTGAGTCCGCGCTCGCTGACCTCGGCAAAGCCGCCGGTGACCGCGATTTTCTCCGGCTGCGCGCCGGCCGAGCGATAGACCGCCACCTCGCCGTCGCGAAGCGTCGTCATGTAGGGCGCGTGGCCGGCCAGGATGCCGGATTCGCCCTCGGTGCCGGGGACGACGACCATGTAGACGTCGTCCGACATAACCAGCCGATCCGGAGTGACGAGTTCGAAATGCAGCTCGGCCATCAGTGGTTGCTTTCAATCTTCGCGTCGAATGCGTGGATCGCCGCTTCAAACTTGTCGCGGCAGCTTGTGTTGCAGAAGCCGACG
>DASRAY010000012.1:0-3090 GCA_035637935.1 Sphingomicrobium sp.
TTCCTCGACGAGCAGACGGCCGGGAAGATCAAGGCGGCCGGCTTCCGGGTTGTCGACGACCATGTCGTCGACATGCCCTGGGTGTTCGACAGCATCCAGGAAGCGGGCGCCTTCTGCCGCCAATTGTTCTGGATGCCCGAGCTCGACGCCGCCGCGGTCGCCGACGCCATGTTCCGCCAGCTCGGCTTCGACGTGATCGACGGCCGCCCCCACCTCCGCTGGGCGCTCAGGCGCATCGTGTGCGATGCGGTTTAGAGCGCGCCGCTTGCCACCACGAAAACCTGCTTAGGTCTCCGATCCAGGAATACGATGATTGGGTGCTTGACATATAGGTTGCACCCTAAGCCTTCCGCAAAGACGCGTAAGCGACTGTGTGGGCCCCAAGACAATCCGATCGTCGGATCGCCACTCGGAAAGACCGCGCGCACAAGATAAGGCTTGAGACGCCGGTTGACGGGCAGTTTTAGGTCAGGTCCGGCAAA
The DNA here is from genome assembly GCA_035637935.1 of Sphingomicrobium sp. Lineage (GTDB taxonomy): Bacteria > Pseudomonadota > Alphaproteobacteria > Sphingomonadales > Sphingomonadaceae > Sphingomicrobium. The sequence goes on from DASRAY010000012.1 coordinate 483, forward strand.
CTGGCGCGCTTGAGCGACGCTCATGGCGACTGCTGAATCCTTCTTCAGAAGCGCTATCGCACGAGGAAGATTGATCGAGACGGGAAAAATCAGGTCCTCCCCTATCTCACTGTCGGGGCCCTCCCGATAGACCTCGCCTCTTAGCCATTCGTTGGTCGTTGGCAGATTACATTGATATTGCGCTGCAGCCGACGAACCAAACCCGGCAAGAATTAGAAAGAAGGCGAACAGCCGCATCCGCGCAAATTACCTCTGCAGGAGCTGATCTACCAGCTCACGAAGGTTCGCGAATTCGGCGACGCGGACGCCCTCGCCGCCTTTCAGGCCTTTCGGCACCCAGCCCGTCTCGAACCCCAGCTTGGCGGATTCCTTGAGCCGCAGCCCGGCGTGCGCGACGGGGCGGATTTCGCCGGAGAGCGCGATTTCGCCGAGCACCACCGCCTCGCCCGGCACCGGCCGTTCGGACAGCGCCGAGACCAGCGCCGCTGCGACTGCGAGGTCCGCCGCGGGGTCGCTGAGCCGGTAGCCGCCCGCGACGTTGAGATAGACTTCCGTCGTCCCGAACCCGAGCCCGCACCGCGCCTCGAGCACGGCGAGGATCATCGCCAGCCGCCCGCCATCCCAGCCGACCGCTGCCCGCCGCGGCGTCGCCCCGGTCGCGAGGCGCACCGTGAGCGCCTGGATCTCGACCAGCACCGGCCGCGAGCCCTCGATCGCCGGGAACACGCTGGTGCCACTGACCGGCTCGCCGCGGTGGGTCAGGAACAAAGTCGAGGGGTTGGGAACTTCGGTGAGCCCCTGCCCCTCCATCGCGAACACGCCGATCTCGTCGGTGCCGCCGAAGCGGTTCTTCATCGCCCGGAGAATGCGATACTGGTGGCTGCGCTCGCCCTCGAAGCTCAGCACCGTGTCGACCATATGCTCGAGCACGCGCGGGCCGGCGATCGTGCCGTCCTTGGTGACGTGGCCGACCAGCACCACCGCGGTGCCGCGCTCCTTGGCGAAGCGCACCAGCTCCTGGGCCGAGGCGCGGACCTGGCTGACCGTGCCGGGCGCGCCTTCCATCAGGTCGGAGTGCATGGTCTGGATCGAGTCGACTACGAGCAACGCCGGCGGCTCGTCGGCGACTGTCGTCAGGATGTCGCGGACCGAGGTCGCCGCCGCGAGGCGCACCGGTGCTGCGCCGAGGCCAAGCCGAATCGCGCGCAGCCGCACCTGCTCGGCCGATTCCTCGCCCGAGACATAGACGATGCTCCTGCCGGTGGATGCCAGCCGCGCCGCGATCTGGAGCAGCAGCGTCGACTTGCCGATCCCCGGGTCGCCGCCGACCAGCATCGCCGACCCGGCTACGATCCCGCCGCCGATCGCCCGGTCGAACTCGGCGATCCCGGTCGCCAGCCGCTCGGGCAGGGCCGCCGGCGTCTCCAGCCCGACCAGCGGGATCACCCGCCCGCCGCCCTGGAGGTTGTGCTTGGCGGCGAAGATGCTCGACACCTCGGCCGATTCCTGCACGAGGGTGTTCCACTCGGCGCAGTCGGCGCACTGCCCCTGCCAGCGGTGCGACACCGACCCGCAAGCCTGGCAAACATAGCGCGCTTTGACCTTGGCCATCGCGCGCTACTCTACGTGAACAAACAGCGAACGTGAAGCGCTAAAACACTGCTTCGGTCTTGCCGCCCATCATCTGCTGGCGGACCAGCGGGATCGGCGGGCCGCCGTAGCTTAGGAACTGGTCGTGGAACGCCTTCCACGCTTTCTCCCCGCCGCGGCTCGCCGACCAGTCGTCGCGGAGCTTGCGGATCATCAGCTTGCCCATCGTGTAGTTGAGATAGGCCGGGTCGTAGGTCCCGCGCGCGGCCTGCTGCTTGGCGTTGCCCGGGTCCTGGTAGCATTGGGTGCGAAACAGGTCGTAGCTCTGCTGCTGGGTCATCGACCCGGTGTGCATGCCGATTGCCGAGAGGAAGCGGCAGTCGCGCAACAGCGCGTTCGAGAGCTGGCCGATCATCACTTCGTCGCCGCCCCCGCCGACGCCCTTCACCCGCATCATCTCCTCGCCGTAGTGGGCCCAGCCTTCGGCGAAGGCGTAGCCGACGAACACCCGGCCGAAGATGTCCTTCGAGCGGTTGGCGTGGAGGAAGTTGAGGAAGTGGCCGGGCCACACCTCGTGGACCGAGGTAAACAGCAGGTCGGACTTGCCCGGAATGAAGGCGTCCTGCTCGGCCTTGGGCCAGGTCGGGTCGGGCGGAGCGATATAATAGACCGAGGGCAGGCCCTTCTCGTACGGCCCCGGGATGTTGATGTAGGCGGCGTTCTGCCGGTTGTAGGGCGGCGCCTCCTCGACCTTGGCTTCCTCCGGTCCCGGGATCGTGACGATGTCATGGTCGATCAGGAACTGCTTCAGCATCGGCAGCTGCCGCCGCGCTTCGGCGACCGGGCCGCCGGCCGGCTTGTCGGCGTTCATCTTCAGCATGCACGCCTCGATCGTTTGCCCGGGCGCGTAGCGCGAGCAGGCCTCGCCGAGCAGCTTCTGGTTCGACGCGAGGTCGGCGCGGCCAATCTGCTCCAGCGTCTCGACCGGGGTCGACACCATTTCGGTGTCGGCCAGCAT
>DASRAY010000013.1:0-22049 GCA_035637935.1 Sphingomicrobium sp.
CTGGTCGAGGACTTGATCGAGCGCACCATCGAGCCGTGCCGCAAGGCGCTGAAGGACGCCGGGATCGACGCCAAGGACGTCGCCGAGGTCGTGCTGGTCGGCGGCATGACCCGCATGCCGCGCGTGCGCGAGAAGGTGAAGGAGTTCTTCGGGCGCGAACCGCACACCGGCGTCAACCCGGACGAGGTCGTGGCGATGGGCGCCGCGATCCAGGCTGGCGTGCTCCAGGGCGACGTCAAGGACGTGCTGCTCCTCGACGTGACCCCGCTGTCGCTCGGGATCGAGACGCTGGGCGGCGTGTTCACCCGGATGATCGACCGCAACACGACCATTCCGACCAAGAAGAGCCAGGTCTTCTCGACCGCCGAGGACAATCAGAATGCGGTGACGATCCGCGTCTTCCAGGGTGAGCGCGAGATGGCCAGCGACAATAAGATGCTCGGCCAGTTCGACCTGGTCGGAATCCCGCCGGCGCCGCGCGGCGTGCCGCAGATCGAGGTCACCTTCGACATCGACGCCAACGGCATCGTCAATGTCTCCGCCAAGGACAAGGGCACCGGCAAGGAGCAGCAGATCCGCATCCAGGCGTCGGGCGGCCTCGCCGACAGCGACATCGAGAAGATGGTCAAGGAAGCCGAGCAGTTCGCCGAGGAAGACAAGAAGCGGCGCGCCGCGGCCGAGGCCAGGAACAATGCCGAGAGCCTGATCCACGCGACCGAGAAGCAGCTCGCCGAGCATGGCGACAAGGTCGACGAGTCGGTGAAGACCGAGATCGAGACCGCGCTCGCCGAAGCCAAGGCCGCGGTCGAGAGCGGTGATTCCGACCAGATGGTCGAGAAGACCAATGCGCTGACCCAGGCGGCGATGAAGCTCGGCGAGGCGATGTACAAGGCCCAGCAGGCCGAGACCGATGCTGCGGCCGGAGCCGCCGGCGCTGAGACCGGCGCGTCGGGCGAGGCCGAGCAGCCGGCGAACGAAGAAGAGGTGGTCGACGCCGAGTTCTCCGAGGTTGACGAAGAGAACAAGGGCGCATGATTGGGCAGCGCCGAGCTCGAGCAGGGGGCCGGCGCCGCGGGTTGCGTAGCGGGGAGGCGTGATGGTCGAGCAGGACTATTACGAGCTGTTGGGAGTCGCGAAAGGCGCCGACGAGGCGGCGATCAAGGCTGCTTATCGCCGGCTGGCCAAGGAGCATCACCCCGACCATAAGAACGGCTGCAAGGAATCCGAGGCGCGGTTCAAGGCCATCAACGAGGCCTACGACGTCCTTAAGGACCCGCAGAAGCGCGCCGCTTACGACCGCTTCGGCAAGGCCGCCTTCCAGAACGGCGGCGGCGGACACGATCCGTTCGGAAGCGCCGGGTTCGAGGGCTTCTCGGACATTTTCTCGACCATCTTCGGCGAGTTCATGGACCCGCGCGGCGCGCGCCAGAACGCCGCGCGCGGCGCCGACCTGCGCTACGACCTCGAGCTCAGCCTCGAGGAAGCCTTTACCGGGGTAGAAAAGACCATCGCGGTCGAAGCGCTTGCCCGGTGCGAGACCTGCAACGGCCGCGGCTGCACCAAGGCCGACCATTGCGCGCGGGCCTGCGGGACCTGCGGCGGGATGGGCAAGGTCCGCGCGCAGCAGGGCTTTTTCATGATCGAGCGGGGTTGCCCGACGTGCCGCGGCTCGGGCGAGGTGATCACCGACCCGTGCGAGGCCTGCGGCGGCGAAGGGCGCACGCTGGCACAACGCAAGCTGTCGGTGAAGATTCCGGCGGGGGTCGACGAAGGCACCCGCATCCGCGTCGCCGGCGAAGGCGAGGCGGGCGTTCGCGGCGCCGTCTCCGGCGACCTCTATCTGTTCGTGCACATGAAGCCGCACCCGATCTTCGCGCGCGAGGGAACGACCCTGATCGCCGAGGTGCCGGTCAGCTTCACCACCGCGTCGCTGGGCGGCGCGATCAGCCTGCCCGGGGTCGACGGGCAGCAGGTCGACATCAAGATCCCGGCCGGGCTCCAGTCAGGCGAGCAGCTGCGCCATCGCGGCTCGGGCATGAGCGTGCTGAACAGCCGCGGCCGCGGTGACCTCGTCGCCCGCATCCTGGTCGAGACCCCGACCCGCATGTCGGCCAAGCAGAAGGAATTGCTCCAGGCCTTTCGCGAGACCGAGACCGGCGAGGAATGCCCGGCCGCGAAGGGCTTCTTCAGCCGGATCCGCGACGCGCTCGGCGGCTAGTTGGGAGTCGCTTGGCATGCGAACTTCATTATCACTCATCTTGCGACTGTGAAGTTCGACCGCCGGCTAGGTCTTCAGCCGATCGATCTCCAGTCGCATGGCGAACAGCTGGGCAAACAGCTCGGCGGCCGCGTGCACCTCGAAGTTCGGGCGCAGCGGCTTGGTGTGCGCAAGACGGAATTCGCCGATCGCCTCGCGGGCGCGCATCACGGGGACGCGCATGGTCGAGGCAAAGCCGCGGTCGGCCAGCTCGGCGGTCTGCTCGGCCGAAGCGGCGCGCAGCAGCGCAATCGACACCGCCGAATCGTCGTCGTCGCGGGGAAAGACCGGCACTCCGGCCAAAGCGGCGTCCGACACCAGGGCCGGGAAATCGTCGCCGAGCGTCGCATTGGCGCCGGCGCGGAAGGGGACGCCGGTACGGTCGCTGGTCGCTTTCGCTTCACCGACGAGCAAAGTCACCCGGTCGAACGCGGTCAGGGCGCGCATGCGGCGCGCCGCGGCGTCGAGCAGCTTCGACCCGCTCTCGCCCGCCAATCCGTCCGCTAGCCCGCCGACCGCGCTCAGTGCCTCGCCGATTCCCTCGACCGGGCTCGGCACGGCCTCGACCAGGACCCGCTCGTGGCGCTGCTGGAAGGCGATGTCATACAGCTGCGCATGATCGGTCAGGCGCACGCGATAGGCGCGCGCGATTCCCGTCGTCGCGCTGAGCCGCGAGAACAGGTTGCGCAGGTCGTGCAGCGCCTGGGCCTGGACGAACCGGCCGAGCGGCTCGTCGATCAGGGTGACGTGCGACTCGCCGAGCAGATGGTGGACGTTCTCCGACGCGCGCTCGACGATCCAGTCGAGCGACAGCTCGAGCAGATAGCCGCACGACTGGATGCCCCCGTCCACGCCTCGCCCTCCCGTCAGCCGAACACGCGCGCGAAGATCGTGTCGACGTGCTGCAGATGATAGTCGAGGTCGAACAGCGCATCGAGCTGCGCGGGCGGCAGGCGCTGCACCACGTCGGGGTCGGCCTTGAGCAGGTCGAGCAGCGACAGCGCGCCGTCGGCTTCCCACACCTTCATCGCGTTGCACTGGACCAGCGCATACGCCTCCTCTCGGCTAACGCCGGCCTGGGTCAGCGCGAGCATCACTCGCTGCGAATGGACCAGGCCGCCCATGCGATCGAGGTTTTTTTGCATCCGCTCGGGATAGACGACGAGCTTGTCGATCAGGCCGGTGAGGCGCCCGAGCGCGAAATCGAGGGTGACGGTCGCGTCGGGGCCGATGAAGCGCTCGACCGACGAATGGGAGATGTCGCGCTCATGCCATAGCGCGACATTCTCGAGCGCCGGCGTCACATAGCCGCGGACTATCCGCGCCAATCCGGTGAGGTTTTCGCTCAGCACCGGGTTGCGCTTGTGCGGCATGGCCGAGCTGCCCTTCTGCCCGGGCGAAAAATATTCCTCGGCCTCGAGCACTTCGGTGCGCTGCAGATGCCGGACCTCGGTCGCCAGCCGCTCGATCGACGAGGCGATCACGCCGAGCGTCGCGAAGAACAGGGCGTGGCGGTCGCGCGGGATGACCTGGGTCGAGACCGGCTCGACGGCGAGGCCGAGCTCGGCCGCGACATGGGCTTCGACCTCGGGCGGGACATTGGCGAAGGTGCCGACTGCGCCGGAAATGGCGCAGGTCGCGACATCGGCGCTCGCGGCGCGCAGCCGCTCGCGGTTGCGGGCAAATTCCGCATGAGCCTGGGCGAGCTTGAGGCCGAAGGTCGTCGGTTCGGCGTGGATGCCGTGGCTGCGGCCGATGGTCGGCGTCAGCTTGTGCTCGAACGCGCGCCGCTTCAGCACCTCGAGCAGGGCGTCGAGGTCGGCGAGCAGCAGGTCGGCCGACTGCTTGAGCTGGACCGCGAGGGCGGTGTCGAGCACGTCGGAGCTGGTCATGCCCTGGTGCAGCCAGCGCCGCTCGGGCCCGAGCTTCTCGCCGGCCCAGGTGAGGAAGGCAATCACGTCATGCTTGGTGACCGCCTCGATCGCGTCGATCGCCGCGATGTCGATCTCGCCGAGCGCGTTCGCGTCATGAGCGGCCCGGATCGTCGCCGCGTCCTCGGCCGGGATCATCCCGATGCGGCCCATCGCCTCGGCCGCGAACACCTCGATCTGCCACCAGATGCGGTAGCGATTTTCGGCCGACCAGATGGCCGTCATTTCGGGGCGCGAATAGCGAGGGACCATGGCAGGCGCGGCTAGCAGAGCCGTTTGAATGCTTCAAATCGGGCGCTACGGTCGATCCGAATGGCGGACGATCCGGATGCTGGGCTGGTCAAGGCCGCGATCGCCGGCGAGCGCGACGCATTCGAGACCCTGCTGCGCGCCCATTACGACCGGATCCACGGCCTCGCCTGGCAGCTGACCGGGTCGCGCGCCGATGCCGAGGATGTCGCGCAGGACGTGTGCTGCGCGCTCGTCGAGAAGCTCGCCAGCTTCCGCGGGCAGGCGAAATTCTCGACCTGGCTGTGCGGGATCACGGTCAATGCCTGCCGCGACCATGGCCGGCGAAGACGATCATTCAAGGGCTTGACGGAACGACTCACGGTGCTCGCCGGTCTCGCCGCCCCGACCGAGGGCCGCGACCTCTACGATGCGATCTGGGTTAAGAGCGCGATCGCGCGGCTGAAGCCGGCCTATCGCGAGACCGCGGTGCTGGTCGCCGGCCAGCAATTGACCCATGCCGAGGCGGCCGAAATCCTCGGCGTCGCCGAGGCGACCGTGTCGTGGCGGATGAGCGAGGTCCGCCGGATGCTGTCTGCGATCGGTTCGGACTAGCGGCAAAGAATCTTCATCCGCCTCCCAAGGATTTCCGGGCCCGGCGCGTCTCAAGGGACATGCGGGCGAGTTGGCCCGCGGCCTCAAAGGGAGGGTTCGATGTGCATTTTCTGTCGTTCGGTGGGCTCCGTCCTTGCTGTGCTCTGCCTGGTTTCGTGCGCCAAATCCGACGTGCGCGAAGAAGTGACTTCGCCACCGCCCGCCGTAGCCAAGACCGCGGAGTCGGACATCGCCGTCACCGGATCCCGCATCTCCGGAGTGGTCGACGCGATGAACTACGAATCGCTGCCCGCTCCGCCCCCGCCGTCGGCACCCGGCATGTATCCGCAATGGTCGCCGCCCTATCACGACGTCGGCCGCGACAAGTTCACCACGATCGTCCAGAACGCGTTCAGGGTGGTTCGCGAGGAGCCGGTGTCGACCTTCTCGATCGACGTCGACACCGCGTCTTACTCGTGGGTCCGGGCGTCACTGAACCAGAATGTCCTGCCCCAGCCGGATTCGGTCCGGACCGAGGAAATGGTCAATTATTTCCCGTACGATTATGCCGCACCGACGGGCGCCCAGCAGCCGTTCACGACCAGCGTCGCGACCATGCCGTCGCCCTGGTCGGCGGGCCGCAAGCTGGTCCGCATCGGCATCAAAGGCTATTCGATCCACCGCGCGACCCGGCCGCGGGCCAACCTCGTGTTCCTGATCGACACGTCGGGCTCGATGCAGGAGCCGAACAAGCTGCCGCTCGTCCAGCGGTCGCTCGACATGCTGCTCGACGAGCTCGATCCGCGCGACACGGTCGCGATCGTCACCTACGCCGGTTATGCTGGAACCGCGCTCGAGCCCACTCCGGCAAGCCAGAAGGCGAGAATCCGAGCCGTCATCGACGGGCTCGGCGCCGGCGGCAGCACCGCCGGTGCGGAAGGAATCCGCCAAGCCTATGCCCTGGCCGAGGCCAATCTCGACCCGAACGGGGTCAACCGCGTGATCCTCGCGACCGACGGCGACTTCAACGTCGGGATCACTAATCAGGACGAGCTCAAGGGCTACATCGAGCGCGAGCGCGGGAAGGGCGTGTTCCTGTCGGTGCTCGGCTTCGGCATGGGCAATTACAACGACGCCCTAATGCAAACGCTGGCCCAGAACGGCAACGGCACGGCCGCCTACATCGACACGGTCAACGAGGCCCGGAAGACCTTGGTCGAGGAAGCGAGCTCGACCCTGTTCCCGATTGCCAAGGACGTGAAGATCCAAGTCGAGTTCAACCCGGCGACGGTCTCCGAGTACCGGCTGATCGGCTACGAGACGCGGATGCTCAACCGCGACGATTTCGACAACGACAAGGTCGACGCCGGGGACGTCGGCTCGGGCCAGACGGTGACCGCGCTGTACGAGGTGGTGCCGGTGGGTGGGCCGCGGACCATCGCCGACCTGCGCTACGCGCGGCCGATCGCCGCCGGCCCGGCCCGCAACGGCGAGCTCGGGTTCGTCAGGATCCGTTACAAATTGCCCAAGTCGGACGTCAGCCGGCTGATCTCGACCCCGATCGATCGCCGGTCGGAGTTCGCCAGCTTCGCCGCGGCGCCCCAGGACGCGCGCTTCGCGGTCGGAGTCGCGGCGTTCGCCGAGCTGCTGCGCGGCGGCAAGTATAACGGGTCGCTGAGCTACGACGACGTGCTGCGGATCGTCAGCGCCGCCCGCGGCCGCGACGAGTTCGGCTACCGCTCGGAGTTCGTCCAGCTCGTCCGGGCGGCGAAGAGCGCCCGCAACCTCGCGGCGCTCGAGCGGTAGCGCACCAGGCCGCCGTCGCTTCGCCAGCGGCGGCGGCCGCTTCGCCAGCTGTTTCGACCCGCGGGCGATTGCCGCTATGAGGTTTCCCGATGCCGCCCGGTGACTCACCGTTATTGCCCGAGCCGCCGCCGCCGCGGCCGGCGGGTCGCGACGCGGCGATCGCGGCGGCGCTGCGCCGGTTCGACGGCGAGCCGGCCTCCGCCCCGGAGCCGCGGGCGTCGAAGGCGTCGCCGGCGAACTCATGGACCCGCCACCCGCAGCTCGGGCTGGCGCTGGCGGCCTCGCTGGTGGTGATCATCGGCTTCCCGGCAGCCTTCATCGTGCTGCGCGACCAGAGGACGAGCCCGGCCGGAGTGTCGGCGCCCGCGTCGCCGCCGACGGTGGTGCGGCGGGCGGTTAAGCCCGGCACCGATTACGAGGCCGCAAATGCGGTTGCTCCGGAACCGCCGACGGAGCTCAAGCCGATCGATCGGCTGGCGAAGGTCCAATCCGCCGCGCCAGCGGTCCAGGCGGACGAGAGACAGGCCGCGGCCGCTGAGGAAAACGTCACCAACGATCTGCCGGCGGCGCCCCCGCCCCCGCCGCCGATGGCTGTGGCCGCACCTCCGCCTCCACCGCCTCCACCACCACCGCCGCCTGCTCCTCCAGCGGTCGCGCAGAAGAGCGCGGAAGGAGCAGCCGCCAGCGGCCTGGTTGTCACCGGCTCGCGCATTCGCGGGCCCAATTCCTCGACCGCCAGCGACCTCGCTAACCGCGAGCAGAGCAGCGCCGCGCGCGCGGAGCGAGATAAGGAAGCGACCGCCCCCGACTGGGTGCTCAAGGATCGGGGCTACGCCACCTTCCTGACCAACCTGCAGCGAGCCGTTCGGGCCAACGATCGCGGTGCGGTGGCCAAACTCGTGCATTACCCGCTGCGCGTGAACTCGGATGGAAGGAGCCGGTTCTATCCGGACTCGGCCGCGTTTCGCGCCGACTATGAGCGGATCTTCACCCCGCAGGTTCGGCGAGCCATTCTCGACCAGCGCTTCGAGCGCCTGTTCGGCAGCTCACGCGGCCTGATGATCGGCCAAGGGCAAGTGTGGTTCGATCGCCTCTGCTCGAACAACCGCTGCTCCCCGCCCGGGCCGGTCCGAATCATGGCCGTGAATCCCTAGATCAGCCCCAGCGCGCGCATGCTGGTGCGGCCGCTGGCGCCGACGATCACGTGGTCGTGCACGGTGACCTTCATATGGCGCCCCGCCTCGACCAGGTCGCGGGTCAGGCGGATGTCCTGCTGGCTCGGGCTGGGGTCGCCGCTCGGATGGTTGTGGACGATGATGATCGCCGTCGCGCCGAGCGCGATGGCGCGGGCGATCACCTCGCGGACGTGGACCGAGGCTTCGTCGACGCTGCCCTGCCACAGGGCTTCGTTGGCGATCAGCATGTTCTTGGCGTTGAGGAACAGGATGCGCACTTCCTCGACCCGCTTATGGGCCATGGCGGCGTGGAGATAATCCCCGAGCGCGTCCCAGCTCGACAGCACCGGGCGACCTTCGACCCGCGCTTCGAGGAGCCGCAGCGCGGTCGCCTCGGCGATCCTCAACGCGCCGATCGTCGCTTCGGTCAGACCCTCGCGGCGCAGCACGTCGGCGTTTGCGGACAGCAGCGGTCCGATGCCGCCGAACTCGGCGATCAGCTTCTTCGCCAGCGGTTTGGTGTCGACCCGCGGAATGGTCAGCGCGAGCAGATATTCGATCAACTCGTAATCGTGGAAACCGTCCGGTCCGCCGTCGAGCAGCCGCTTGCGCAGCCGCACCCGGTGACCGGCCGAATCGCGCTTGTCCGTGTTGCCGCTATGCCCGTCCAACGACGCCTCTCGCGCGATCTTGTCCGAGCTGGACGACTTAATCACAGATGGCAGGCGCGGGGAAGCGGTCATGCCGCATCTGGAACGGTGCCGCGCGGGAGGGGTTAGTAAGACCCAATGGACAAGCCGCGGAGAGACGAGGGGCTCGACGTGCCGGACGACGCGCGGCTGACCGTGCGGCGCCGCCGCTGGCCGCGCATCGCCAAGCTGGTCGCGGCGATCGGCATCGCGCTGCTGATCCTCGCGATCGGAATCCTGTGGATCGAGCGGCGGCCGATCGCCACCCACTATCTTCGCAACGAGTTCGCGCTGCGCGACGTCGAAGCGAGCTACCACCTCGACCGGGTCGGCCTGCGGACCCAGGAAGTCAGCAACCTCGTCATCGGTGACCCCAAACGCCCGGACCTGATCGCCCGGCATGCGATCGTCCAGATGCGCTTGAAGCTCGACGGCAGCTTCGAGGTCTATCGCGTCGTCGCCCGCGGGGTGCGGCTGCGTGGGCAGCTGGTCAACGGCAAGGTCAGCTGGGGCCAGATCGACAAGTTGCTTCCGCCGACGTCCGGCAAGCCGTTCCAGTTGCCCGACTTCGCGCTCGACATCGCCGACAGCAGCATCGCCTTGGCGACGCCGTTCGGGCCGGTCGGGGTCGCGCTCGAAGGCAACGGCAAGCTCTCCGGCGGATTCAAGGGCCAGGCCGCGCTGGTGAGCCCGCGCCTCGTCCCCGGACGCTGCGCCGCGCTCAACCTCAAGGCCAATGTCATGCTTGCGGTCGTGGCGCGCCGGCCGGCGATCGAGGGCCCCGTGATGCTCGACCGCTTCGCCTGTCCGGCGAGCAGGTTCGACATCGTCGCGCCGCGCTTCGACGCCAAGGCGAGCTTCAACGAATCTTTCACCGCCGTCGACGGCAGCGGGCGGATGGCGATGCAGGCGCTCACAGCCGGCGCCAACGGCCTGGCGAACTTCGCCGGCGAGCTGACTTACAAGGGCCCGCTGAGCGACGTCCGCGGCCGCGTTCGGCTGGCCGCCCAGCGGTCGCGCATGGCCACAATCTTTGCCGACCGGACGCGGCTCGACGCAGGTTATCGGCTCGGCATTCGCGGCGGGACGCTGGCGCTTGCCGGGGACTTCGCGGCGGACAGTGCGGCGATCGACCCGGCGATGCTCGCCGGAGTGACGCAACCGCTGGCAGCCGCCGCCAAGACCCCGATCGGCCCGATTGCCGGCGCGATCGGCGGAGCGATCAACCGCACCGCGCGCAATTTCAACGCCGCCGGGCACATCCGCGTCGTCAACGTCCCGGGCGGGGGCGCGGCGCGGATCGACAGTGCCGACATCATCGGCCCCAACGGCGCCCGGGCGCGCATCGCCGGCGGCAGCGGGGTGACCTATTACTGGCAGGCCAACGGACTGCGCATCGACAGCAATATTCAGATGGGCGGAGGCGGACTGCCGAGCGGGCGGGTCACGCTTCACCAGGCACGCCCGGGCGGGCCAATGAGCGGGGTCGCCGAACTCGCGCCTTACACGGCCCGCGGGTCGCGCCTCGCGCTCGCTCCGATCCGCTTCGCCGCGGCGCCCGACGGTTCGACCGAGCTGCACAGCCTGGCCCAGCTCGACGGGCCGTTCCCCGACGGCCGGGTCCAGGCGCTGCGCATCCCGATCGACGGACGGATCGGGCGCGGCGGCAGCTTCGCGTTCGGCACGTCGTGCGCGGTGATCGGCTTCAATTACCTGCAGACCGGCGCGTTGCAGCTCGGCCGCGCGCAGCTGCCGATCTGCCCGGTCGGGCCGGCGATCGTGTCGAAACAGCCGGGCGGCCCGCTCCTCGCAAGCGCGCGGTTCCGCGGACCGGTGCTCGACGGCCGGCTCGGCAAGTCGCCACTCCACCTCGTCGCAGCCGGCGGGCAGATCGTCGGCAAGCAGTTCGGGATGGACCGGCTGGCGCTGCGCCTCGGCCGGCCGGCTTCGCCGATCGCGTTCGATGCCGCGCGACTGACCGGCTCGTTCGGCGGCGCCGGAGTGAGCGGCGCCTTCTCGGGCGCGCGCTCGACCATCGGCAACGTCCCGCTGCTGCTGAGCGACGCCTCGGGCAAATGGCAGGTCCATCACGGCGACCTTAATGTGACCAGCGCGCTGACGGTGTCCGACCGCGACCCCGATCCGCGCTTCTATCCGCTCAAGGGCGATGACGTCCGCTTCACGCTTGCCGGCGACTATGTCCGGGCCAACGGGACGCTGCGGCATGAGGGCACGCGGGTGACCGATGTCGCCATCGAGCATCGCCTGTCGACCGGCGCGGGCCATGCGACGCTCGACGTCCCATCGCTAACCTTCGGGCCGTCCTTCAAGCCCGAGGACCTCAGCCGCCTCACCGATGGCGTGATCGCCTATGTCAACGGCACCATCAGCGGCCGGGGGCGGATCGACTGGGACGCCGAAGGCAAGGTCACCTCGACCGGCGATTTCACGACTGCCAACCTCGACCTCGCCGCGCCGTTCGGGCCGGTCGAGGGCCTCGCAGGAACGATCCACTTCGACGACCTGCTCGGCCTGACGACCCCGCCCGGGCAGGTTCTGACGGCGCGGTCGATCAATCCCGGCATCCTGGTCGAGAACGGGGTCATCCACTACCAGCTGCTGCCCGGCCAGCTGGTCAAGATCGAGCGCGGCGAATGGCCGTTCATGGGCGGGCGCCTGATCCTCCAGGAGACCGTGCTCAACTTCGCCCGGCCGACCGCCAAGCGGCTGACGTTCGAGGTCCAGGGACTCGATGCCAAGACCTTCGTCGACAGCCTCGGCTTCAGGGAGCTGACCGCGACCGGCAAGTTCGACGGCGTCCTGCCGATGATCTTTGACGAGAACGGCGGCCGGATCGTCGGCGGTCGGCTCGACTCCCGCGATCCCGGAGGGACCCTGTCCTATGTCGGCGTGATCAACCGCTCGAACCTCGGCATGCTCGGCAATCTCGCCTTCGATGCGCTGAAGGAGCTGCGCTATCGCTCGATGATCATCCGCCTCGACGGCGACCTCGCCGGCGAGTTCGCGACGCGCCTGACGATCGAGCAGCTCGGGCTGGCCGGCGGCGGCGGCGCGTCGCGGATCATTCAGGGCGCCTTCGCCAAGGTCCCGTTCCGGTTCAACATTAACATCAAGGGGCCGTTCCGCTCGCTCATCCAGACCGCCAAGTCCTACCGCGACCCGCGCGCGCAGATCGGCACGGTGCTCCCGCAGCCGCTCGAGGACGTGCCCGGCATCGTCACCGAGGTCCGCCGCCGCGACGAGGACCAACAGCAATCGCAAACCCCGGTCCAGGAGACCGTCACTCCAACCCCCGCCAACGAGAGATGACCATGACCCACAAGATCATTCCTGCCGTGGCGCTCGCGCTCGCCGCGCTGCCGCTGTCGAGCTGCATCTCGGTCAAGACGCCGGAGAAGCCGATCGAGATCAACCTCAACGTGACGATCAAGCAAGAGGTGCTGGTGCGGCTGCAGCGCGACGTCGAGCAGCTGATCAACCGCAACCCGCAGACCTTCCCGCAGCAGCCGCAGCCGCCGAAATGAGGCGGAACCTCCTGGTTGCGGCGACGGCGCTGCTGGCCGTCCCGGCGCTCGCGCAAACCCCGGCGGTCGATGCCGCGCGCGCCGCAGGAGCGGTCGGCGAGCGCTACGACGGCTACGTCGGCATTGCGGCACCGGTCTCGGCCGCCGTGCGCAGCCAGGTCGCAGCGATCAACATTCGTCGCCGCTCGCTCTACAGCAACCTTGCGGCGCGCAAGGGCGCCAGCCCGCAAGACGTCGGCGTCACCGCCGGCTGCCAGCTCCTCGCCCGGGTCGGCGTCGGGCAATCCTACCTGCTCGCCGACGGCGTGTGGCGGCGCCGGCCGGCCGGGCAGGGCTCGGTCGTGCCCGACTATTGTCGCTGAACCGGTCGGGCGGCGCCCTCGGTTGACTTGTCGCACCCCCCTTCATAAAGGGGCGGCGCCTTGGCGGTGTCGCTTT
This sequence comes from Sphingomicrobium sp., assembly GCA_035637935.1. Taxonomy (GTDB): domain Bacteria; phylum Pseudomonadota; class Alphaproteobacteria; order Sphingomonadales; family Sphingomonadaceae; genus Sphingomicrobium. The sequence goes on from DASRAY010000013.1 coordinate 12,664, forward strand.
CCGCCATGTTCCTCGTCCCGAGCTGGCCCTGAATTGCGTAAGGGGCGACGCACAGGGGAGAGACATGGCTGAAGACGAGACCGACGAGGTTCCGAAGCTTCCACCAGACGCCCGGCTCGAATCGCTCGATCAGCGGCTCGACCGTCTGCAGCAGGCGGAGGCGAAGCGAGCGAAGAACACCCAGGTCGATCCCAACATGCGGGCTGCCCAGCTCGTTATCGGGTATCTGATCGGTGGTCCGCTCGGCGGCGGATTGCTGGGGTGGGGCCTCGACAGTCTGCTTGGGACGAAGCCCTGGTTGACGTTGGTGATGCTGTTCCTCGGTTTCGCGGTCGGCATCAGGAACGTGCTTCGACTATCGAAAACGCCGCCGGGGCGTGATCCCGGTGCTGGACTTTAAGAGGAACGAGTGGCCGGCAAAATCGACCCGATGCACCAGTTCACGGTGGAGCCGCTGGTTCCGCTCAACATCGGTGGTTACGACGTGAGCCTGACCAACAGCGGCGCGTGGATGCTCGCCGCTCTCGCCGTCATCACGCTGTTCATGTGGGGCGGCCTCAAGCGTCAGGTCGTCCCCGGTCGCTGGCAGATGGCGGTCGAAGGCTTGACCGGCTTCATCGACGACCTCGTCAAGGTGAACATCGGGCCCGAGGGCAAGAAGTTCACGCCCTACATCTTCTCGCTGTTCACCTTCATTCTCGTCGCCAACCTGCTCGGGCTGCTTCCGCTGGCGATCGTCCCCGGCTGGCATCCGTTCACTCCGACGAGCCATTTCAGTATCACCGGCCTGCTCGCGATCATGAGCTTCAGCCTCGTCCTGATCGTCGGCTTCTGGCGCCACGGCCTGCACTTCTTCTCGCTGTTCGTGCCGCACGGGACGCCCTGGTACATGCTGCCGCTGATCATCCCGATCGAGATCGTCTCGTTCCTCGTCCGCCCGTTCAGCCTCGCGCTTCGACTGTTCGTGGCGATGATGTCCGGCCACATCCTGATGGAGGTGTTCGGAAGCTTCATCGTCAACGGCTTCGGCTCGGGCAGCCCGGTAGGCTTCGGCGTGGGCCTCATCAGCTTCATCTTCATCGTCGGGGTAGGAGCGCTCGAGCTGCTGGTTTGCGCGCTTCAGGCCTATGTTTTCGCGCTGCTCACGTCGCTCTACCTCAACGACGCGGTCAACCTTCACTAACCAACTGATTTTCAAAGGAGTTCAATCATGGATGTCGCTTCCGCAAAGCTCATTGGCGCCGGTCTCGCAGCGATCGGTACCGGTGTCGCTGCCGTTGGCGTCGGTTTTGTGTTCGGCCAGTTCCTCAACAGTGCACTGCGCAACCCGGCCGCCGCCGACGGTCAGCAGGGCCGCCTGTTCCTCGGCTTCGCCCTCGCCGAGTTGCTCGGCCTGATGGCGTTCACCGTCGCGCTGCTCATCCTCTTCGTGTTCTAATCGGATGGCGGGCGTGCCTTCCGGCACGTCTGTCCTGAACGGGATCCAGCATGCCGCAACTTACCCAACTTCCTGACATCTTCTGGTCCCAGCTGTTCTGGCTGGTGGTCGTCTTCGGAATCACCTTCTTCGTGATCGGTCGGGGGATGGTTCCGAAGATTCAATCGACCGTCGATGCCCGCGAGAAGCAGATCGCCGACGATCTCGCCAAGGCCCAGGCCGCGCGCACCGCCGCCGACGAGACCGAGGCGGCGTGGCGCGCGCGGATGGACGCGGCCCGCGCCGAGGCCGCGCGGATCGCGCAGGAAGCGAAGCAGGACAGCGCCCGCAAGACCGAGGCCAAGGTCAAGGCCGCGGCCGACAAGATCAACCTCAAGGTCGAGGCGGCCGAAATGAAGATCCGTGACGCCGTCGTGGCGGCACGAGCGGAGATCGAGGCGGTCGCCGCTGAGCTGACCCAGGATCTCGTCTCCCGGCTGACCGGGATCGCGGTCGACAAGAAGGACGCTGCCGCCGCAGTGAAGGGCGAGCTCAATGTCTGAAGCGCCGCACACGACCACGAGCACCGAAGTCCCGGTCCATGAGGTCGAGGCCACCGCCTTCGGGCTGACTGCCCCGGCGTGGATCGCGCTGGCGATGATCGTCGTCTTCGCGATCCTGGTGTGGAAGAAGGTCCCGAGCGCTATCGGCGAGGCGCTCGACGACAGGATCGCGATGATCCGCAATCAGCTCGCAGAGGCCGAGTCGCTGCGCAAGGAGGCCGAGGCGCTGAAGACCGAATATGCGAAGAAGGCGAAGTCGGCCGACAAGGATCGCGACGCCTTGCTCGAGCGCGCCAGGCACGAGGCTGAGGAAATCGTCGCCAAGGCCAAGTCGGACGCACAAGCGCTGGTCGAGCGCCGCACCCGCATGGCCGAGGACAAGATCGCGGCCGAGGAGCGGGCGGCGATCGAGCAGTTGCGCGCCGCCGCCGCCGACGCCGCGACCAAGGCCGCCGCCCGGCTGATCGCCGAGCGCCACGATGCCGCAACCGACGAAAAGCTGGTCGACCAGGCGATCGGGGAGATCGGCCGCTAATTACTGCCGGTGCTGGCCGCCCGGCTGGCTCACTCCCGCTAGCGCCTGCGACGCGGACTGGTCGTCGCCGTCGCGGCTGAGGTCACCCAGGCTGACGATCCCGCACAGCCGTTCCTGATCATCGATCACCGGCAGACGCCGTACCTGCGCCTCGCTCATCTTGGAGGCGATGGTTGAGACATCGTCGTCCTCGCGTGCAGTGATGCAGTCCTTGGTCATCAGCTCGCTGACCGGCGTGTCCGGCGCGAATCCCTTGGCGACCCCGCGCACGGCAATGTCGCGATCAGTGATCATGCCGACCAGCCGCTCGCCGTCCGTCACCGGAATCGAGCCGGCGTCAGTGCTGAGCATGAAGTTCGCCGCTTCCTTCGCGGTCTGATCGGGGCCGATCGTCCGGACCTCGCGGGTCATCACTTCGCTAACTTTCATCGGTCGTCTCCCTCCGAGGAATTACGACCACAGAACGATCGGCCAACAAGCAAGTGCCGTGCCTAGGGCACGTTTTCCGTCAGGAGGTCGTAGGTCGCGACCAGCTCGTCCTTCTGGTTGAACACTTCGACCGCCCAGCGGACCACGCCGGTGTCCTTGCTCTTCAGCGACTTGGAGCGGACGGTCAGCTCGACTCGCAGCGAATCGCCGGGGTAGAGCGGGGTCAGGAAGCGCAGATTCTCGAGCCCCGTGTTGGCCAGCACCGGCCCCGGGTCGGGATCGACGAACAGTCCGGCAGCGAAGCTCAGGATCAGATAGCCGTGCGCGACCCGGCCCTCGAAGATCGGCGAGGCCTTGGCGGCTTCCTCATCCATGTGGGCGTAGAATTTGTCGCCGGTGAACTCGGCGAAATGCTCGATGTCCGCGATCGTGACGGTGCGGCTTTCGGTCTTCCACGTATCGCCGATGGCGAGCTCGCGCATCGTGCGGCGGAACGGGTGGCCGTCGATGACGTGCTTGGGACCGCCCGGGATGTACTGCTCGGTGATCGCCGCGATCATCGCCGGCGAGGACTGGAGCGCCGTGCGCTGCATGTAATGCTTGACCCCGCGCACCCCGCCCATTTCCTCGCTGCCGCCGGCGCGCCCGGGCCCGCCGTGGACCAGCACCGGCAGCGGCGAGCCGTGTCCCGTCGATTCCGCGGCATTGTCGCGGTTCAGGACCAGCATGCGGCCGTGAAAGGCGGCGGCGCCCTGGATGAACTCGCGCGCGGCGTCAGGCGAATAAGTGAACAGTGACAAAGCGAGGCTGCCCTTGCCGCGGTTCGCCAGCGCGATGGCGTCGGCCAGGTCCTTGTAGGGCATGATCGTCGAGACCGGTCCGAACGGCTCGACGTCATGCACTGCGGCGGTCGCCCACGGGTCATCGGTGCGCAGCAGCACCGGCGCGAGGAAGGCTCCGCCCGGAACCGGCGGCTCGGCCGCCGGGTCGCCGGCGACAATCTTGGCCCCCGCCGCTTCGAGCTCGGCGATCTTGCTCCGGACGTCGTCGCGCTGGCTGAGGCTGACCAAAGCGCCCATCCGAGTGTCCTCGGCGCGCGGATCGCCGACCCTGGTCTTGGCCAGCCGCTCGGCCAGCGCCTGCTGGACCGCGTCGAGATATTCTGCCGGGGCCATGGCGCGGCGGATGGCAGTGCATTTCTGCCCGGCCTTGACCGTCATCTCGGTCGCGACCTCCCTGACGAACAGATCGAACTCGGGCGTGCCCGGCGCCGCGTCCGGTCCGAGCAAGGACGCATTGAGGCTGTCCTGCTCCGCCACAAACCGAACCGACTCGCGAATGACCGTCGGGTGGGTCCTCAGCTTGAGGGCGGTCGAGGCCGAGCCGGTGAAGCTGACCATGTCCTGGCCGGTGAAATGGTCGAACAGGTCGCCGACGGAGCCGACGATCAGCTGGATCGCACCGGGCGGAAGCACGTCTGCCTCGATCATGATCCTGAACGCGGCTTCGCAGAGATACGCCGTCGCCGTCGCCGGCTTCACGATCGCCGGAACCCCGGCGAGCAAGGTCGGAGCGAGCTTCTCGAGCATCCCCCACACCGGAAAGTTGAACGCGTTGATGTGCACCGCCGCACCCTGGAGCGGGGTGTAGATGTGCTGGCCGACGAACGTGCCCTGCTTCGACAGCGGTTCGAGCTGGCCGTCGAGCAGCACGTGCGCGTCGGGCAGATCGCGTCGGCCCTTGGACGAGAAGGAGAAGAGCGTGCCGGCGCCGCCCTCGATATCGATCCACCCGTCCTTGCGCGTCGCCCCGGTCTGGTAATTGAGCTCGTACAGCTCCTCCTTGCGGGCCATGATCGCCTGGCCGAGCGCCTTCAGCATGTGCGCGCGCTCGTGGAAGGTGAGCTTGCGCAGCGCCGGCCCGCCGACCTCCCGCGCGTGGCGCAGCATGCCGCCGAAATCGAGCCCGCCGGAGCCGGTCGTCGCCACCGGCGCGCCATCGATCGCGCTCGGGATCTCGACCGCCCCGTCGCCGGCGATCCAGCGGTCGCGTTCGTAATTGAGAAGCTGCAGGGTCTTCATCGCTGCCACCGTCACTTTCCTGCTTAGGGCGGACGCGCTACTCGACCATGCATCGCCCATGCAAAAGGTTTGAGCGCGCCAAGCCGATGGACTTTGCCCAATTCATTGCACCGATGCCTGTCGACGAGTTCCTCGGCGATTATTTCGGCCGGCGGCCGGTGCACATCACAGCGGGAGAGGGCGGCAGCACCGCTCGCGCCGCCCTTCTGACGCTGGACCGGCTGGGCGAGCTGATGGGCGTCCTGCCGCACTGGACCGAGGACAATCTCAAGCTGATCATCAACAGCCGGCCGATCTTCGGCGAGCATTACCTCGCCGAGCCGAAGCCCGGCGGCAGCGGTCCGCGGCGCGCCGACCCGGCCAAGGTCCACGTCTTCCTGCGGATCGGGGCGAGCCTCGTCGCCAACAGCCTCGAAGACGTCGACCCGGCGATCCGCCAGGTCGCCGCGATGCTCGGCGACGAGTTCGCCGCGACCTCGGGGGCGAACGCGTATTGCTCCTTCAAGGACGTGCAGGCGTTCAACAGCCATTGCGACCTGCACGAGGTGTTCGCCGTGCACCTCGAAGGCGAGAAGACCTGGCGGATCTACGAGAATCGCGCCGAGGCTCCCATCGAGCCCCTCGAAGGCGACGGCGCCCAGGCGATCATCGACCGCGCCAAGGGCGACGTGATGATGACCGCGCACATGCGGCCCGGCGACCTGCTCTACATCCCGCGCGGCTATTTCCACGACGCGCTGGCGAGTTCGGACTCGTCGCTTCACCTGACCTTCGCGGTCGCGCCGCTCTACGGCCGCTACATCTTCCGGCTGCTCGAAGAGCTGACGACTCGCGACCCCGAGTTCCGGGCCTATCTCGCGGACGGCCGGCGCAAGTCCGGAGCGGACCTCCAGGCGGACCTCGACCGGCTGGCGGACAAAGTGGCCGAGCTGATCCGTTCGCCGCTGTTCGGCGACCAGCTGACGGCCCGCCAGCGGGCGCTCGCGATGCGCGCGTTCGACTTCGATTTCACGCACCGGCCAAAGGTCGATTATTATGCCCGCACGGAAAATCCGGCCGAGCTCGACTGGTGCTCCGCCGGCGCGATCCTCCGGGATGGGACCGGCGAGCACTCGCTCGGCGCGCTCGTCGGTCCCGTCGAGTGGGCGCTCGAACAAAGCGCATTCTCCGCGCCGCAGCTTCACGCAAAGTTCGGCTGGCTGAGCGACAGCGAGGTGCGCGAAATCGTGCGATTGCTGACTGGCGCGCGCCTGTTCGTCCCCTACGATCCACCCCTGTAAAAGACAGTTCGGCGGAGGCAGCCTTGATCCCACCCGTTCGATCGATCCAGCTTGGCGATATCGAGGCGGCGCGCGAGCGCATCGCCGGCACGGTGCTGCGCACGCCGCTGGTGCGGTTCGACGAGCGCATCTGGCTCAAGCTCGAGAACCTCCAGCCGACCAACGCCTACAAGATCCGCGGCGCGAGCAATGCGGTCGCCAGGCTGTCGGACGAGGAGCGCGCCAAGGGGGTGTGGACGATCAGCGCCGGCAATGCGGGGCAGGGCGTCGCTTACGCCGCTCGGCAATATGGCGTGCCCTGCACGGTGGTCGCGATCGAGACCGCGCCGCAGACCAAGCTCGACCGTATGCGTGCGCTTGGCGCGGAGATCGTGCCGGTGTCCTACGAGCGCGCCTGGGTGGCCGCGGAGAGCCACGAGTTTCCGGGGTTGGACGCGACCTTCGTCCACCCGTTCGACAATCACGACTTCATCGCCGGCCACGGCACCATGGGCCTCGAGATCCTCGAAGACCTGCCCGAAGTACGCACGGTCATCTGCGCGATCGGCGGCGGCGGGCTGATCACCGGCGTCGGCAGCGCGATCAAGGCGAAGAAACCGGACGTTAAGGTGCTCGGCGCCGAGCCGGAGACGGCGGCGCCCTACGCCCTCTCCCTGCGCGAGGGCGGCCCGCGCAAGTTCGAGAATTGGCAGGCGAGCTTCGTCGACGGCGCCGGCGGCAAGAGCGTCATCGAGCGCATGTGGCAGCGGATGCAGCCGGTCGTCGACGGCGCGATCACCGTCACCCTCGACCAGACCCGCGACGCGATGCGCCTGATCGCCGAGAAATCGCGCACGATCGCCGAAGGGGCGGGCGCGCTGTCGCTGGCCGCGGCGCTGACCGGTCAGGCGGGCGAGGGGCCGATCGTCTGCGTCGTCTCCGGCGGCAACATCGACCTCGCCAAGTTTAGCGAACTAGTCACCGCGAGCTGAGATCATTCCTCGCCGTTGAACCAAGGCGTGGCGATAATGAAATGCTCGGCGTCGGTCGGCGAGGCAAAGGGGCCGACAAGCCTGCCAGAATGACGTTGGGCCCACGTCTCGTCGATGCATTCGAGTTCGAGAAGAAAAGTTTCGCCATGCAAGAATTCCAGCACTTTGGCGCCGCGCCTGCCGTCCTTGCTGTAGAGCTCGAAGGCTATCCGATACTCCAAGCCCTCAAGCGATCGGTCGTCGCGTTCAGACATCACAGCATCCGGATGTCGAACCGCCGCGTGGTCGGGTGGCTGGTCGAGAGGCCGCCGTCGACAACGAGAGCAGCGCCGTTGACGTAGCTCGACTCGTCGGACGCCAGGAACAGCGCCGCCTTGGCGATCTCCTCCGGTTCGCCGCCGCGACCGAGGGGGTTGATCTCGCCGATGCGGCTTTCCTGGCCGGCGGCGCGGGCCATGTCGTAGATCGGCTTGGTCATGCCGGTCTCGATCAGGCCGGGGCAGATGGCGTTGACGCGGACGCTCGACCCGGCGAGCTGCTGCGCCGCGGTCTGGACGAGGTTGATGACGCCGGCCTTGGATGCCGAATAAGCCGCGCCGCCCGCGCCTGAGCGCAGGCCCGCGACGCTCGCGGTGCAGACGATCGACCCGCCGCCGCGCTTCGCGATTGCCGGCCCCGCATATTTGACCGCGAGGAACGAGCCGATGAGATTGATCCGCAGGATCTCGGCCCAGTCTTCCGCGGTTTGCTCGGCAATCGACGCGAAGCCGCCGGAAATGCCGGCGTTGGCGAAGAAAATGTCGAGCCCGCCGTGAGCTGAGACGGCATGCTCGACCAGGTGCCGCACGTCCTCGTCGCGGCCAGCGTCGGTCTGGATGATGCCCTCGGCGGCGGCGATGTCGGAAGCAATCACCGTCGCGCCTTCGCTGCGGAATAGTTCGACCGTCGCCTTGCCGATCCCCGACGCCGCGCCGGTGACGATCGCGACCTTGCCCTGTAGCCTGCCCATGCGCCCGCTCATAGCCAACTGACATTGTTGCTGATAGGCGGCTGGCCATGGATTTCAGCCTGGCACCGGCCGAGACCGAGTGGCGCGACAAGGTGCGCGCGTTCATGGACGCCGAGGTCCGCCCGCGCGCCGCCGACTATGACGCGCAGCAGCGCGAGGGCGAACGCTGGAAAGAGCTTCTGGTCGTCGAGGAACTGAAGGCCAAGGCGAAGGCGGAAGGGTTGTGGAACCTGTTCATGCCGCCGTCGCACGGCGCGACCCCGGTCGACGACAGCTTCGCATTCGACGGGCCGGGCCTCTCCAACCTCCAATATGCCTTTTGCGCCGAGGAAATGGGCCGCATCCTGTGGTCGTCGGAGGCCTTCAATTGCTCTGCGCCCGACACCGGCAACATGGAGGTGATCAACCGCTACGGCACCCGCGAGCAGAAGGACGAGTGGCTTCGTCCGCTGATGGACGGCGAAATCCGGTCGGCCTTCCTGATGACCGAGCCCGACGTGGCCTCGTCGGACGCCACCAACATCCAGTGCCGGATCGAGATGCGCGGCAACGAGTACGTCATCAACGGCCGCAAATGGTGGTCGAGCGGGGCGGGCGACCCGCGCTGCAAGGTCGCGATCCTGATGGGCAAGACCGACCCCAACGCCGAGACCCACAAGCAGCAGTCCATGATCCTGATGCCGCTCGACGCGCCCGGGGTGGCGATCAAGCGCTACCTGCCGGTGTTCGGCTATGACGATGCTCCGCACGGACACATGGAAATCGAACTCGATGACGTGCGCGTGCCGCCGTCGAACATGCTGCTGGGTGAGGGCCGGGGGTTCGAAATCGCGCAAGGCCGGCTGGGGCCGGGGCGGATCCACCATTGCATGCGCACCATCGGTGCCGCCGAGGAAGTGCTCGATGCGATGGTCAAGCGGCTGATGAGCCGCACCGCCTTCGGCAAGACCATCGCCGAGCAGGGCGTGTGGGAAGAACGCGTCGCCAACGCCCGGATCGACATCGAGATGACCCGGCTCTTGTGCCTCAAGGCGGCGGACATGATGGACCGCGCCGGCAACAAGGCGGCGCAGGGCGAGATCGCGATGATCAAGGTCGCCG